>DATAEJ010000029.1:0-5543 GCA_036258095.1 Candidatus Angelobacter sp. | reverse complement strand
TTCTGCAATTACATACGCCATAAGGGTCAATCTCTCCGTGAGCTATTGGGCTGATTTGGCAACCCAAGATTCTAGCAGCAAATATCAAACCGGCAATCTGGAATCGCCCAGACGGCACGCCAGCCAAGCTGAGCTGCGCCGGAAAGTGATGGAGCGGCGATTCTAAAAAGGAAGTCCGCTCCAGATTGCCTGCGCTTTGCGCCTCATGGCTGTGAGGCGCGTCACGTTCACTTTAAGCCGCGGCGAACTCGTGCTGCGGCTCATATTCCACGATGTAACCCGCCACGGCGCTCGCCGCCACGGTATATGGGCTTGCCAGATACATCTGGCCGGGGCCGCTGCGGCCGGGGAAATTCCGGTTCTGCGCGCTGATCACAACCTGGTCAGGGCGCGTCGAGACGCCGGGACCGGCATTGATGCAAGCGCCACAGCTCGGCTCGATCACGATTGCGCCAGCCTGCTTGAAAATGTCGAGGTAGCCACGCTGGATGCAATACTCGCGCGTCTCCTGTGATCCAAACTGGATATAGAACTTGCAGCTCTCGGCAACTTTCTTGCCCTGACGCAGCGCGTCAGAGAGCACTGCCGCGTACATATCCATGTCGGCATTTTTTCCCGCCGTGCAGGTGCCGCCGTACGCGATCTCTACCGGCACTGGCGTGTTCAGGTCGCGAACGTACTTTCCGTTTCCGGGATCTCCCGGAGTAGCGACCATCGGAGTGATCTCATCGGCATTCAACTCAATCACGTGGGCGTATTGGGCGTCGGGATCGCTGAAGAGTCCATGGCAGAGCTTCTGAGCCTCTGCCCGAGACATACCGCGGCGTTCGACCAGGAAATCGACGGTCTTGTCATCGGGCGCCACGATTCCGGTGAACCCGCCGATCTCGGCAGCCATGTTGGTCATGGTGGCGCGCTCGTCTACGCTGAGTTCTTCAATTGCCTCCCCGGAATATTCCATGACCTTGGCGAGCGCCTGCCCGGTCTTTATGTAAGGCAGGCTTAAGAGGAGCAGGATGAAGTCCTTGGCAGTGACGTTCGGCTTGCGCTTGCCGCGAACTACAACTTTGACTGACTCTGGAACCTTTACCCGTACATCCTTGGTAATCCAGGAGTTAAATACATCAGTGGTGCCGATGCCGAAGGCTACACAGCCCACCGCTCCCACATGGGGAGTGTGGGAATCCGAACCCACGTTCAGCTGGCCGGGTAGAGCATAAGTTTCGGCGATAACGGAGTGACAGATGCCCTCCGAACCCTTGCGATCCTTCAGCTCTCCGTGGAGTTTAATTGCCTGCTTTTTGGCGAAATCTTCCTGCTTGAGCTTGAGCTGGCCGGCAAGGTCGAGCAGGCCCATCTTGCGCTTCTCTTCTGAAAGTACCTCATCAAGGAATGTCAGGTGATCGCGGAAAAACAAGATGGTTGCCGGATCGTTGACCTTGGCATCCTTTCCCACGAAATGCTCGAAGAAGATAGCCGACATGGGCGTGACGTATTCGTGGCTGAAACGCAGATCCGTGCGGGCAAAGCCGGTGTCGCCGGGCTTCACGAAAGCCACGCCGGGCTCGTTCTTCTCATTCAGCATGTGGCGAGCAAAGATCTTTTCGGCGATTGTCATGCCGCGCTCGCCGGTTTGAATTGGTGGCAGAAAGGTCTTTTTCTGCATGCGCGCCACGTTGAACGGGAACAGCCCGCCGTACTCGATCACCTGGCGCGTAATCTCATCTTCGCCTTCCGTGAACTTGCTGAGCGGAATCTCTTCCCCATTGCGGACCTTGTCGATCACGCTGAAATCAGTGGTGGTGAGCACACCCAGATTCTGGCAGTTCTGTTTGTAAATACGCTCGATGTTTTCGGCGACCACCAGCTTGATGCCGGCGCAGAGCTCAGCATAGGGCGACTGCTCGCGGCTGGAACCCTTGCCCCGACGCTTGCCGCTCACGGCAGCAACGAAGCCGCCCTTCTTTACGTCGCCGCGCTTGATGGGAACCTCATTGCCGCATTTGAGGCCTGTGTAGGGAAACTCGCCCAGGGTCTCGTCAAAGAAGAAGCAGATGTGCGCCGGCGTGATTTCGTCCGTGGAGATGTCGTCGCGCAGTTTGGGATTGTTCTGCGGGTTCTTCGTGTCCCAGGGCAGGTCTTCCCCGGCCAGTTGGCGCCGGATCAGTTCAGGATCTTCCGTGAGAAACAGGATACGGCCCTTGAACGAACACCTGTCCGGCCGCTTGGCAATTGGGCGGTTCAACAATGACGGTTCCACAGGAAAATTCTAACAATTCCGGCCGGTGTTTGCATGAACGCAAGGCAGCTCGCACGCAGCCGAAATTTGGGAGAACAAGGCCTTTCGCTGGTTACATTGCAGAGCTGCCTAGCCTACAATACGCCCGGACTTCTACGTGAGAGGTAATGTTTGGCCAATTGCAGGAAATGTGGTGCAGGGCTTCCGTCTTTCAGCTTCGGTGAGTTGAGTGATCTTTGTCGTAACTGCCAGAATTCAGAACCAGGTCTCGCGAAAAAGAAAACTTACGTGCTTGACGCGATACCATCCCTTTACGAGCACAAGAACAAATGGCTCACCGGCACGAACATACTCCTGGCGATCAATTTCGGCTTGTTCGCTGCCATGACCGTCACTGGAGTTTCTCCCGGCCTTCCAACCTCTGCTGATTTGTTGCGCTGGGGTGCCGATTACGGCCCAGACACTCTGGGCGGCCAGTACTGGCGACTGGTAACGTCCTGCTTTGTCCACATTGGATTAGTGCATCTTGCCGTCAATATGTACAGTCTTCGGCTGCTTGGGAAGGCAGCCGAGAAGTTGTTCCGGCCCGCGGAAATCATTGCCGTCTACCTGCTCACAGGCGTTGGTGGATCGATCCTCAGCCTGAGCTGGAATCCCAATCGAGTAAGCGCCGGTGCCTCGGGCGCGTTGTTTGGAATTATTGGCGTGCTGGCGTCAGTTCTCTATAAGAACCCGCTCGGGTTGGAACCTGCGGTCCGACAGCGACTTTTTAGCCATGTCTCAAAGCTCGCCCTATTCAACCTCTTGCTCGGACTCATGAACGGAATCGACAACATGGCGCATATGGGTGGGCTGGTCACCGGATTGATTCTGGGATACTTCGTAGCGCGTGGGATTTCGGCTTCACCTGAACAACGGCGGTTTGGGTCCATCAATCTCACGGCCGTGAGTCTGGTAATTCTGGCGGTGACCACGGCTGCGGTCGCAAAGTCCAAGTCATATCTCGTCTACCTGAACAGAGGAATCGAGGCGTCTCGTCAGGAAGATTGCAACGCCTCTGTCGAGTACGTTCGCAAGTACCTGCAAACGCGCCCTCCGCATGATGACGCGGGCAACACTCTCTCTGCCCACAGCACCCTGGCTTACTGCCTGCATAAGCAGAACAAAATCTCAGAGGCGGAGCAGGAATATAACGCGGTTCTCGACACCGATCCGAGAAACCGCTGGGCTCGGGTAAATCTGGCTACGCTCAAGCTTGGGCGTGACGACACGCGGGCCGCTGGACTTTTTGAAGAGGTATTGGCCAGCTCAAAGCTGGACGCGAACGAGTATCGCGCTTACGGGAAAGCCCTGGCGGGAATGCACCGCTGGGCCGACGCTGAAATAGCGTTGCGGAAATCTCTTGAGCTGGCCCCGAACGATCCCGAAACTCACGCGCAGCTAGCGGATGTGCTCGCGGCAGAAGGCAAGTTAAAGGAATCCGCAAAGGAAACGATCCTGGCGGCTCACAAAGAAGAGGAATAGCCGGGGGTTTTCGGTCATCTTGTGGTTCTTCAAAAATCGCGCATGAGATGTGAAGCAAAGCTCCGCAGCAGTCGACTTGCACGGTCTTTCCCTTCCTGCTGGGCCATTGAGCTAATTACGGAAACTGAATCGGACTTGTTATGCTGTGTCCATGCCTAAATGCCTGAGGTGCGGCGCTGAACTGCCGGTAAACGACGAAGGAATGGCGCCGGTGCTGTGCGACAACTGCGCTGGACGCGCCACCCGCCGTGCCCGCGTCGGCCTGAAGACCGGCACAATGCGCGACCGGCCCGCAACCACGGCGTTGCTGGCGATCAACCTGGCGGTTTATACCGCGATGGTATTGACTGGGGCTGGCTTCTGGGAGATGAACGGTTCGGCGCTCCTAAAGTGGGGTGCGAATTTTGGCCCGATGACCCTGAGCGGCGAATACTGGAGGCTGGTCACAGCTGGATTTTTGCACGGAGGATTGCTTCACATCGCCTTCAACATGTGGTGTTTGTGGAGCCTGGGCGAGCTGTCAGAAAGGCTTTTCGGAAAATGGCAGACCTTCGCGATCTACCTTGTGACGGGAGTTGGTGGATCACTCCTGAGCATTGCCTCAGATTCGAATCGGTTCGAAGTAGGAGCCTCGGGAGCAATCTTCGGAATTGCCGGCGCGCTGTTGGCCGGTGTGAAATTTGGCAATCTCACGATTTCTTCGGGAGAAAAGCGGGCCATTACGAGCAGCATGATTTTCTTCGTGGGTATCAATTTCATGCTGGGCCAGAGCAGCTTCATGGGTGGACGAGTTGACAATATGTGCCACCTGGGCGGCTTTGTAACCGGCCTGTTGATCGGGCTTCCGCTCGGCGCATTCGCGCAGCACCACAAGCTTTATCAACTCGCGACAGTAGTTATAACGTCTCTGGTGCTTGCTGCTGGACTGAACGAACTCGTCAAGAACCATGGGAGTGATGCGCTGCTATTTCGCGCGGAAATTGCGGCCCAGCAGGGGGACATGGCGAAAGCGATCACCTCGTTGGAGCAGTACACCAGCAATCACAAAGAAGACGACAAAGCATTTATATTTCTGGGCGCCCTATATTCAGAAACGAACCAGCGCGACAAGGCCGTAGCAGCATTCCAGAATGCCCTAAAGGCGAACCCTCAATCACGTGACGCGAAAGAAGCTCTCAGCGAGCTTGGGGCTGACCAGCCGGGACAGAAATAGGCGCGCGACGCAGCTAACGGTACGCCTTCACAAGCCACACAATCCCAAGCGCGGTGCTGATACACCCCAGCGAGATGGCCCATATCCTGTCACTCCGGATCATCCTGCGCGGCTCAGGAGAGGTTAGCGTGACCAGATGTTGTTCCAGCTTGGTACCGCGGTAAGCGCGATAAAACCACACGCATCCGAACAGGATGTAAATCACTCCCCAAAACGCCGTCGTCCAGCGATCAACAATCATCTGTGGTTTCCCCCAAATGAAATGTACGGCTATGGCCCCACATCATTTATCGCAGGTTCTGTGACATTTGAGTGATTCTGGCTTATCGTCCAGCCAAATACTCCGGCACCGACGGCAGACCTTCCACACGGCCGTCAAAGATGGCTTTGAATTCCGCGAGGAGCTCTTTGTGCAGGAGAGTGTTCGACGCCAGCACCTGGCGGCTCTCGATCGCAAAAGGCCCGCCGCTGAAGTTGGTGACTGTGCCTCCGGCTTCCTGAACGATCAGCACTCCGGCTGCGGTGTCCCATGGATTCAGATTGAATTCCCAGAAGGCGTCGTAACGT
>DATAEJ010000028.1:0-14582 GCA_036258095.1 Candidatus Angelobacter sp. | reverse complement strand
TCGAGCTATGACCTGGGTGAGCACGACAAAGTCGTTGTCTTAAGCGTCACCGAGGGTGAAGACAAGCCTCTGAAATATCCTTCCATCTTCTCCAAGGCAGAGCTATGCATTATTAATAAGACCGACCTGCTCCCTTATGTAAGCTTCGATCTGCAACTGGCACGGGAGAATGTGCGCAAGATGCATCCGGGAATTGACATTATTGAAGTGTCTTGCCGGACCGGAGAAGGACTGCAAACGTGGCTGAATTGGATCGAGCAGCGCCGCCAGGCTGCATGCGAATCCGCAGTGATGACAAGATAAAATGGCGATCCAGGGGAACAGCAGTGTCTGTGCATTATCCCCCATCCTGCATTGATTAACAGATGCGGGGCAATTGCTCGCCGCTCTGCATGTCCAGGATGCGTTGTGTTCCGATGCTGCTCCTGGCAGTCACCATCGGAATGGAGTCTTCGCACACTCGGCCAATTCGCTGGGCGCCTGCGCAGATCGCGTGCTGACGCAAAATCTCCAGCGCGCGGGCAGCCTGAGCCTCCGGCACAAACACGACCATCCGGCCTTCGTTGGCGAGGAAAAGCGGATCCAAGCCTAAAAGTTCACAGGCTCCACGCACGTTCTGCTCCACGCCGATCAGTTCGTCGTCAATCTTGATGTGCAGCCCGGACTGCTCCGCAATTTCAATTAAGCTGGTAGCCAGTCCGCCCCGGGTGAGATCGCGCAGGCAGTGCACCTCAATGCCGGCTTCGATCAACGAAAGTACCGGCTGAACCAGCGGTCCACAGTCGCTTTCGATGGTTGACTCGAACTCCACACCTTCCCTCACCGCCAGGATGGCAGCGCCATGCCGTCCCACATCGCCGCTCACAAGGACAGCATCCCCAGGGCGAACGGCAGCGGGAGAAATCTGCTGGCCGTGTTCGACGGTGCCAATACCGGCGGTGTTTACAAATAATCCGTCTCCCTTGCCGCGGTCCACGACTTTCGTGTCGCCCGTGACGATGGAGACTCCAGCTAGCGCGGCAGACCGGTGCATGGATTCAACCACTGCGCGCAATGTTTCCAGCGGGAGGCCTTCCTCAATGATGAACGCCACGCTCAGCCATTGCGGCCGGGCACCACACATAGCCAGATCGTTCACTGTTCCGTTGATCGCTAGAGAGCCAATGTCGCCGCCCGGAAAGAACAGCGGGTGCACGACATAGGAATCAGTGGTAAATGCCAATTTCGGGGCTCCCGAGAGCACCGCGCCATCATGACGACAATCGAGCTGCGCGCTGGAAAAGGCGGGAAAGACAACTTGCTCAAGAAGCTGATGCATCATCCTGCCCCCGCCGCCGTGGGCGAGGACAACGCGCTCGCGGCTGCCTATCGGTGCCGGGCATGCGATCGCAAAACTCTCAGCCATTGTCGTCCTCCTCCGTACCTACGCGCACCGGGATTCGCCGGTAGCGGTAATAAGCCGCGCACGCGCCCTCGTTGGACACCATCGTCGCTCCCAGCGGATGCTCGGGAGTGCAGCGCGTACCGAACGCCGGGCAATCGCGAGGCTTGGTTACGCCCCGCAACACTGACCCACTCATGCACTCGCTGTCTTCATCGGCGTGATACCCGGCCACTCCGAACCTGCTTGCCGCATCATACGCGGCGAATTCTTCGGAGAGGCCAAGTCCGCTTTGCGGTATCTCTCCAACGCCCCGCCACTTCCGCGAAACCACACTAAACACTCGGCTCACCATCTCCTGAGCTGGCCGGTTCCCCTGCCGGCGAACCGAGCGGGTGTATTGGTTCTCAACTTCAGCGCGGTCATCTTCCAGTTGACGCACGCACATGAAGACACCCTGCAGAATATCGAGAGGCTCAAAGCCGGTGACCACGATGGGCACATGGTATTTTTCAACAAGAGGAAAATATTCATTGAAGCCGACCACGGTGCAGACATGGCCGGCCGCCAGAAACGCCTGGGTGCGATTGTCCGGCGCGCTGAGAATGGCTTCGATCGCTGGCGGCACCAGAACGTGGGAGACCAGCACCGAAAAATTTCTGATGCCCTCCTGCTTTGCCTGGAATACTGCCATGGCATTGCTGGGAGCCGTGGTCTCAAACCCGACGGCGAAGAAGACGACTTCACGATCCGGATTTTCACGCGCCAGCTTGAGAGCGTCCAGCGGTGAGTAGACTATGCGCACGTCACCGCCGCGGGATTTCACGTCAAACAGATCACACTCCGTACCCGGAACGCGCAGCATGTCTCCGAAGGAGCAGAAGATTACGCCAGGACGCGCTGCGATCTGCGTGGCTTGGTCAACCAATTCGACAGGCGTAACGCACACCGGGCAGCCAGGGCCGTGCAACAGCGTAATCTTCTTCGGCAGGAGTTCGTCAATTCCGAATTTGACAATCGCATGCGTCTGGCCGCCGCAGACTTCCATGATCGACCAGGGACGCGTGGTGATACCTGCGATTGCCCGCGCATATTGCCTTGCCAGCCTGGCATCACGATATTCGTCAATAAATTTCATGATTATGGCTCCAGTTCAGCGAGTTCACCCATTTGTTGAAGATATTCGAGCGTGTTCCGCGCTTCGATTTCATCCACAACGCTGATGGCGAAGCCGACGTGGACCATTACGTGGTCGCCAATTCTGGCTTCAGGCACGTACGCAAGGTTTACGCGCTTGACGATGCCTGCAAAGCTGACATCGCCTGCCCGGAGCTCATCCTGGCCGCTGATGTTGATGATCTTGCCCGGCACTGCTAAACACATACATTCACCTCCGATGGCGCCGCTTCAGCTCCGCCGCCGCTGCCATCACCTGCCCCAGCGAGATTCCGCCGTCATTCGGCGGAACCCGCTGGTGCCAGTACACCTGAAAACCCGCGGCTTGGAGACGCTGAATGCAGTTCTCTGTCAAATACCGGTTCTGGAAGCATCCTCCGGTCAAGACTACCTTGGCTTCTCCAACTCGCTCCGCGATATCTGCCACGATGCGCCCAATTGTGTTGTGGAATTTTCGTGCGATGTATCCGATCGAAGGAGACGTTTCGCGAAGAATAGCTTCCACCATTGGCCCCCAGTCACAAATCAGTGGAAACTCGCCGGCATCATGAATGGCGTATGGAAAACTTTCGTGAGTGTCTCCGGTTATTGCGAATTCCAGTTCCATGGCGGCATGACCTTCAAACTTGCACCTTTGTCGGAGTCCGATCAACGACGCAATCGCATCGAACAGCCTTCCCACACTTGAAGTCACCGGCGAGTTAAATCCCTGCTTCAGCATGGTGCGAATTACCCGCAGCTCGGCGGCCAAGAAAGCTTGAGTACTAGGAACATCTACCTCAAACGCTTTTTCGCCGAAGATCTCGTAGAGCAACGCCAATGCAACCCTGCGGGGCTCGCGCACCGCTTTTTCTCCTCCGGGGAGCCGGAAGGTTCGTAGGTGAGCAACGCGATCAACGCCCTCATCGGTCACGCGCAGAAATTCTCCGCCCCAGATGGTGGAATCCGCGCCAAATCCGCTGCCGTCGAATGCGATTCCCAGCACCGGAGCTTGCAGGTGGTTTTCCGCCATACAGGAAAGGACATGCGCGTGATGGTGTTGGACTTGAAGCACTGGCTCAGCGCCTTCCATCGCATACTTGGTAGAGGCGTAATCCGGATGCATGTCACAGGCTGAGGCCTCAGGATGCAGCTCATACATCTGGTTAAACGCTTCGATCACTCTCTCGAAAGCGGAGAAAGATGCTTCGGTTTCCAGATCTCCAATGTGCTGGCTCACAAAAATCTGTTCGCCTACCGACACAGCCACCGTATTTTTCTGATGCGCGCCAACCGCGGCGATCGGCGGGAGTGGTTCCGGGACAAAGACGGGTAGTGGCGCAAACCCACGGGCTCGCCTCAACACCAGCTCACGGCCGGCCATCTCGCGTGCAATGGAATCGTCAACGTGGCGTACGATGGGCCGATCGTGAACCAAAAAAAGATCGGCAATACCAGCAAGCCGGGTCAACGCCTCGCTTTCATCGGTGCAAATGGGCTCCTCGGAGAGATTGCCGCTGGTGGCAACCACAGGGAACCCCAGTTCCTGCATCAGTAAATGGTGGAACGGCGTATACGGCAACATGACGCCCAAATAAGGATTTCCGGGCGCAATGGCTGCCGGCAACATCCACGGCGTGCGGGCGCGCAGCAACACAATCGGCGACTCGGGAGAACGTAGCAGCCTGTTCTCGACCGGTGAGATCTCGCAATGCTCGGCAATAAGCTCGGACGTAGGAAACATCAGCGCGAAAGGCTTCTCCTCCCGGTGCTTTCGCGCCCGCAAGTTCAGGACCGCAGTTTCGTTGCGCGCATCCACCATAAGATGGAAGCCGCCCAGGCCTTTGACCGCGACAATCCTGCCTTCCTTGATCGCCTCAGCGCACCGGACGAGAGCAGTCTCATGTGTCGCAATCACGGCGCCGTCCGTATCCCATAACTCCACATGCGGGCCACAGACTGGACATGCATTGGGCTGTGCATGAAAGCGCCGGTCCGCCGGGTCGTGATACTCGCGCGAGCACGCTTCGCACATGCCGAATTTCTTCATGCTGGTCAACGGCCGGTCGTAAGGGAGGGCTTCGATGATCGTGAACCGCGGGCCGCAGTTGGTGCAGTTCGTGAAGGGATACCGGAAGCGGCGATCTGCAGGATCGTTCAATTCCCGTAAGCAATCAGGGCAGGTGGCAATATCGGGCAGGATGAGGGCAGTCTTTTCGCCACCTTCGCTTGCCCGGATTTCAAATTGGCTGAACCCGACCGGATCAAGATAGGTTGGTTCCAGGCTGTAAATGTGTGCAATCGCTGGCTTGTCGCTCTCGATGCGTTGAAGAAATTCACGCAACGCATCATGCTCGCCTTCAACCTCGATGAAAACACCCTGCGCAGAGTTAATCACCCATCCCGGAAGACCTGCGGCGGTCGCCAGCCGATAGATGAACGGACGGAAACCCACACCTTGCACCGCACCGCGAATCACGACGCGCAGACGCGCCACACAGCTGCTCTGGGTGGCAATAGTCGTCGCTCGGACGGGCATGATCAAACCAGGCGCCTCTTTTAAGACCAGGCTTAGAGATTGCGCTAACTAGATCACACAGGGCTGTGATGATTGTCACAAGTGCCGGAATCGTTGATTACGGCGGGCGCTTCGAATGGAGGAGATAGTTGGTGATGATTGACCGGAAAATCAACGAAGAAAGGACGCTTACGGGTTTCGTCCGCAGCGCCCGGATATGATCTGGGGGTGGCCGACGGTTCTTCAATCGAATTCGCGAGGGAAAAACGAAGCCCAAAGTTGGGTCGCCTCGCCTTTTCAGAAGCTTCGACAGTGCCACAGTATTTCTCTTGAATGCCGGTAGAGTTCGAACTTACCGTTCCTGTTCGACCTTTGGCGCGTACTCTGGCGGGTCGAAAGAAGCGTCTTCCAGCCGGATAAGATCAAATACTTCTATCGTTTCCGGTGCAAAGGCCCGTATGAGCGCTGACTCCCGGACCAGGAAAGGCGCTGTGTACACCTCAATCTTGATGCACCCCGGAGTACTGGTTAATTTCAATCTTGGCTGGTCATCAGCCAGTACAAGACAACAGGCTTCCAGTCTGAGATGAATATTGGCGACCTCCTGGAGCAGCGGAATCTCGCCTCTGCCGGAGAGCGACACACGAAACAGGCCATTTTCATTGCGCGCCAGTCTTACGGTCACGTCCTCATAAGCAAACTGAAGCGTCACCGGCTTATCCAGCCTTAGTTCGAAGACATCATCATTCGCAATTGTTGCTGTGCACACTTGGCCATCAAGCGCTTCCATCAAGACCGCAACGTCGGGACGCTTCGAAGCGACCATACGAAAGCTCCCGTGGGACATGGTGCGCCGGAGCATAGCCCGGCTGCCTTGCTGGAGACCGAAAATCTCTTGCACGGTTGGACCGCTTGCGCAAATACCTTCCTGGTCCTTCACATTGCCTCCTGGTTTACGGATTATCTACAATCTGTTGCCACGCCTGGAACATAGTGGCTGGGATCTGGCCGGTAAAATAGGCGCGCATTACGGCATCACGTCCCATGTTGGGTGCAGCGATCAATGTACGGACCTGCCGAAGAGCCTGCACGTAACCAGACATGATTCCCCCTGCTCCTGCTGCAGACGGCGGTGTCTGCGCTGGAGTGCGGCTGGAGGTGTTCACGAACTCCGCCATACCTTCCTCAAAGGGTTTCCAGTAGGTTTTCCAACTCGCCCCGAAACGGGTGATGAAAGCTTGGCGTGTAGTCTCGCGACCGCCCAGAAGATGTACAGTTTCATGGCGGGCCACGTCTTCACCTTCCAGTGTATCCAGATGAATGTGAGGTGAAAGATAAAACTTGTCTTCTCCGGGATGGTAGAAAGCAGGTTCCAGAGCGGAAAACATTGCGCCTTGAAACCAGGCTACTGCAACTTTTTCCGCCGTGGTTACCCGGGCATTCGCTGCTGCGGTCACACCCGCCGCCGGATCAGCCCAGATCCCTCTGACCTGTCTCTCAAGCTCAGTGTTCGGCGTATTCATAAAACGGTCGGCTCCGGCCCAACGCTCAAGCTGATACCGTTTCCCCGCAAAATCACCGATGGAATCAACTACGCGCGCTCTGCCCGCCAGGGATGGACTGGTTCCTCCGGGAGCGGTAGGCAGGCCTCGTCCTCCCGTTCCGGTCACCAGGCCGCGAACGTTGAACGTTCCGAGTAACTGGCTAAGATTGCGATCAAGGATCTGCAATTCAGTTGGGTTTGCATCCCGTCCCGCAGGGCTAAAGTCGGTCTCATAGTCATAGGTAAGATTCTTGAGGTTCTGCAAAACACGGATGACTCTTCGTGCACGGGCGTAATCGGCATAGGTAGGATCGGTTGCTGGAGGGGTGCTGCCTGCAGGTGCTTCCAGCCGTTCGGGGGGCGTGACCGAGAGCTGCCAGGGAGTGATGGTCGCCAGCGTTGAAAGTTCAACAGGAAACCAGAGCGCCTGATAAATGATCTCGGCATCTGACGGTCCGATTCCTGCAGTTAATCCGTGGCTGCGCCTGTATGCTTCGGCGATATCGTGATGCATTCCTTCAGTCCCGTGCCTGGGAGTGCGCTGCAATTGCAGTGGGCCCTGAGGGCCAGGCGTGGGATTCGGGTTGGCTGGCTTCGTTGTTGGAGAAGGATTGGGAGTGGATGTTGGGTTCAGCATGGCGGCCGTGGCCGCAGCCATGGGGAATTGCGCGTACGAATCCGCATTATGCAACGGATCGCTGCCAGGATAGCCACTCTGCCAGCTGTAAGTTTCAACCCCGGCTGTTAGGGAGCCGATGCCGGAGGCGTGCACCACCTCGTGCAGAACGGTAGTCGCTCTCGGAATAAAGGGCGCGCTCGTTTCCGTACACAGTTGCACCAGCGGCATGGAAGGGCTGGTTCTTCCGCTTACCCTCGGGTCGCTGCATCCGGAACCCGAACCACGCCCATTACAAATCCAGCCGTGGCGTTCGAGCGTTAGTTCGCTGAGAATCAAACGATAATTGGCGGCAATGCGTGCGCGGTTTGCAGGACCCGTTGGCCCGAAGTTCGCGCGCAACGGAGCATCCAGGTTGGTTGTGGAATTCAGAAGCGTGATGGCACTGTTGACCAGTGTTCTTAGACTGGTGAGATGGGTTGTGATCTCGGTGAGCGCGGCTCCCGAGCACGCTGTTCCGCCGCCTACCGGTGCGCCGGAGGGTGTGGCCCGTCCTGGACCTGCGACAAAAGTTACCGTCCGTCGCGGAATTCGTTGCTGCTCTGTTGCGCCGGGAGCGCTGCGTGGATCGATATAGGTCGCGTCAACGCGGTCACCGGTAATCGTCTGTGTCTGCCGGTAAGGCGTATTCGTTTCCAGTCCTCTCAGGACTTCCGCAAGCGTGATTCCACTCGCTAACTGCAGCTCGTTATCGATTTCAACTTCCAGCATAATGTCCCTGGCTACGGCCGGAACCCGCTGTTTGATCAGATCCATTGCTCGGCTGCGCAAAGCACCGGTTGCAAAAGGCAGAGGACTGGCGAGGAGATCATCCAGGTTTGTGGCTGGCGTTCCTGACGTGACTGGCACAGCTGGAAAAGTTGCGGTGGTCCTGTCATTGGCAGAAACAGCGCTTATGAAACCGTCTGAAATCAACTCTTCCATCGTCCAGGTGAACTCGCCGGCATCAGACGCATTCACCGTAATAGTCACCCCGGTGCCAGAGGCGGCGGCTTCAGAACGCACACCACGCACCGTGGCGCCGCCGGGAGTCGTGCTTCCCGACTGCAAAGTGTAGGTGCGTCCCGCAGAGATTGCGCGTTGTATATAGCTGGTCACGGTAGCGGATGAAGGCGCGGCTCCAGCTATGGCCGCTCCTAGTGCAAGCGTGCCGCCGGTATTTGTGGCCTGTTGTCCCGTCAGGCGGGTAAGCGCCGCCAGGAAGCGCGCCTGGGCGGGATCAGTAGGATTGATGCTCACGCTCCTGTGCAGCTGTGCGGCCGGCGCTTGCAGCCTGCGACCTGCCACGGATTGACCGGCGATCACACGTACTGACAACGCATCGGCTTCCCGTTCCTGCGATGAGTCTGCCGAGGCGATCAACGGACCGGCGCGGGAATCCAGTTTGGCGGACAGGTTGCCCGGAATACCCGTCTGCTGTTGTTGCACCACGTGGGTTAACTCGTGCGCAAGCAGGCGCTTCCCTTGCACATTCTCTGGAGCATACTGTCCACCAGCAAAGACAATGTCGTGTCCCACGGTATAAGCCAAAGCATTCACCGCTCGCGCGGATTCCGCCGCCCGGGTATCAGTATGCAGGCGCACGTCGCTGAAGTTCTGTCCGAAACCGGTTTCCATAAATTGACGTGTACCCGAGTCCAGAGGCACTCCCGGAGAACGCAAGACTTCATGAACGACTGGTGGAGCGACGTCGCTGGCGGCTGCACCCAGCTCCTGCCGCTGAAGACCGTTTCTTTGCAGTTCTTCTTCTTCGCAGTCGGCGCACTTGCGTTGTAGCACCGGCTCTGAAGCGCTGCTCGCGCGCATCACACGCCTGCCTATGTCATCGGCTTCCTGTTCATGTGGGCCATCTTCAGGTCCAATGGGCAAAGAGCCTTTGCTCTGACAATCAGAGCACGTGCCGCCGCAGGAACATTTTCGCTGCAAGTACCGCAACGTAGTCTGATTGCCCGCAACACGCTGTAACCGGAGCAGAGGCTGCCGTGAACTCGGATGAGCCGTTGACGCAGATGCAGCATGAGAGCTTCGGTCTGTGGCTTGAGATTTTTCCTTGAATTTCACGTTATCGCCTTGCAACGCTGCTTCAGCTTATTCTTGTTTCTGGCCGTTACAGAATTGGTGCTATCGCCTTTGCAACACCACGCCGCAACCGTCGTTACTTCCGAGGAAAGGTCAGCAAGGTATTTTGTCCATCCAGGAAGTACAGACAATCATCATCCACCAGCGGATAGTGACTGAACGGGGCTCCAGCCTCAGAATCATGTTTCCACACCACTTTACCGGTCGACTGCGACATAGCGAACACCGTGCCGGAGAGCCCTGCGCAATAAATATGGGTCGCACTCGTATCAAGATGGCTCAGGGGGAACGCCGGCACCGCGGCAAGCTCGTCTTCCACATCAAAGGAGGTCAGAATCTCCCCGGACGCGGCCTGAATCCGGTAATAACGCACCGGGCTCAGCAAATGCAGCACTCCATCAGCATCCAGCGTGAGATTGGATGGAACCAGGGCATCCACATTGCAGTTCCAGCGCACTTTTCCACTTTGTGCCTCCAGCGCGATCACCCGGTTTCCGCGCACGCCCACAATCACCAGATCATTCCAGAGGATGGGTTCACTGGCGATTTCTCCCTTGCGCTTGCGCCCCAGATCATCTTCAAAAGTTCCCAGTTCTGCCACTGACGTTTTCCAGAGCCCAGTTCCATCCTGGGCCTTTACGGCAACCAGCTCATCCAGGGTGGGTGCAAAACAACAAACCTCTCCCAGGGTACTGATGGCTCCCAGTGGCAATGCCGCCCGGACTGTCCAGACAGGCGTGGATGGCTTCGCCGATTGAAAAAAACCGATGCCGTAAGCATCACCCTCACGATAGGCTGCTATCACGCCGTCCGGGACCGGTGAAGCATTGTGGATGTTGATTTCCGTTATCGCGGCTTGCTCGCGCAGTTGTCCTGTGCGTGGATGAAGAACCATCAACTGATCACGGCCGCTCACCACCAGGTCGTTTCCGTTGAACAGTACTGACCCTGGTGAGGAGATGGCTGCTTCATACCCGGAGTTCATCTGGAAACTCCACAATTCGCGCAGGTCATCCCGGTTGAAGGCGGCTATCCGTCCGGCAGTAAACGAAAGAATGATCATATCTTCGGCCAACACGGGCAGATAGCCTACGCCCATGGTGAGCATTGGTTCGGAAAAGGAAGGCTCGAGCTTCACCTGCCGGTCGCGGTGACGGGTGGCTGAAAATCGGTAACACAGGTGGGATGTCATGGTTTTCCGACCACCAGAATATCGTTGATCCTTGCCTTGATTGCATCCACTTCCAGCTTGCTGATGCGCGGCTCCGGTCTCGCCAATTCGGCGTCAAGGGCTGCAATCATGGCTGTCTTCACGGATTGATAGTCCCCAATCTTGGCGTCAAACACCCATTGCACCAGAAACTTTCCAAAACCTCCGCTCTTGAGAAAGTCCTGATGGACCTGCTTGATAAAAGTGCTCGCCCAGAATTTGATCCAGGACTTGAACTGGAACAATGTCTGCCCGATCTTGGCGTCCCAGCGCCGTGTACCGTCCGGATCAGTCTCTTCTATTTCGAATGCTTTTACCTTCTCCCACAGTTTGTTTTCCGTAATGAAGCGCAGGACCCACTCCGCCCCGGTAAAGAAGTTATAACCTTTGGCAAGATCGGCCAGTACCCGCTCGTAGTTGGTTGGCTTCCTCGTCGTCAGTTTATCTATGTAGTCAAGGATCCGGGCTGCGCCGCCGCGGCGCGCCTTTACCTGGTCCATGATGTCGCCAAGCGTGCGAATAGAGACGCCACCCTGCTTGGGATCGACAATTTTGTTGACCAGCTTCTGCAGATCGGGATCATTGCGCAGTTTCTCAAACAGCCCCAGCACGCGATCTGAGACGGGCACACTCTTGTCGAGGAACTTCTGCAGCTCTTTTTGCGTCGGCAGGTCCTCCAGCGCCTTGATCGCGGCTTCCAGCTTCTTCTGCTGTTCGGCCGGATTCTCTGCGTCATAGGGCACCTGATCATGGAAGTAGATTTTGATGGCGCGCTCATCATCAGGAGTAACTTTCAGCCGGTCGAGCAAAGCTTCCACGCGCGCCGCCTGCTCTTTGGTAACGTTCTTGGGGATGCAGTAATCCGAGCAGTGGGTGAATACTTCGCGCACCCGCGCACTCATTTCCATGAACCTGGTGAAGATGCTGGGTTCTTTGATGATTTCTTTGGTTTTCTCGCTGAGGGAGTCCTTCCATTCAGCAACTGATTTTTCCTGGACTCCTTTCGTTGCTTCGGTGATGCGGTACTTGGCGGCCAGCATTCCGCCTATCATGATGCCCGCATTGACGGCAGCGCCTTCAATAATCTCGGCGATGTGTGCAGCGCGCAATTCGGGAGGAAGGTTGCCCACCTCGTCGAGCTGACTCTTCACCTGTTCGCTCAGGAGGATGACGTTGAGCCCATGGGTGCCAATGGCCGTAATCATCAACCCGCCGCGCACGACGATGGCCTGCTTAGCCAGCGTCTTTACGACCTGGGACTCTGTCCCAAGGCCCACAAACGCGCTCGCAATATTTACTACGTCCATCCAGGTGCTGAGATCATTGCGCAAGTTGCCGGCTTCAGCGCGCGTGGCCAGCCGGTAAGCGGAAGGTATTGCGCCGATAACACCAATCGGGATCAGCAGGACCAGTGACTCGCCACCGGTGAAGGGAGCGGCTGCGATGGCTGCAACCGATGCCACTGTCGCCAGGTTAGACAGGCCCTCAAGCAGGATCTGCGTCTCAGAGGCCTCAATACGGTCACCCAGCGTCTCGCTCCCAACCACGATGGAAACGTTACCCCGGCCATAGCCCATGGTGCCTTCCAGGATATGTTTGACCGCGGCCATGATGGCTTTGCCTTTGGCTGTCTTGCCTTTCTTGACCTCCTCTGCGCTTACTTCGGCGGTTTCAGTGTCATGTCCGCTATCCGCAGTTGTGGAATCAGAAACGTAATAGCTACGTTTCTCCGTCGGCCAGCTTGCATCGCTCTTGTCCACCGCCTCTAGCAGGAGGCTCATTACCTTGCCGTTGTCACCGACAAAAACGGCAGGGATGCGCTCCACGGTCATCTTGTCCAGACCGCGCTTGGAGCGCATATCGACAATTTCATCCAGTTGCTCGATGCGCTTCTTTAGCTGCTCCTTTTCGGCGATATCCGTGCTTTTATCGAGCAGCCCCTGAAGGTCCTTTTTGGCAAGCTCTATGGACCCGGCCACTGTTTTCTGCTTCTCGATCTTGTCTTTCTCTTCGAGCAGCGCAGCCCGATTGGGCGCATTGGGGTCTTTCAGCAGGTCGTTAATTTCCTTCCATCGCGCATCCGATTGCTCATCAGCGCTCAACTCCATCTGCAGCTGCGATTCCGCCAGTACTTCCGGGTCAACTGAGAAAATTTGCAGGTAGGCGACGCTTGGTGGGCGCTTCACCTCCGCGTTCTCCGGAGTGTTGACGCCCGCTGCGCAACGAACTATGTAGAGGCCTTCCTCGGGCAGGGTAAAACGGGCCAGGTTATTGGGATCGAACACGGCCTGAAGGATGGTTGAAATCGTCGTGCCGGCATAACGAAGCAGCGCATTGAGCGTCGTCAACTCGACGGCCGTTCCTGGGTCCCCGAAGAGTGCCCTCTGGTTCTTCATGATCCGGAGCACATCAGCGGCGTTGTAACGCGAATCCCGCGCCAGCCGGCGTTTGTACAATTTCCACCGGCTGAATACCTCCGTCTTTTCCTGCGCACTTGCGGTATTCAAATACCGCTCTTCAGGGATTTTGATCAGTTCAAATCGAAAGTGATAAGAGAGAGTGGTCCACGCCTCCCAGAAATCTTTCACATCAATGCTCATGATGAAATCGATTTCCTTGCCCTGGGGTTCCTGCGGGACCGGAGCGCCCGGTTCAGGATAAGCAGTCAGGCGCGCCGGGAATGGTCTGGTATTGAAGAACCCGGGTTTCTCCAGCAGCTTCTGGTCACCGCCGCCAATGCCGACCGGCATTCTCTGGAAGAAGCGGCCGTAACGCGTAAGCAGTTCCAGGCGCGCGCTCTTGCCTTCATCAGTATCCGCAATAGCAGCTTCCATGAGAGCGGGCTGAGTGCGCGAAAACACCAGCATAGAGATAGCGGTGAACCCCAACGCCTGGTCTTCAGGCGCAATTTCTGCCTGTACAGGCGCTGGAGCCTTATCGCCTTTTCCGCCTTTGCTTTCCGATTTTGGACGTTTGATGTTCCACAGCAGTGCATAGTCAGGCTTGTCAGCCAGGGAAACATCACGCCGGATCGCCTCCATGGCGAGCACAGCCGGCAGCAGTGCAGTCAATACCTGTCCGGCTTTCTCATCTCTGGCATCGGCAGCGGCAGAATGAAATTGCCGCAGCAGCGTGCCGAAGTTGTTCATGTCCTGGCGGAAGATTCCCTCTGAGTACCACTTCGGAACGGTCTTATTTTGGTCTTGCGCCTGCTTCTGGATTCTCGTCCATAAATCAGACAAGTCCATGCCGAGCACAAGGAGCTCTTCCTGGGAAGGAAGGATGTCAACCGCGTACTTCTCGCCGGCTTCTCCACTCCGCAACCACTGGATCATGTCCATCGCCAAAGGCGCTAACAGCAGGAATCCGTAAAAGGGCGCAGGCTTCTTATCCTTCTTAGCTTGTTCCTCAGCCGCTGTGTCCGCGAGCCTGCCTTGTGGCTTGATTCCAAAGTTTTTGATGGCATCGTTTTCCAGCTTTCCGGGCTCATAGCGTGGACCGAGCAGTCGTTTCAAGATAACCGCCGCAGCTTGACGCAGCCAGGAAGTTGCAATGGAAAGAGTGGCGTTGTAGGGCGGCTGTATAAACAATCCTGAGAATGAAGCGCCCATGGTCGCCACAGGAACGCTCTCCAGGCCCGTGGCATCTGGCTTTTCGAGCATTTGCGGTCCAGCCACTGCCGCGGCAGAGAATTTCGGCAAAGACCTGCCGGAGATCACATGACCGGCAGCGGTTTCCGCCTGCGCTTCCAGATCTTTATAAGAAGCACTCGCTACTGTGAGAGCGCCAGTTTGCTGAACCACGTGTGCCAGTTCATGTGCCAATGCGCCCAGGCCTTCCGCAGTCGCAGGACGGTATTCACCGGGGCGAAAAGCAATCTCCGTCCCGGCCGCAAAAGCCCTTGCTCCCAATTGCTGGGACAATTCGGCTGCCGAGAACCCGTTGTGGATACGCACGGAGCTGAAGTCATAACCGAATGCCTGCTCCATGCGATCTCTCACGCCGTTCTCAAGAGGCTCT
>DATAEJ010000027.1:0-22742 GCA_036258095.1 Candidatus Angelobacter sp. | reverse complement strand
CTGGGCAGCATGGGCGGCGGCTGCCAGGTTCCGATTGGCGCTTTTGCTGAAGTGCAAGGGACAACGATTCATTTGCACGCCATGGTCGGCCGGCCGGACGGGAGCGAGATCCTTCGCGAGACCGCGCACGGACCTGACGCCGAACAGCTGGGTCGCACCACGGCCCAGAAGCTGCTCCAGCGCGGCGGCGCCAAGATTCTCGACGACGTCTACCAGCAGGGCGTCGCTGTCCCGAGCCAGCCATGAGCAAGCCTGTTTCAATCACAAGCGGGAAAGAACTGCCTCTCTCCGGCTGGCGCATCCTGGTCACACGCGCCCGCAGACAGGCCATGGGATTGTCACAGCCATTGCTTGAATTGGGCGCTGAAGTGATCGAGGTGCCCACGATTGAAATCCGGCCGCCGCAGAGCTTTGCCGCTCTGGACCAGGCTTTGCTTAAGATCGATCACTATGACACGCTGATCCTCACCAGCGTGAACGGCGTAGAGACTTTATTTGAACGTTACAACCGACTTGGACTGCCTATTGGGGACATGCAGCACCTGCTGGTGGTTGCCATTGGTCCCGCCACCGCCGCGGCGATTCAGTCGGAAGGAGTCTCGGTGTCGGTGGTGCCGGAAAAATATGTGGCTGAATCGGTGGTTGCCGCGCTGAGAGGAAAAATTACACAACATAGCCGCGTTCTCCTGGTGCGCGCTAAGGTGGCCCGTGATGTTCTGCCGCAAGAACTTCGCAAGACCGGGGCACAAGTGGAAGTAATTGAGGCTTATGAAACCGTGATCCCGGAGAGCGCCGCAGGCAGGCTGAAGGAGGTCTTTGCTGATCCAGAGACTCAGCCCCACGTCGTGACGTTTACAAGTTCATCGACTGCCACGAATTTCTTTGCGCTGCTCGGGCCGGACCGTAGCCAATTGCTGGACGGCGTAAGCTTGGCATCCATTGGTCCCGTTACCACCGCAACGCTGAGGCAAGCTGGCGTAACACCCGACATCGAAGCACACGAATACACCATGCAGGGGTTGGTGCAGGCCATCACTCAATACGCGCAGAAGGTCAGCTCGTAAGCCTTCCTCACCGCTGGTCTCGCCTGAATTTCAGTCGTAGATATTGCAGCCGCACTTCTCCGGCGGCACATACTTCTTCAGGAAATCGGCAATCCGGGTAAGCGAGTCAATCTGATTCTCAAGCTTGGAAAACCCGTGTCCCTCGTTTTCGTAGACTTTCAGCTCCACGACTCCCTTGCGCTTCTGAATCGCGCTCGCAACCTGCTCGGCTTCGGTTCTTGGGCAACGTGGGTCGTGCCCGCCCGCAAGCAGCAGCAGCGGCGCCTTGATCTGCTCGACGAAGTAGATGGGTGACCGGTCCTTAAGCCGCTCTTTGTCCTTCATAGGATCGCCCATAGTCGCCATGTCATATTCGCGGAGCAGCGGGTCTTCATTTTCGATCTCGGTAAACCAGTTGACGAAGGGAACAATTGGCACGCCGGCGGCCCAGCGATCCGGCGCCTTGGTCACGGCCACCATGCTCAGATAGCCACCATAGCTGCCGCCCATCACGGCAATTTTTTTGGCATCGACATAGCCGGTTTTGATCAGCCAGTCGGCTGCAGAGATCACGTCTTCCAGGTCGCCGCCTCCCATGTCGTGCAGGTTGGCGTCTTCAAATTCCTTGCCGTATCCGGTCGAGCCGCGATAGTTCGGAGCGATCACGAAGTAGCCCTGATTCACCACGTACTGGATCTGGCGATTGAAGCTGTTCATGCTCTGGTCGGTTGGGCCGCCATGAATCATCACGACTGCTGCATTCTTACCGTTCTTCTCAGCGTTATAGGGCGCATACACGAATGCGGAAATCTGCCATTTGCCATCTTTGCTCGGATAATGGACAAGAAACGGCTCCGCCATGTCTTCCGCGCGCACGCCCCCGACCAGCGAATTCGTGATCTGGTGTTGCTTGCTGGTAACGAAGTCATAAATCCAGAGATCGTTGGGAGCATTTGCGCCGTTGTGGGTAAACAGCAGCTGTACGCCATCGCGGCTGAATGCGCTTTCTGCCCCGCCCAGGCCGTTGATCCCTTTCGCCAGAGGAAGCGCCTCGGCCCTCTTCGTTGCCAGATCGTAAATGAAGACGTCCTGATTGCCATCGATGTTCGTGACCCACGTTGCCCGCTTCCCGTCAGGTGAAAAGTGACCGGACGTGACCTCCCACTTGTCTGACGTGAGCCATGTAATTTTTTTCGAGGCAACATCAAGCAGCCCGGCATTCTGGTATCCATTGCCGGCATTCGACGTAATCAGGATTGTCTTTCCATCCGGCGAAATGTCCGATGCCCCGAACACTCTTTCGCCCTGATGTGGCGTCAAGTTAGTCGCCGCTCCACCTCCCGACGGCACAATGAAGATGCTTGCATCCTTGCCCGTGGCCTGAATCTGGGTAAAGACAATCAACTTGCCGTCCTTCGACCAAACAGGACTGGTGTTGCTGTATTGTGCCGGCGTGTTCGTCGTGAGGTGTTTGATCTGTTTTGTCGAAACATCCATCACGTCCAGTTCATAGTTAGGCGATGCTTTGGGTTTCACGCTGTAGGCCAGCTTTTCGCCATCAGGCGACCACGCTGCTCCCTCTTCGGAGACCTCTGGAGTATTCGTCAGATTCACTACCTGGCCATTGGTGGTCGAAACCAGAAAAAGATCCCATTGCTCGTTGCCATCGTAGTCGGAGTTATAGGCGATCCAGCGGCCCTTCGGCGACCACGCAATATTTGCCTGCCGCTGGTTGCTGATGGTGAGCTGTACCGGCCAGCCTCCCTGAGCAGGAACCGTCCAGATGTTCATGCGCCCCGTGATGTTGGTGACGAAGGCGATCTGTTTGACGTCAGGCGACCATGCGCTGGCAGCGACGGTGCGGGTTCCATAGAGCTTCTCGGGCGTCAAAGGCTGGACGTCAAGCTTGCTGCGTGAGGTGATCTGCGCAGGATTAGTAATGAAAGACGTTTTTTCGGACGTCTGAGCCAGTCCAACGGGAGTCAATAGCATCGCCATCGAGAGCACCCAGCTGGGAAATTTAAGTCTCAAGGAACTCCTCCACACATCTTTGGTTGTCGCGCGAATGTCGCAGCCATGTCGATAAACTTTTGACCATCGCCCTGAGTAAAGTCCTGGCAAAAGTCTTGTATGTCCTCGGCCAGGTGTTGAAAGGATTGCAGGGGCTCATTCGGGAAATCAGGATATCGGTTCCGGCCATACACGCCGAGCAACCGCATGTATGTTTCATGGTCAAGTGATGCTGTAGCAATGTGATATGTCACGAGCCCGAGCGAATACCGGTAGTGGAGTTCCAGGCGCCGGTCTTGACGATGGAAGGAGCCTGATGCAAACGTCCCACCGGAACCAGTTCCTTGCCGATCAATCGCGAACGCGAACCCATGAAGCTCAAGAACAGCCTTCAACATCATGGCCCCTGCCATCAATATCTCTGTGGGAGATTTCTCCTGCATAAAGCAATTGACTACGGCGTTGCCGTCTTGTGAATCTCGACGGTCGACCAGGTTTTATCCGCCGCGTGGCAGATAGTTTCGAGTGGGCAGTCCGCGCATTTCGGTTTGCGGGCGATGCACAGCGCGCGCCCGTGATGAATGATCTGGTGCGAAAACTCGATCCACTTCGATTGCGGAATGACCTTCATTAAGTCCTGCTCAATGTTCTTTGGGTCGTTGTTGCGCGTGAGCTCCAGGCGGCGCGATATGCGATGGACGTGTGTATCCACCACCACTCCCACGGCCTTGTGGAACCACGTTCCCAGAACGACATTTGCGGTCTTGCGGGCCACTCCTGGCAACGTGAGCAGCTGATCCATCTCGTCGGGAACCTCTCCGCCAAAGTTCTCAACCACTCCCTTCGCCGCACCGACGACCGATTTTGCCTTGTTCCGAAAGAAGCCGGTGGATTTCACGATTGGCTCAATCTCTTCCGGCTGAATCGCGGCAAGAGACTGCGGCGAGGGATATTGCCGGAACAGCTCAGGTGTTACTTTGTTGACCGTGGCATCCGTTGACTGGGCTGAGAGAATTGTGGCCACCAGCAGTTCCCAGGCGTTGCGATGCGTAAGCGCGCAGGTGACATTGGGGTAGCGTTCGTCCAGACGGTCAAGGATGGCTTTCACTCGCTCCGGGGCAAGCGGATCATATTTGCTCTTTGATATCTTGGAAGACGACATCTTGGAAGACGCTGTTTTGGTTGTGGCCTTTGCCGGAGCCTTCTTTTTCGTGGGCGCCTTGGCTGTTTTGCGTTGCGCGACTGGCATAGTAAGGAAATTTAAAGCAGGGGCCTTACAATCACAATAGCCGGAGGTAGAGCTCGTATGGCCACAATCCCGAAAGTCGGCAGCGAAAACCTGTACGCCGTCCCGCTTACTCTGGAAGGCGCCAGTGTCCTGCACCAGATGTTCCGTTTTCGCTGGCCGGAATGGCGCAAGCTTTCGGCCGGCGAGCAGCGGGAAATCCTGGCAGAAGCAGGCGCGGCGCTGGAAAAGCTGGAACAGCACGTCTCCGGGCAGAGCGCGCTGTTTTCCATGCTGGGTCACAAGGCTGAGCTCATGCTGGTCCACTTCCGCAATGAATTTGATCACCTGAAGCACGCCGAACTCGATATCGCGCGCCTGCGGCTGAATGATTACCTTGAACAAACGCACTCATTTGTCTCGGTGGTCGAACTTGGGTTGTACGAATCTTCGTTAAAGCTCTACCGCAGCCTTCAGGAAAAAGGCGTGGAGCCGCATACGCCGGAGTGGGACAACGCGGTGAAGGACACTGTTCGGCGTCAGACCGAGGCGATGCGTCCGCGGCTGTTTCCGCAGATTCCCCCAGCCCGATATGTCTGCTTTTACCCGATGGACCGCCGGCGAGGCGAAGAGAAGAATTGGTACAGCCTGCCGATCGAGGAACGGCAACGCCAGATGGAAGAGCACGGGATGGTCGGACGGCGTTACGCCGGGACGGTGAAGCAGATCATCAGCGGGTCAATTGGTTTCGACGATTGGGAGTGGGGTGTGGACCTTTTCGCCGACGATCCAGTCATCTTCAAGAAATTGATTTACGAAATGCGCTTTGACGAAGTCAGCGCCGTGTACGCATTGTTCGGGCAGTTCTTTGTGGGCGTCAGAGTGCCGGGCGGAAAAATAGAAGAGTTGTTCAAGGGCCAGCTGCCAGAATGAAGCGATCGCCTGTAACCGCGCGTCATCGCGCGGAATCGCCCGTAATCGGACAGCCGCACTAGTACAAATAGCTTGTTGTTGCAGTTCCCATTGAACTTACCAGTAGGATGAATCCATGGTTAAAACTGTGCAGCCAGGTCAGATCTGGCGCAGTAACGAAAGCGGCGCCAACTTCCTGGTCACGAAAGTTTATAGCGAGCTGTTCACGCAATTTGCCATGTTGCGGCCGGCAAGTGCTGCCGCGCCTGATTCGGAAACACTCCGAGTCAAAGTGAGCAAGCAGGATGAAGGCATGACGCTGCCAGGGTACACATTCACGCAGGACTCACAGGAATTCTGAGCCGTCGAGTGCCGAGTACAAGCCAAACCACTATCTCTGAACCGCAGGCACTCCTCGGCTTATTGGAGAGTCAGCTCGCCTCCTTTCTCGTCGTTATGGCGGCCGAACTCAAGGCCGACCTGAGCAAGCGAGCTTTGCCGGAGAAATGGTCGGCTCACAACCAGCTGGCGCACCTGGCGCGTTATCACGAAATCTTTCTGGAGAGAATGGCAAGGATCTTGCGCGAAGCGAATCCGTCGCTGACGCGTTATCGCGCCGAAGAAGATCCTGACTGGCACAAGTGGCAGGAATTGCCGACGGCAGAAGTGCTCGGACAACTGCGGGTCTTGCGGGCACAGCTCATTGACCAGGTTCGCAGATTAAGCGGTGAGGATTTTGCGCGAACCGGAGTGCATCCAAAGTTCGGTAATCTCACCCTGAAGCAGTGGCTGGAATTCTTTCTGGTGCATGAGGGCCATCACCTTTATGCGTTATTTCAGCTGTTGCGCAGCGAGCCTTTGGGAAACTGAATGACGGAAAAAATCATTGCGGTTCTGGCACGAATCATCATCGCCGTGATCTCCTCAACCGGCTATCTCGGCGTGGTGCTGCTCATGGCGATCGAATCGGCATGCATTCCATTGCCATCGGAAATCATCATGCCGTTCGCGGGATACCTGGTGTACACCGGTCACTTCAACCTGTTCTGGGCGGCAACGGCTGGTGCCATTGGCTGCAATCTTGGATCGGTGGTGGCGTATGAGATCGGGTATCACGGCGGCCGGCCACTGGTGGAGCGTTACGGAAGATATATATGGCTGAGCCGGCACGATCTTGATGTTGCCGATCGCTTCTTTCACAAATTCGGCGCGGCAGCGGTTTTCATCGGGCGGCTGCTGCCGGTCATCCGGACTTTTATCGCGCTGCCGGCCGGCATTGCCCGCATGAACCGCACGAGATTCCACATTTATACATTTGTTGGGTCCTGGCCGTGGTGCTTTGTGCTGGCCTGGTTCGGCCTGAAGCTGGGCGAGCGATGGGACTCTGATCCGCGGCTGCGGCAATGGCTGCACCGGCTGGATGCGGTGATCATTTTTCTCCTGCTGGCGGCCATGGTATGGTTTGTGCGCTCGCACTGGAAAAATCGCATGGGAGCGGTAGTACATAGCTGATCAGCGGTTTACAAACCAGCGAGCGATGCGAGAAGATAGTGGGTTTGCACTCACATCTTGATCGCTGACTTACGCTGCAGCTCACGCAGCGCGCATCGCTGATCTTGATTTGACGCTCCTCAAAAAAATACTCAGGATGGTCGAAAAAGGAATGGCTAATTCTGCTTCAGGTTCGCAGCAAGGAACGAAAATCGCTCCGGCAAAAGGCAAGCTGGGCGTGATGATCCCCGGCATGGGCGCGGTGGCTACCACCTTTATGGCGGGAGTGGAGGCGGTGCGGAAGGGAATCGCGCAGCCGATTGGCTCGCTGACGCAGATGGGCACCATCCGACTGGGCAAGCGCACTGAAGGGCGTTCCCCCAGGATCAATCAGTTTGTGCCGCTCGCCAACTTAAAGGACGTTGTCTTCACCGGCTGGGACCTCTTTGAAGACGATGCGTACGAATCCGCGGTGCACGCCGGTGTCCTTGAGAAAGAGTTGCTGAATCAGATTAAGCCGTTCCTGAAATCGATCAAGCCGCGCAAGGCGGTGTTCGACCGCAACTACGTGAAGAAGCTGGATGGCAAGCACGTGAAGAAGGGCAAAAATAAGATGGACCTTGCCCAGCAGCTTCGCGATGACATCCGTGAGTTCAGGAAAAAGAGCGGCGCTGACCGCCTGGTGATGATCTGGTGCGGTTCTACCGAGATTTTCCTGAAGCAGAGTGAGGTTCACGAGTCGGTGCAGGCGTTTGAGCGCGGGCTGATGAAGAACGACGAGAACATCGCGCCATCAATGATCTATGCCTACGCGGCGCTTTCGGAAGGTGTGCCCTTTGCCAACGGCGCCCCCAACCTGACCGTGGACATTCCGGTGATGATGGAACTCTCGCGCCGTAACAATGCTCCCATTGCAGGCAAAGACTTCAAGACCGGCCAGACACTCATGAAAACCATTCTTGCTCCGGGGTTCAAGGCGCGCATGCTTGGCCTGAATGGATGGTTTTCCACTAACATTCTCGGCAATCGCGACGGCGAAGTTCTGGATGATCCCGGTTCCTTCAAGACCAAGGAGGAATCCAAGCTCTCCGTGCTTGATCGTATCCTGCAGCCTGAACTTTACCCGCAGCTCTACGGGAACATCCATCACAAGGTCAGGATCAACTACTATCCGCCCCGGGGTGACAACAAAGAGGGCTGGGACAACATCGACATCTTCGGCTGGCTCGGTTATCCGATGCAGATCAAGGTAGACTTCCTTTGCCGGGATTCGATCCTTGCCGCGCCGATCGTGCTTGACCTGGTGCTGTTCCTCGATCTGGCACAGCGTAGTGAAGAGCTGCGCGGACTGGGCGTTCAGGAGTGGTTAAGCTTCTATTTGAAATCGCCCATGACGGTGCCGGGGCTGTATCCGGAGCACGATCTCTTTATTCAGTCCATGAAGCTTAAGAATACATTGCGGCATCTCCGCGGCGAGCCGCTGATCACGCACCTTGGGCTGGAATACTACGACTGATTCAAAAAGCGAAGGCATATAAGCAATGGCGCATGATCAGAGTCATGCGCCGTTGGTTCTTCGGGGTCAAGCACAGCTCCCGACTTGGATCAGGCAGCTTTTCACAGTCGAGAGATAACACCACAATTGCGCGGCTTGCATCAGAAAGGGTTATGGGGTGGAAGCTCGCGCGCGGGTTGGTTGTCTTTCTATTACTGGTACTTGCGCCTGCATTTGCCGCTGACGGCATGTTCCAGGGAACTGTAGTTGACCCGCCCACCACTGAACCCTCGCCCCCAGGGTGGATTTTTGTGAAAGGCGGAAATCGGCTCTTGCGCCGGGTCGAAGTATCACACGCCCGGGTGACTTTTGGAAACCAGGTACCCGCGAGCCAAAGGCGGAGTTGTCACAGCGAGTGTATCGAGGTCGGGCAGGTGGTCAGGATCCTCGCAGACCAGGATTCTCAGGGCGAGTGGCGGGCCAAGCAGGTAATTATTCTGGAAGTCGCGACGAACCGCACCTGAAGCCGGTGCATTTCACCCCAGAAAACAGAATATTTACACAACTTTACCAGCACTCCCGTGAGGAGCGGGATAACGCTTCGGGAAGTACCCTGCATCCAACCCATCACGGAGAAATCTATTAAGAAGCATGCAAGTCCGAGCGGTATAATAGGGACACGTATCCTCCCTAACGCCGAACTGCAGGAGTGTGCCTAATGAAACTTCGAGCATTATTGCTTGCGTCAGTTCTCGGCTTGATCAGCTTTTCCACGGTTGCCATTGCGCAGGAACAGGACAAGAACAAGCCGTCTGACCAGACACAGGCACAACAACAGCAGCCTGCTGCCGATCAGAACCAGAACCAAACCTCCATTCAGGACCAGCCGGCGGCAGATGACGGCGATAAAGACAAAGATTCGGATAAAGACAAGAAAAAGGAAAAGAAGGCCAAGCACGATGGCAGCAAGAAAGACGTGGATGCCATCGGCAACCGCAAGCTCGGCGGCATGGATTGGTATTCCACCGAGAGCGAGATCAAGATGGGCAAGCAGTATGCCCAGCAGATTGAACAGAGCATGAAAATGATCACGGATCCCGTGGTCAACGAATATGTGAACCGCGTCGGCCAGAACCTGGTAAGAAATTCTGATGCCAAGGTGCCATTCACCATCAAGGTGGTGGATGCCGATGACATCAACGCAATGGCGCTGCCAGGCGGCTTCTTCTATGTGAATTCAGGCCTGATCCTGGCCGCGGATGACGAAGCCGAGCTCGCCGGGGTGATGGCTCACGAGATCGCGCACGTTTGCGCACGGCACGCGACGCGGCAGATGACCCGCGCTCAGTTCGCGAATTTCGCGACCATTCCGCTGATCTTTGTGGGCGGCGGCATTGGCTACGCTGTACGTGAAGCTGCCAGCATCGGCCTGCCACTGACGTTCCTGAGTTTCTCGCGCGGCTTTGAGGCCGAAGCAGATTACCTGGGCGTTCAATACATGTATAAAGCCGGCTATGACCCGAACGAGTTCGTGAACTTCTTCGAAAAGGTCCAGGCACAGGAAAAGAAGAAGCCTGGATCGCTGGCTAAGGCTTTCTCGACGCACCCGCAAACGCCTGACCGGATCCAGAAGACCCAGGAGGAGATTGCCACCATCCTGCCTGCGAAGGACCAATACATAGAAACTACGTCAGAGTTCAACGACGTGAAGTCGCGGCTGGCTGCGATCGAAAACCGCCGTAAAGTGGATGACCAGAATCCGAACAAGCCGACCCTTCGCCGGACGGCAAACAACAACCCGAAGGACAAGGACGGGGAGAACAACAAGGATGACGATCGTCCGACGCTGAAGAGGCGCGACAACTAAGCCATTCAGACGATCAGAAACATGAAAGGCGGCCTTCGGGCCGCCTTAGTTTTGCGCCGTAAGCGTATGAGAGTTTTAGACTTGGTTCGTCTGGACCGGTAAAGAGAAGCCGGCGCAATGGTGCAATTGTTCGACAAAGGCAAGCAGATCAGGACGGGCACTGGCAGCGACAAAGGACTTACACCGCGGGCAGACCGACTGCACCAGTCGTGCATGCATAGGGCTGAGTTTGCGCAGGAAATCACCCAGCGCGGCGGTCACGCCAGCCTTTCGTCGATACCATCTCATCCGATTCGCAAACCCTAGTACGGATCATGCCATAGCGGCCTGTGAATAGAAAAGAGAGATTTTTGTGGAATTTCAGAAGCCGCCAGACAGGGCAGGTCTGTAGCTCATGTTCTTGCTGTGACGTTCTTGAAAGCCGCCCTGCCTGGGCGGAGCGGCTTTGGAAATCAGCAGAGGGGAACCGAAAACTGGGTCTCCGGAAACTCTTGTCTTGCGGGGTTATTTGCCGGCGTAAGACTGCACAGTGCCGGCTGGGACACCCTGGATGCCCTTGGGGACCGATTCAATTACTTTCATCTCCTGCCAGTCGTAAGCGAATTCCTTTCCGCAATCGAGGCATGCCACATAAGTACCGGTCAGAGATGCGGCCGCGTTTCGGCGTTGGCCCGCCTTTCTGGTTATGGGGAAGCTGAAGTTCTTGTGACTGCAGCCGAACAGTACATCGAGGAGACTAGCCATAATTCACCACCATCCTGGGACCTTGGAGATGACGACCCGGAAGCCGCCTTACAGCCTGCTTGCTTTCCCGGGTGTAATTGTACTATAGGACAATGTCCAAAGGTACATTAAACATTTCCCTATCGTACTCACCTGCTTAGATTCAGAGCTCGTGAAAAAGGTTTCGCAAAACCGGTGTGAGGCACGTAAGTAGCTGAAAAAGAAGAAAAATTATTTTTCTCGGGGGATGAGAAAAGATGTCTCCGCAGATTAAGGCATTCTAAGGGGAAGGGCTTAGGGGGTCATTTGTGCTTGGATTTGCTGGCTCGGCATTTGCTGATAATGGCGTCGTGAAGGCGGGTCCGGAGGGGGTCGGGAAGCTCGTAAATATGATTATCCCGGTAGATCTCAATGGTTTTCTTGGTGGTGTTCAGGACCACGTGGCATTCATGGCACCAATGCAGATGTTCATCGAGTTCAGCCTTAAGGTTTTCGGTTATCTTTCCGTCAAGGTAATCGGAAAGTTCCTGTAAAAACTCAGTGCATTTCACCGTTGACTGTCTCCGTCCTTCCTGGACTTGAAATACCTGGCCAGACGCTCCCGGAGCTGCAACCTGGCACGCAGCAGGCGGGACTTTACCGCGGGCACGCTGAGACCCAGCATTTCAGCTGTTTCCTCGGTCGAAAGGCCTTCCACGTCTCGCAACACAAACACCGTCCTGAAGCCCGGGGGCAGGCCCTGGACCGTTTTCTTCAAAATATCGCCGAGCTCTGACTGCCCATACAACTGTTCTGGATTGGGCGACCAATCCGCAACTTCGCGAGGCATCGCACCGTCTTCAGTTTCTACGTCCTCGTCTAGCGAAACCGTGCGGTCCGTGCGCCGCTTGCGCAGCTTCATCAACGCTTCGTTCACCGCGATCCGGACCAGCCAGGTGTAGAACTTTGAATTCCCCTGGAACTGTTCGAGATTCTGGTACGCCTTGAGGAATGCGTCCTGGACTACGTCCTGGGCGTCTTCCTCGTTGTGCGTGATGTGCTGCGCGATCCGGAAAACATTCCTGTCGTACCGGTTCACCAGCTGGCTGAACGCTTCCAGATCCCCGCGTTTGGCGGCCTGAACGAGCGCCAGCTCGTCCGTGATACCTTCCTCGGCTCTCTTTTGGATGGTTGCCATGAAGCTCCGACTCAAATAATTTACTATGTTTCCAGCGTTACCGAAGGGATGATTGTGTTCCGATCCCCGTTTTTCTGTTGAACGAGCGCTGCTGTAACCTTTGCTCCCAATAGAGCTCAAACCAACATATGACGATCAACATTCCACGATATTGTCTTGTTTTCTTGTTCTGTTTCCTTTTCGTCGCCGCAGGATGCCACAAGAACCAGGCCCCCCCGAATGCCATTAAGGTCGTGATGAAGAAGTATTCCTTTGAGCCTTCGGAGATCCATGTAAAGGCAGGGCAGCCCGTGGCCCTGGATGTAAGCACGACGGATGTCCAGCACGGAATCGACATCCCTGACCTGGGAGTTAAGCAATCTGTCCAGCCGGGACGGCCTGCGTTGGTCACTTTCACCGCGCCAGAGAAAAAAGGCGAATACAAGATCCAATGCGGCGTCATCTGTGGCCCCCATCACGATGACATGGCCGCCAAGCTCATTGTGGAATGACTTGTGGTTATCCCGGGATACGCGTCAGTTGCTGGCTGGCTAGCTCCCAGGCGAGGCCTTGTTTGACCCAGATCCGGGTGAAGCGAAAATTGCCAGAGAAACTCTGGTCTTTTACGGTCCACTGCACCTCGATTTTGCCGGTCAGGATCACCACATCTCCGTTGAAGGTACGGGCGGTGCCTTCACTCAGATTGTAGGTGTCGAGGGAAAGATCAGACGACCGCAAGAATTGAAGGGTATCAGCGCGGGAATGGATGGCCCCCTGAGCGTCAATTTCAGTGTACGTCTCGGCCAGGTGTTCCTCGAACCAGGAGGGCTCATGCTTAAGAAGTGCCAACCGCAATTCAGCTTCGAGGCGCTGGATTATGGCCGAGGTGTCAGCGGCGCGAGACTGAGCTGTAGTTTTACGTTGCGACTGCCCTGCGGCCAGACTGCCAATCAACAGCAACATGGAAAACAGCCGTAAACCCATTCTCATGCCCCTTATCCTCCAGATGCTGCCGTGGTTGCTTGGTGAGCGACTTGGCTCCCGGCAGTCACTACTAAGATAATAGAGAGAGGTCACTTCGGTAACACGGTGGATTGACTCTGCTTTGTAACGCCTTATAATCGCGGCTAAGTTGCGGAAAATGAAAGCCTAATGCCACGTCGGACGGAAGTTAAACCTATTCTCGAAGAAGCTGTTGCCCAGGTCATGAAATCGGCCATGCCGCGGCTACAGGAAGAAGTGGTGCGTCTGGCGGCAGAGCAGATTGAGAGCCTTCTGCCAGCTTCGGAACCTGTCTCCCATGATGTGCTCGATTCCGCTCTGGCTTCCATTCAGGGTGCCACTACCCAGGCAGACATTCTTCGCCAGTTGCTTGAGGGCTGCACCCGGTTTGCGGCCCGAACGGCAATTTTCGTGGTACGCTCGGGATCGATAAGTGGGTGGCAGGGCAGCGGCTTTCAAGAGGATGACGCTATCAGGAACGCTGCATTGAGTGCCTCTGCCGGGTTGGTTGCCCGTGCGATGAATGCTCAAACCATGGTGAGCGGCGCGACCCGCGACTTCGATCCGGGTTTTATCTCTATGGTGCAAGCTCCTGCCGAAGATAAGTGCGTGGTGTTGCCGCTGGTATTGAAAGATAAGGTCGCGGCGCTCGTCTACGCAGACCACGGCAATGGCGGAGCGCTGGATTCGGCCTCACTGACCGCTCTCACGCGCTTCACCGGCCTGTGGCTCGAGCTGAGCGCCCTGCGGAAGGAAGGAGCGCCAGTTGCGGAAGAATCTGCTCCGGCACCAGTTGCGGCAGCCGCGACAGTAGCCGGTTCAGCAGCATCGAATAGTTCAGCAACCAGCTATTCTGCTCTGGTTCCTGCTGCCGAAGAGGATGGGCTGCACAGGAAAGCGAAGCGCTTTGCCAAGCTGCTGGTAGAAGAGATCAAGCTCTACAACAATGCCAAGGTCACGGCGGGGCGTCAGAATCGGGATCTGTATGCGCGGCTGCGCGAGGACATTGAGAAGAGCCGTGCGACGTATGACAAGCGGTATGCTGATGGCCCCGCGGCCTCAGCGGATTATTTCACTCAGGAACTGATAAGAATTTTGGCGGACAACGACGTGGACCTGATGGGTTCCGGCTTTCCGCGGTAGTGAAAAGGGAATTGTGGTTCGACGCTTTGTAATCTGCTTCTGTCTGCTGGCGCTGCTGCCGGCCTGCCTTTCAGGACAAACGATCAAGAAAAAGAAGTCCTCTGCAGCGGCCCACAGGAGCTCTGCGGCCAAGTCACCCAAAGAGCGTGCACGGCTGCATCGCATGCACCGGGCGTTCGTTGCTTCGGCCGACCTGAAGCCCATGGCGCAGCAGTTGCTAGAGAACCGCACTTCTGCGGCTTACGCGGGTGTGGAAGAGTACGCTCACCGCCACCGCACCGATGATGCAGGTCCGCTTGCGTGGTTCGTGCTCGCTTACGCCCATTTCCTCGATAAAGACTATCCTGCCGTTCGCAAGTCACTGGAACACAGCACGTCACTCGAGCCGTTGATGGGCGACTACATCACATGGCTGCGAGCCGGCACCGCTCAGGGCGAAGCCAACCAGCAGGAAATCCAAACAATCCTCGACGGCTTCGAGACCAGGTACTCCGACTCGCTGCACCTGCACGATGCCACGCTGATGTATGCAAACTCGCTGGTCGCGAGCGGCAAGTCGGGGGAGGCAATCACGTATCTTGAGAAACACCGCACGCCGCTTGCCCCGGATACCGAACTGGCGCTCGCCGGAGCCTATCAAACCGAAGGCTTGAAGGACAAAGCCCGCGAGGTGTTACGCCGAATTTATTTCGAGATGCCCACGAGCGAGCAGGCAGGTCAGGCGTTCTTCACATTGCAAACCCTCGGTGAGAACCCACCAGCGGGCACTTACGACCAGCGACACGCTCGTGCGGAACTCCTGTTCAAGGCCCGTAAATTTCAGGATGCGGCAAACGAGCTGGGACAGCTGATCGAACAGACGCCACCCGACAAAATGGCGGCGATGCAGGTGGAGCTGGCATCGGCGCTGTATCGCGCGCGCCATCGCGATGACGCCCAAAGACTTTTTGACGCATCGCTCGCAAACCCGAACACGCCTGTCGATTCCAAGGCGCAAACACTTTACTTCATGGCTGAGATTGCGCGCGATAAGGACGATCGCGGAAAGCACGCCGAGTATCTTTCGCAACTACGCACGCTGGCGCCGGACAGTTCGTGGATGGGCGAAGCCCTGCTCTCCGCCGGCAACATGTACATGTTGAAGAACGACTATGAGACGGCGGTGAAGTTCTACTCGGAGATTTACCAGCGCCAGCAGAACGGACGCTTCTCCCCCTATGCCCACTGGAAGGCAGCGTGGCTCACCTATCGCATGGGCAAGCGCGACGAGGCGAAGAAGCTCTTTGAAGAACAGCTCGCTCTTTATCCCTCGTCCAACGAAGTTCCGGCGGCGATCTACTGGCGCGGACGGATGGCCGAAGAAGACGGCGATAAGCCTGTAGCACGCGCATACTACCAGAAGCTTTCCGATAATTATCGCTACTATTATTATGCAAACCTCGGGCGCGACCGGCTGGCCAAAATCGGCATAGATGAAATTGGGGATCCCGCTGTCCTCGACCGGCTGCCCACTCCAAACTCGCTGCCGCATGGCTGGGAAGCTCCTGAAGACAACGTTCGTGTTCAGAAGGCGCATTTGCTTGAAAATGCCGCGATGTTCGATTTCGCTGTGAAAGAACTTCAGGCGGCGGCTCCAGGAAACGCACCGTGGCTGGCCAATGAGCTGGCCCAGCTTTACGGAGAGCAGGGAAGCTACATTCGCGCGATTGAAAGCCTGAAGCGTGCAGTTCCGGGTTATTTCTCGGCGGAGATCAGCCAGATACCTCGACCAGTGTGGGAAGGACTCTTTCCTCGTCCGTACTGGGACGACCTGAAACGAGGGGCAACGCAAAACCGACTTGATCCGCATCTTGTGGCATCTTTGATCCGTCAGGAATCAGAGTTCAATCCGCAAGCCATTTCACGCGCCAATGCGATGGGTCTGATGCAATTGCTACCCGGCGTAGGGAAGGGCATGGCGAAAGAACTGAAGATCCATCATTTCTCCACAGACGCGCTGCTGACGCCGACAACCAACCTGCAACTCGGCACGCGTTACTTCAAGCACATGGTAGATCATTACGACGGTCAGGTGGAATACGCCCTGGCGGCTTACAACGCCGGCACGGACCGCGTAGATGACTGGCGCAAGAATGGAAACTTCAAGAGCGTGGAAGAATTCGTAGAGTCGATCCCGTTCACCGAGACGCGCGAATACGTGCAGGCAATTATGCGGAATGCCGTTCTCTACAAGCTGCTTTATCCGAGAGGATAAGAATAGAAAGCACGGGCCTTCAGGCCCGTGCTCCGTCACCTTCGCGTCGATTTTGAGTCAATCTTCCGGATTATCGCCATCCGAGTTCGTGTCGCTTTGGTTAGCTGCGCTCTGATTATCCTTTTGCCGCGTAACATCATTGCGTGCGCGATGGAGACTGTTTCGAGCTGCGCGGTCGTTCTTTAGAGCTTCCCAACCTGCCGTGGCGCCGCCGCCAATAAGCATGCCCGCGTAAGCACCGTCACGACAGTTGCAGCCGAGCCATCCAATGCCCCAGCCAAGGGCGGTGTTGCCACCAATCAGCGCCCATGGGCGCATTGGACCGAGAGCATTCTGGTGGGTCATCAAGTACCATGTGCTGCCGCCGCCACTGCCCATCAACATCAATTTCAAAGGTGTCTTTTGGCCGGGAAGCACAAATCCAAGTCCTGCGCCGAGCGCTGCGCCGGCGAGCACGGTTGTTATGTATTTATGGCGCATCGGGCTGATGCCGCGCAGATCGCGTTTATCAGGATCGCGATCTTTCTGCGCTGCCGCGCCAAGGCTGAATAGAAGGGCAAAACAGACAATGAGCGTACAAAATCTCTTAGCTGACATGTGAAGTGGCTCCCCCCGGAGCAAGTGCTGATGCACTGAACTTGCGCAATAGGATGTGAAGAGGCGCAGTGAAAGATGTTCATTTCGTGCAGCAGCATACGAAAAACATCGATCACATCGATGATTCGTGTCGATCAGTGCTCACGACGCGCGCTGCTGCTGGAAGGCGGAAGCAGTACCGTGATCATCAGCAGCAGAGCTCCCACTACAATCGCGCTGTCGGCCACGTTGAACGGCGGCCAGTGGTGATCGCCGATGTAGAAATCCAGAAAATCGGTGACCGTTCCTTTTGTGGCGCGATCCCACAGATTGCCTGCGGCTCCGCCGAGTACCAGGCTGAGCGCAACGGTCGTAGGCGTGAGCTGCGGGCCAGTTCGATGCAGGAGAATGAGAACCACGGCAATGGCGGCCAGCGAGAAGGCGATCAAACCGGCAGTTCGCCACCGTGAAGTGGACTCGGCAAACATGCTGAAAGCCGCGCCGGTATTCTCCCAGTGCGACAATTGAAAGAGGCCGGGGACGAGCGAGATGGAATGCGCTTCCGGCAGCCGGACCATGACCAGCAGCTTGGTTACGCGGTCCAGCAGCAGCACTGCAGCAGCGATCAGCAGTTGGTATCTGCGCATGACGAGAGCGTACTACTGACTCACTACTTTTTCTTCAGCTTTCTCTTCCGGAGGACTCAGGAATATTTCGCTGAGCAAAAGTAACGCGCCCACCACAATGGCGCTGTCGGCAATGTTGAAAGCGGGCCAGTGATGGGAGCCGACGTAGAAGTCGAGAAAGTCAATTACGCGGCCGGCAGCAACGCGGTCCCACAGATTGCCCACAGCGCCGCCCAATACCAGCGACAGCGCAATCGCCGTGGAGTTCATGGCATTGCCGTTCTTCCAGAGCAGGGCAGAGACAACGCCCAGTGCAGCCACGGAGAAAAGGATCAGCATGGCCACTTTCCACTCGGAAGGCGAATCGGCGAACAGTCCAAACGCCGCACCCTGGTTCTGAACGTGCGTAAGCCGGAAGACCCCTGGAACGATGTCTACGCTGTCGTGTAGGGTGATTTTCTGGGCGATGACCCACTTGGTGATGCGGTCCAAAGCCACCACCATGACGGCAATCAGAATGTGATACTTACGCATGCTGCTCTAGCGATTAGATAACCGCCGGCTCAGGCCGGCTGCTCCTCTCCTTCTTCCAGTTGCTCCAATACCGCCAGGCAGCGTTCGCAGACGGTGGGGTAGCGCGCACTCTCGCCGACATGGATCGAGTAGTTCCAGCACCGGTCACACTTGGCCCCAGGTGCTTTCCTTACTTCTACGTGCAAAGCGCCGGATCCGTTTCCGCCGGCCGCTTTTTTGAGCTCAACTTCCGAAACGATGAACAGGTACCTGAGCTCATCGCGGTAGCGCTCAAGGACGGCCATCGTATTTGCGGGCACGTGGAGAGTGACGGCTGCGTCCAGACTCGTGCCAATCACCTTATCGCGCCGCGGGCCTTCCAAAGCCTTGTTTACCTCTTCGCGGACACTCCGCAGCAGTTCGAAGTCGCTTTGCAGCGCTGAAACGGCAGCCGTATCCGGAGTTTTTCCGGTGATCTCTTCCCGGCTCGGAAAGTAGGCCAGATGAACGCTCTCCGGGCGCCCTTCAACTTTGGGCAGGTAGCCCCAGACTTCATCGCTGGTAAAGGTCAGAATGGGAGCTGCCAGCCGCAGCAGCGCTTCCCCGACCCGCCACACCGCCGTTTGTCCGGATCTCCTTGCGGTTGAGTCAGGCAGAGCGGTATAAAGTCGGTCCTTTAAGACCGCGAAATACACGGCACTGAGGTCGACCGTGAAAAACTCATTGAGGCTGTGGTAGATGCGGTGAAACTCGAAATTCTCGTACCACTTCTGGATCTTGTCGCTGAGCTCAGCCGTCCGCAGGAGCATGTACTGATCCAGGGCATGCATCTTTTCGAACGGCATCGCGTCGGTCGCCGGATTGAAGTCGTACAGATTGCTCAGAACATATTTGAAGGTGTTCCGGATCTTGAAGTACGTCTCTCCGGTCCGCTTCATCAACTCTTCGGAAACGGTCACATCCTCCTGAAAATCCACTGATGCCACCCACATGCGGATGATCTCGGCGCCCTGGGTGTTCGCGATCTTTACCGGGTCAATGCCATTGCCTAGTGATTTCGACGTTGCCCGGCCCTGAGGATCAAGCGTCCAACCGTTGGTCGCGACGGCGCGGTAAGGCGCGTGGCCGCGTGTGCCTACGGCGCAGAGCAGGGAAGAGTGAAACCATCCGCGATACTGGTCACCGCCTTCAAGGTAGAGGTCGGCAGGCCAGGGCAGATTCGGCTCCTTGCCCAGCACGGCTGCCTGGCTTGAACCGGATTCAAACCAGACGTCGATGATGTCGTTCTCTTTGCGGAAAGTCGTCCCACCGCACTCGCACTTGGTGCCTGCTGGAACGATCTCTGCTGCGGGTTTGACGTACCATGAGTCAGCGCCTTCGCGGGCAAACAGGTCAACCACTGCCTTATTAGCTTCTTTTGACTGCAGTAGCCGGTTGCATTTTTCGCAGAAGAAGACCGCTATGGGCACACCCCAGATGCGCTGGCGTGAGATACACCAGTCTGGCCGGGTGGCGATCATGTTACTGATCCGCTCCTCGCCCCAGTCCGGAATCCATTTCACCTTTTTGATCTCATCCAGCGAGCGCTGGCGGAGCGTGCTGCCGTCCACCTTCGATTCCATGGAGATAAACCATTGCTCAGTAGCGCGGAAGATGACGGGGTTGTGGCAGCGCCAGCAGTGCGGATAGGAGTGCTCGATTTTACCGAGGCCCATGAGTACGCCCCGCGACTTCAGCAGCTCAATGATCGGGTCGTTGGCCTTGAAGACCGTCAAGCCGTCGTACTCGGGCAGGCCATGGCGAATCCGTCCGCCTTCGTCCACGTTGCAGGTCTGCTCGAGTTCGTATTTCGACCCCGTATAGAAGTCGTCTGCACCATGAGAGGGAGCGGTGTGGACTGCGCCAGTGCCCTGCTCGGTCGTCACGTAGTCAGCCAGCACGCCCAGAATCATGCGATCGAGAAACGGGTGAGCAAATGTGGCGTGCTCCATTTTCGTGCCAGTAAAACGCGCGACCTCAGTAGCCCCAGTGAGGCTCGTGGCCTCGACCGTAGCTTTGGCCAGCGCGTCGGCGATGATATAAACCTCGCCGTTGTGCTCCAGAGCCACATATTCCAGATCGGGATGGAATGCCACCGCCATGGAAGCAGGGAGCGTCCAGGGCGTAGTCGTCCAGATGATGGTGTTCACCTTCTTGCCGGCCAGTTTTGGGTCGATCGCCACCGGATCACTGGTGAGGGCGTACTTTACCCAGATGCTCGGGCTGGTATGGTTTTCGTATTCAACTTCGGCTTCTGCGAGCGCCGTCTTGTCGCGGATACACCAGTAAACCGGCTTCAGTCCTTTGTAGACCGCGCCGTTTTCCATGAAGTCAAACAGCGTGCGCACGATGGCAGACTCGTACGAGGGCTCCATGGTGGAGTAAGGATCGTTCCAGCGGCCGAAGACGCCGAGGCGCTTGAACTGGTCACGCTGGATATTTAGGTATTTCAGCGCGTACTCACGGCATGCTTTGCGTACGTCGATTGGCGCCATCTCAAGTTTCTTGCGTCCAAGCGATTCGTCCACTTTGATTTCGATCGGGAGGCCGTGGCAGTCCCAGCCGGGAACGTAGGGAGAGTCAAAGCCTGCCATGGTCTTCGACTTCACCACAAAATCCTTCAGGCACTTGTTCAGAGCGTGCCCTTCATGGATTGCCCCGTTTGCGTACGGCGGCCCGTCATGCAGCACGTAGATTGGTTTGCCTGCGCGCGACTGCCGAATTCGACCGTAAAGATCCGCTTTCTCCCATTTTTCCAGCCATTTGGGCTCATTCTGGGCCAGATTGGCTTTCATGGGAAAGTCGGTCTGGGGAAGGTTCAGCGTCTTTTTCGGGTCCAGCGGGGCAGACATGATTTCTCCGGGGGGAAAGTCTTGAGTCTTCATTATAAACAGTTTGCTTTATAGAGCTTTGAGCAGAACGGGGCGAGCGGTGACGAAGTGCCCCTCCAATTTCAGATACGAACTCACAAAATTACTGATTCTTTACAAACCATTTCCTTGAGCTCTGAATCTCATGTACTACGCCATCAGAAAACTTTTTGCACCCGAATCGAGCAAGCTTGGGTTGCATTAATTTTCTGTTGAGTGCGGAGATGTGGGCCTTAATTCAAAGCAACTTGCACTTTAATTCGCTCATCTTCTATGTGTGAATCCAGAACCACTGGGATTCGTTGAAAAGGAAGCTCGGGTCGAACTCATGGCGAACCACGTATTAATTCCGCGTCCCCCGCAGAGGCTTTTTGAAGCCCCTGACTTCCGCCCGCTCGCGCAGATGCACGAGTCCATGCTGAGTTCCTTATTCAGGAACGTCTGGGAAGCTCTGTTTCCGGAGAAACTTCCGCCGTTGCGTCTCACCTCGCGTCCGGTGCAGGTCCGTGAAATATGGACCCATCGGAACCCGCGGAAAGCGGCAACAGGATCTATCGTTGTACACTCCATGGCCATCGCAGCTCTGGTTGCTGTTTCAGTCATCAGCTGGAACTCACCTAAGGCAGCTGTGAAGCCGGACGAGCACGTAACTCTGATCGCTCCGCCCCTCACTGATTACCAGCCGGTGATGAAACCGACCGTGGCAGTAAAGCCGCTGGCCGGCGGTGGCGGTGGCGGCGAACATGCCAAGATCGTAGAGTCCAAAGGACATCTTCCCAAGGTGGCGCCGGAGCAGTTTACCCCGCCTACCGTGGAGATCAAGAACACCAAGCCAAAGCTGGCGATGGAACCCACAGTCGTGGCGCCTCCGAATGTGAAGCTGCCGGATAATCCGAGCATGCCGAACCTGGGTAACCCCATGTCTGCCCGCGTAACTGGTCCTGCTTCCAACGGTCCCGGCTCCGGCGGCGGAATCGGTTCGGGCGGCAGCAACGGAGTAGGCTCCGGCTCCGGCCCGGGACACGGCCCAGGTCAGGGCGGCGGCTTTGGCGGCGGCATCTACTCGGTCGGCGATATCGGCGTAACACCGCCCGTAGCCAAGTTCACTCCAGAGCCGGACTTCTCTGAAGAAGCCCGCAAAGCCAAGTACCAGGGAACGGTGACTCTGGCGGCGGTGATCGGTCCAGACGGCAAGCCGCGCAACCTGAGAGTGGTCCGCAGCCTCGGCATGGGCCTCGATCAGAAAGCAATGGAAAAAGTTCGTACATGGCTGTTTGAACCTGGCAAGCGTAACGGTCAGCCCGTGGCTGTAGCCATGACGCTCGAAGTTGATTTCAGACTGTTCTAAACTCAGCTCGCAAGCTGAGCCACAATCAAAGTTACAGGGTTGATTCGCGTCGACTCTGGAGGGAGAGGACGGAAGACCTCTCCCTTTTGCTTTCTCGCGACGTTGAGAGTTGGAGTTAGCCCTTCTCGGCAAAGATTCCCTGAATTTCGCTCCGCACCGCAGACTTTGCCGCTATGCAGCACGGTCCTGCAGGAATTGGGCTACCGTGAGGGCACGTCCGCGGATGTCCGAGGAATGTGCAAATGCGATCAGTGGCTTCTGGCGACAGGATGTGCTCGAACCGGCACGCCTGTTCCGCGACTTCCTTTTCGTCCTGCACCTGAAACGTTTGCGTGAAGAGCCTTTCTGCCAGTCGATGCCGGCGAATGATGTCTTCCGCGCGGCGCCGGCCTTTTTCAGTGAAATAGATCATCTGTTCGCCATGCTCTTCCTTGTCGATAGGCGGACGA
>DATAEJ010000026.1:0-6418 GCA_036258095.1 Candidatus Angelobacter sp. | reverse complement strand
GTGTGATACAGAATTGCGGGGATATCAGAAGCGACGAAATATTCGTTGTCGCCCAGGCCAATGACGGCAGGCGGGCCATTGCGAGCCGCCACAATCTTGTTCGGCTCTTCGGCGGAGATCACTCCCAGAGCGAAGACACCGGTCAACTGCTGGACCGTCTTGCGCACCGCTTCTTCCAGGCTGGGACGATGCCCGTTGCCGGTCTTGAAGAATTCCTTTTCCACCAAATGCGCGATGACTTCCGTGTCGGTTTCGGTGGTGAACTTGTGGCCTTCTTCGATCAGCTTCTTCTTCAGGGGCAGGTAGTTTTCGACGATTCCGTTGTGAACCACGACGATCTTGCCGGTACAGTCGCGATGCGGGTGCGCGTTTTCTTCCGTGGGACGGCCGTGGGTGGCCCAGCGGGTGTGGCCGATTCCATAGGTGCCTTCGAGCGGCTTGAGGCGGATGACTTCTTCGAGGTTGCGCAGCTTGCCTTCCGCACGGCGTACCTGAAGTTCAGTTCCGTTGCCGTTGCCGGCTACCGCGATCCCCGCAGAATCATACCCGCGGTACTCGAGCTTCTTCAGGCCATCAATGATTACGGGTACTACCCGCTTTTTACCTACGTATCCGACGATTCCGCACATTTGAAGTTTCTCCGTGCCTCAACCAAATCGGGCTCGCCACAAAGCGGCTACCCTCGAGCCCCGTCTTCTGCTAAGGATGTCCTGAATAGTGCATTTGATGTGCCACTTAATTGCGCCGGGGCTAATTCATTGTACTCCGGGGCGCCCCAATGGCCATCAGCGATAAGCCGGTAACAGGCTGATCAGAAAGAGCTTAGAATCTGCTGTGAATGAACCGGTGTGGCGGAGAAGACACACTCAAAACGTGATCTGGTGGAGTGCCATCAACGCAGTGAAAAAGTTTTCGCACTCACTCTCGGGTCAGACTAGCCTTCCAGACGATAGCTGAATTCTTCGATCACGGGATTTGTAAGCACTTCACGGGCGATGCGTTCGACCTCGGCTTTTGCGGCAGCCTGGTCCAAACCCGTGTCGAGTTGCAGTTCGAAGAGCTTGCCCTGCCGGACGTCACCCACACCTTTGTAGCCCATTTTCTTCAACGCACCTTGAATGGTCTTGCCCTGAGGATCCAGGACGGTGGTCTTAAGCATGACTGTGACGTAGGCTTTCATGGAATGCCATGATTATAGCGAACCCTTCGGCCCTGTCCGTTGAAGAGCGGACAGCAGAGCGAGTGCCGAGAACGCTGAACGTTTTTAAAGGTTATGCCGGGCGCCGCCTCAGCCAGTGCGCCACAGGAGTGTTGAGGGCGAAGTGTCGCCAAAGCTCATCGCGGCTGAGAGGCCTCCATTCGGAGTCTTCCTTGCCAGCGCAGCGGATTTCCACCTGATTGTCTTTTAGGCGGTACTCGCTCGCAGGACAACCATCGCGTGAGGCAAGCACCAGGTTCGAGGACCAGCAAAGCGTTTTCATTGCGAGCCTCTATTCTTCTCTCTTGTTTGATGCTCAATTTGAATGGGATGCAACCCCAGTAAGCAGTCCACAGGCAACTTTATGGGCGGTCGAAGGCTTCCATGAAATCGAATACCACGCGAAAAAGCAGTATCATCGGAGACCTTATGCGCGCGCCCACTGTCGACAAATGCGCAAACCAGGAATGCCCCCAGCACTTCAGGAAGATTGGCCAAGGCAAGCTGTACGTTTTTCCGGTAAGCGACCCAAAAGCATGGGGGTTGCCGGGAGGGCTCCGGCAGAAAGTGGTGTGGTTGTGTGAGAGTTGCAAGCAGCACTATTACGTGCGCCTTGACCGGACGGCTCATACCGCAATCGTGGTTACCCGAAGAGAGCACAAGAAACATTTGGGTCAGGCGGCTTAAACGGCACCACAGGCTTCGACAACCCCCCTGGATGACAAGAATTGTCGAGGCGTCCAGGTTCTTCTTCCAATTTGCGGAGATTCTCTCCCGGAATTAGGCTTAATTTGCCTGCAGGCTTGCCTCAGGCAACCAAAGTTCCGTCACTTAGGTTCCATTAGTCTTTCAAGTTAGGGCCAAGGGTGACTGTCTTGACGTACAACATTGCAGCTACTTTGCCGCATCTTATTGACCAGCGGCCTTATAAGGGCAAATTGACACAAGCAAAAAAAATCACTGCAACGGGAATCTCTGAAGCAGAGGCCATTGAACGGGCCAAGGGCGGTGACGCGGAAAGCTTTGAGGCGCTGTACGGCCTGCACAAGCGCCGAGTGTATTCGTTGTGTCTGCGCATGACCGGCAACACCGCGGAAGCGGAGGACCTGACGCAGGAAGCATTCCTGCAGCTGTACCGGAAGATCGCAACATTTCGCGGGGAATCAGCCTTCTCAACCTGGCTGCACCGGCTAGCCGTGAACGTGGTACTGATGCATCTGAGAAAGAAGGGCCTCCCGGAGGTTTCGCTTGATGAAGCCCTGGAGCCGCAACATGAAGACGGGCCCAAGAAGGACATCGGCGCGCGCGACAACGTGCTCGCCGGTTCAATCGACAGAGTGAATCTGGAGCGGGCCATTGAGAGCCTGCCTCCGGGATATCGAATCATCTTTGTGCTTCACGATGTGGAAGGGTACGAACATAACGAGATCGCGGAGATGATGGGCTGTTCGATCGGGAACAGCAAATCGCAATTGCACAAGGCACGCATGAAGCTGCGTGACCTGCTCAAGCTCAGCAGAGCCGAAAAGGCCGCCCGCTGAATAAGCGGCTGAGAAGCACGTTGGGACTGGGAGAGGATGACAAAAACAAAATGAACTGCCAGCAATTTCAGGAAGTGCTGCCGTACATCATTGAGAACGGCGGCAACGAGGAAGAGGAAGCGCACCTGCGGGGGTGCCGGGCCTGCAGTGAACTTGTGCGGGACCTTAAGTACATCGCCGAGCAGGCGAAACTGCTGCTTCCCATGCATGACCCCAGCCCGAGGGTCTGGGGCAACATTGAGCAGTCTCTCCAGCGAGAGGGCCTGCTCAAGGAGGGTCGATCGTCCCGTTTGGGACATATAACGAATTACTCGACCTCTCAAACACAGACCAAGACATCGACACCCATAGGCTGGGTCCTCGCCACCGCGGCGGCCCTGGTTTTTAGCGCGCTTCTCATTCTTTACCGTCCACAGTTGCCTTCCACGCAACCATCAGCGCAGAATAGCAGTGTTCCTTCAGCACAAATTCAAGCAGGCGACAATGACGACCAGCAGGTGATCGCGGCCGTCGCGCAGGATGCGCCCGAAGTGCGCCACGCCTATGAAAGTGGCCTGCGCGAAGTAAACGCCTACATTGCCGACGCGCAAAGTGTCCTGCAGAGCGATCCACAGGACCCGGGAGCGCGGGAGCAGCTGCTTGAGGCGTACCAGCAGAAGGAAATGCTGTATCAGATGGCCGCTGCCCGCTCCTTGCCGTAGAGCGGGTTGAGAAGGGGATTGCACGCCATGAAGAAGACCAAGGTCAGCCTGCCCAGCCTGAGTACCGCAATCGGTCTTGGGATTGTTGCCGCGGCTTCACTCGGCGCAATGTATGCGCAAGCGCCCGCAGCCAGGAAAGAAAGCCGGCTTGACCTCGCTTCCGGCGGCGCCGTCACCATTAACAACAACTTTGGTTCGATTAACCTGAAGTCTGACTCAGGCCACCAGGTCGTGATTGCCTATACCAGTCACTCTGACAAGGTGGAAGTGGACCAACAGGCCACGCCCGACAAACGCCGGGTGGAGATCCGCACGCATGCTGTAGGCGGTCAAACCCCCAGTCCCGAAGAATCACGCGTGGACCTGGAGGTAACCGTTCCCGCAGGCACATCGGTGACGGTTAACAGTTCCACCGCGCCGATCACGGTGGAAGCAGCCAATGGTGATCTAAGCCTTTACTCCGATACCGGACAGATCACGGTTCACAACGTCTCGCGGTCACATGTCCAGATTCAAAGCGTTGGCGGCCCCGTTGCACTCAACAACGTAAGCGGGCACGTAGACGTCTGGTCCTCCAGTGGCGCAGTCCAGTTGACACAGGTCACAGGATCAAAGGTCAAGGTCGGGACGGGCAGCGGAAATATCACCTATAGCGGTGATTTTTCCGGTGGCGGCGACTACCGGTTTAACACTCACTCCGGCAACATTGACATGGCTTTGCCGCAGACTGCTTCGGTGGATTTGACCGCCACCTCGCACAGCGGTGAGGTAGAGAATGACTTTCCCCTCCAGAAAAAGACCCACCAGGTTTTCGTGCCTAAGGGTGGGCGTTCCTTTGCAGGCACCTCCAACTCAGGTTCATCTTCGGTAGAACTCCAGTCTTTCAGTGGTAGAATCCGCGTCAAGAAACAGTAGAATACGCGGTAACACGCCTTAAAACCCGAATCGTCCCATGCCCAACCCGGCTTCAATGCGGCGCGTGTTTCTTATTGGTTTCATGGGGGCGGGAAAGACTTCGGCGGGAAAGGCGCTCGCCGCGCAGCTGGGCTGGCGGTTTCAGGACCTGGACGACTTGATTGAGGCGCGTGAAGGCGCCACGATCGCCGCCATCTTTACAGAAAAGGGCGAATCCGGGTTCCGGGAACTTGAAAGCCGGGCGCTCAAAGATCTGCTGCAAGACGCAGTTCAGCAGAGCGATCTGGTAGTGGCGCTGGGTGGCGGAACTTTCGTGCAGGCGCGAAACCGCGAACTGCTGGAGCAGGCGGAAGCTGTAACGGTCCTGCTCGACGCGCCGGTGGAAGAGCTAATGCGGCGCTGCCAGACGGAAAGCCGGGTTCGACCGCTTGCGCGCGAGGAAGAACGATTTCTTGAATTGTACAAGCAACGTCAGCCGGCTTATGCGCTGGCCCGGCACAAGGTCCAGACGTTGAACAAGACAGTTGAGGCCGTCGCGGGTGAGATCGCACTCTTGCTCAGCGTGCGGCCGGAGGTAAGGAAATGAAATCCCGTAAAGCTGCTCTCCTGCTGATCGTGGCTGTGGCAATCCCGGCTGTCCTTTTTGCGAGTGACCAGAAAGACAAGAAAGGCGCCGGGTCCAACAAGAAGGTCTGGGATTCCGGAACGTTCAGCATTTACATGAACGGGAAAAAGATCGGGAACGAAAAGTTCTCGATCGAGCAGCGCAGCGACGTGAGCGTCGCAACCTCGGAAATCAAAGTAGAGGACAGCGGCTTCAAAGCCGACCAGACGGCAGAGATGCAGGTGACGCCCAAGGGCGAGCTGCGGTCCTATAGCTGGCGATCGAACTCGCCGACAAAAGAAGAATCGCTGGTTGAGCCAAAGGAACAGCTCTTGATTGAACACGTGATTCCGGCCGACCAGAAGAAGATGGACGTACCCCACATCCTGCCATTGTCCACCGTGATCCTGGATGACAACTTCTTTTCTCACCGCGAGCTGCTCGTGTGGCGCTATCTCTCGACCGGTTGCGTACAGGACAAGAACGGCCTCATGTGCGGGCCCAGCCATTTCGGAATCCTGGTACCGCGGCAGCACCTGGCCGCCGATGCAGTGGTCGATTTGATCGGGCGCGAAAAGACGACCATCAAGGGCCAGGAGCAGGAACTGAACAAACTCAAGATGCAAACCGACAAGGTCGAATGGCTGCTCTGGGTAAGCGACGATTACAAAGTCCTGAAGATGAGCATACCGTCGCAGAACGTGGAAGTGGTGCGAGACTGAAGAATCGCCGGAATCGCCGACATCGCACGAAACCGCCGGAATCGGAAGAGCTCATTCTGGAGTGCATGGGTGATCCAATAGCTTCAACCTGCCGTATAGAATCGTTCTATGAACGGAATCCCTGCCCGCTCTGAAGCGGCGCCATACTACTTCACCTACATTGACCGAATCTCTTCGCCGGATATCCTGGGCGAACTGGAACGGCAGCTTCAAACAGCCACTGCATTTCTTCAAGCCGTCTCGGAGGACAAATCTCTCTTCCGGTACGGCCCGGACAAGTGGAGCATCCGCGAGGTATGGAATCACGTGAACGATTGCGAGCGCATGTTCGCGTTCCGCGCCTTCTGGTTTGCCCGCGGCTTCCCGACCGCGCTTCCGAGCTTTGAGCAGGAGATCGCGGCGGTGGCAGCCGAATCCGACCGCGTGCCATGGGCACAGCACATCGAGGAGTTCCAGCTCATCCGGCGGGCGACGCTGGCATTATTCCGCCATCTGCCTCCCGATGCATGGAAGAAGACCGGAACCGCGAGCGGCAATGCGTTTACAGTACGCGCGCTGGCGTACATCGCCGCCGGGCACGTGGAGCATCATCTGGCGATATTGCGTGAGAGATATCTGAGAGAGCGGGGATGAAGCTGGTGACGGCGCCGAAGTTGCTGTCTGGCTTTCCCTGGTGAAGATGGCCAACCAGATTATTCCTTTTCGAGCACGCCCAATGCTTGCCACCCTGGTCAACA
>DATAEJ010000025.1:0-3259 GCA_036258095.1 Candidatus Angelobacter sp. | reverse complement strand
TTCCATAGCAGAGCATGTAGAAGAGGCGGTTGACTTGATCGCCGAGCGTGTCACCGCCCTCGGCGGCCGTGCGAATGGCACTGCTCGCCAGGTTGCAGCCAACTCCAGCATCAAAGAATACGATTTGAACGTGATGCACGGAATGGACCACGTCCGCGCTTTGCTGGATCATCTTTCGGATGTCGCGAACGCTGCGCGCCAGGCAATTAAGCAGTGCGCTTCTTTCGGAGATGATGCTACTGCGGACGTCTTCACCGAGATCGTTCGCGCCGCTGATAAGGACATCTATTTTCTGCAATCGCATTTGCAGGGTGGAATCACAACTTACGGTCATTGAAAACGTGCCGTGATCAGGCGGTAAGGAAGGTGAGTTCAACGGGTCCAATCTGGGTATCCCACGAAGGCTGCGCGCAAATGACGCAGAATACTGCACCGGAGCCTGAATCGAGGTTCTGGCTGCGGACAAACACTGGCTCAAGCGAGGAGACGATGGCGAACAGCGTAGCTGAAGTTACTACACACGAACCAACCCACCAGGAAGCGGCAGGACGGTCCAGTTCGAAGAGCAGCAGCAAAGCAAAGACGGTAGCAGATTTATTGATTGAGCGACTGATTGCCTGGGACATCACTGTAATTTTTGGCTTTCCAGGCGATGGCATCAACGGAATTTTCGAAGCTTTTCGCCCCAGGCAAGACAGGTTGAAGTTCGTTCAGGTCCGCCATGAGGAAGCGGCAGCTTTCGCCGCGTGTGGCTACGCCAAATATACGGGGCGACTGGGTGTATGTCTCGCGACATCCGGTCCTGGAGGCATTCATCTGCTCAATGGTCTGTATGACGCGAAGTGTGATGGCCAGCCCGTGCTCGCGATTACCGGGCATACTTTTCATGACCTGATCGGAACGCATTATCAGCAAGATGTTGATCTAGACAAGCTCTTCATGGACGTTTCGGAGTACAACCAGCGGATCATGGGACCAGCGCACGTAAACAACGTGGTGGACGAAGCGATCAAGACTGCATTGGCGCGCCGAGGAGTAAGTCATATCACGATACCCAAAGATATTCAGGAGATGTCGGCTTTGGATCAAGAGAGATCGGACGCGAATATCCGCGGGCATAGTGCAGACCTGTTTGCGGCGGCTTATCCGCAGCCACCCCAGAAAGCGCTGGAAGAAGCTGCGAACATTATCAACACTGGATCCAAAGTAGCAATTTTGGCGGGTCGCGGTTGTCTAAGTTGCCGAGACGAGGTGCTTCAGCTAGCAGAAAAGGTCGCCGGACCCATCATCAAGCCGCTGCTGGGAAAAGCGGTTGTGCCGGACAACAGCCCATATACGACGGGTGGGATTGGATTGCTGGGTACCGCTCCCTCTCAGGATGCAATGGAGGATTGCGACACGTTGATCATTGCCGGCAGTGGCTTCCCCTACATGGAGTTTTATCCCAAGCCGGGAAAAGCGAAGACAATCCAGATCGACATTGACCCGGCCCGAATCGGATTGCGCCATTCCGTCGATGTTGGCTTGGTGGGTGATTGCCGATCCGTATTGCGCTTGCTTTTGCCGTTGGTTGACCGAAAACAGAAACGAAGCTTTTTGGAGACCGCTCAGGACAATATGAAGAAATGGAACAAGCTGATGGAAGAGCGGGGCACCCGAACTGACATGCCGATGAAGCCCCAGGTCGTTACCTGGCAGTTGAACAAGCTCCTCAATGACGACGCAATCGTCTCTTCCGACAGTGGCACTATTGCAACCTGGACAGCGCGGTACATTGAAATGCGAGGAACGATGCAGTTCTCGCTGTCCGGCTCACTTGCAACCATGGCGAACGGATTGCCTTACAGCATTGGCGCGGCGGTCGCCTACCCCGGACGGCAGGTGGTGTGTGTCGTCGGTGATGGCGGCTTCACGATGTTAATGGGAGAGATTGCGACGCTGGTGAAGTACAAGTTGCCCGTCAAAGTTATCGTCATTAAAAACAATGTGCTTGGCGAAATCAAATGGGAACAGATGGTGATGGATGGCAATCCGGAGTTTGGGGTTGAGTTGCAACCCATCGACTTTGCTGGTTACGCGAAGAACTGCGGCGCAGCGGGCTTTACCATTGAGGAACCCGGGCAAGCGGAAGCTGTGTTGCGCGCGGCGCTTGCGCATCCGGGCCCGGCCGTCATAGAGGCCGTAGTAGATCCCAATGAACCGCCGATGCCGGGAAAAATCTCCACGAAAATGGCTGTGCACTTTGCTGAAGCATTGGCCAAGGGCGAGCGCAACCGTTGGGACATTATCAAGACTGTGCTGAAGGATAAGGTGCGGGAAGTGCTCTAGTCTCTCGCACTGAAATAACAGACGGGTATTCAGAATGAAAGGCACAGAGGAGTTTCGCACGGTGACAAGTCCGGCCATGCTGGAGACATTCCTTCCTGGCAGACTGGTTCACGGCACCGAAGAGGTGCTTGGCCACATTCGGGAAGGACGGTTTCAGCGCAGCCTCGCTCTGATAGCGGGGCTGTCGAGCATACTCAGTGGCCTCGAAGTGACGTATGAGCACTACCGCGGCAGCTACAGCCGCCGCGTCATGTACACTCCGCTGGTTGCCAGTTCAGCATTGATGGCAGCCGGTGTATGGGCATTCAAAAGCAAACGGGCGGCCCGCACGGTTCTGCCCGTGGTTTCGGTTCTAAGTCTGGCCGATGGCGCTCTCGGTTTCTATTTTCATGTGCGGGGAATTCAGCGCAAGCCCGGCGGCTGGCGGCTGCCGATCGTCAACATGATTATGGGGCCGCCCATTTTCGCCCCGCTGCTGTTTGGTATCAGCGCCTATCTTGGAATGATTGCCTACTATCTTCGCAGAGAGGGCGATCCGGAGGAAGCGAAGATGCCGCGCCCGGCTCATCCGCATAGCTGGGCCAAGTATCTCCCTACCAGAATCGAACACGAAAAGATCAGTTGGGAACAGGACCTCCGCGAAGGACGCTTTCACAAACACCTTGCGGCTGCTACTGTCATGTGGGCGTTTTTCAGCGGGTTTGAAGCCTGGTACTCACACTATAAAAACAACTTCCGCTACAAAATGCAGTGGACTCCGGTGATCGTCGCTCCCATGCTGATGGGAGCAGCCGCAGGCGCTATCAAGAGCCGAAGAGTTGCGCATACCTGGCTGCCGGCAATGTCGGCGCTCGCAATCGCAGATGGCTCTCTGGGTTTTTATTATCACGCGCGCGGAGTCCTGCGCCGTCCTGGCGGCAGGAAACATCTT
>DATAEJ010000024.1:0-4514 GCA_036258095.1 Candidatus Angelobacter sp. | reverse complement strand
TAATTTCTCCGCCGGCGACGGTAAACTCATCCGGTACGATGAGGATCTTCTTGATGGTCTCGAACTGCGCCAGCCTCTTGTTCACGTCCTCAACAATGCCGCGATAAAGATCACGCACCTTGCTCTGCGCCACCAGATCCTGGTGAGTTGCAAAGCTAACGTTGTTGGCCCGGGCCCAATCTTCTAGAAGAGGGAAGTGCGGCGAGATGATTACCGAGGCATACTTCCTGCGGTCGCCGATCAGCGCCGCCTGCGCCACCAGCACGTTGGCCTTCAAAGCGTTCTCGATTGGCTGTGGCGCAATGAATTTGCCGCCTGATGTCTTGATCAGGTCTTTCTTGCGATCAGTCACGCTGAGAAAGCCATCGGCATCAATCGCGCCGATGTCCCCGGTCTTGAACCACCCGTCCACGAAAGCCGATTTCGTTTCTTCGGGCATGTTCCAGTAGCCCTTGAAAACAGTTGTGCCCTTGACCAGGATCTCGCCGTCTTCGGCAATTTTCACTTGCAGCTCGGGATAGATTTTGCCCACGCTGCCAATGCGGAACGCGCCGCGCCGGTTCACAGAAATCACCGGCGATGTTTCCGTCAGACCGTAGCCTTCGAAGATCGGAATGCCCATACAGCAAAACCACTCAGACATGTCGTGACCCAGCGGCGCGCCTCCGGAGAAATACACGCGGCTTTTGCCGCCGAATCCATGCCGGATTTTGGAGTAGATCAGCCGGTCGGCAAGCTTCCAGCTTGCGCTTTTAGGCACTTCGCCCCGCTCGATTTCCGCCTTGTGGCGCTCACCAACGCGTACCGCCCACTGCGCAATGGTGTGTTTCAGGCCGCGGGAAGTTACACGCTCAAACTCCTGACGTACTTTTTCATATACGCGCGGCACGGCGACGATGATCGAAGGCTTCACTTCCTTGAACATTTGTCCAAGCTGGTCAAAATTCGGACAGTAGGCGATTACCACGCCGTTCAAATAGCAGACGTAATCGAGATGTCGCGCGGTAACGTGCGAAAGCGGAAGGAACGAGAGATAAACATCACCTGCCAGCCACTCCGCATAACGCGATGCCATTACCGCGTTCGATGTCAGGTTGCCGTGCGTCAGCATCACGCCTTTGGAAGTTCCGGTGGTGCCGGAAGTGTAGATCAGAGTCGCCAGATCATCAGGGCTCACGCTATGAGCACGCGCTTCAAACTCATGGTCGTGCTCCGTGGAAGCACCTTCCAGCAGCCGCCAGATAGGGAACACATTCAGCTCGCCAAGATCGTCGAACACAATGATCTTTTCCACGTTCGTGCGCGATTGAATGGCTTGCACCTTCTTGAGCTGCTCATGCGTTGAAACGCAGGCCACGCGGGCGCCGGAATTTTGCAGAACATAAAGGGTCTGCTCGGCGGTGAGCGTGGCATAAATCGGTACATCGACGATCCCTCCCGTCACGCAGGCAAAATCCACCAGCATCCATTCCGGCCGGTTTTCACTCAGGATAGCCACGCGATCGCCCTTGTTGATGCCCCACTGCTTGAAGGTGCGGGCCAGGCTGGCAACATAGCCGTAGAGCTGACGCGAAGAAATAATGCGCCAGTTTGGCCCTTGTTTGTGAAGCAGGTGGCGATCCAGGTCGTGCGCCACGGAAGCGAAGAAAATATCAGCCAGCGTCCGGATTTCCATAGTCGTTGCCAGTTTGCACGCCCTTCAGGATCACGGAAACCACGGAATCCGCCAGGCCGGATAGATGGTGATCGCGGTCTTTATCGCGATCGGACAGGATCCACGAGGTAACTATCTCATCCACTGCGCCAAAGAAGCAATGCGCAGCAATGGTCACGGAAATGTCTGACCGGAAGACACCTCGCGCCTGGCCGTCCCGCAGCACACCTTTAATAAGATCGAAATATTCGACCATCAGGTTGTGAGAAAACTGGCCCAGAAACTTGGCGCTGTGCCGCAGCTCGGTCTGGAAGACGATTGCCAGGCTCCGGTTACTACCCAGCCCTTCCAGGTGCAGATAGGCCATCTGCCGCAGCTTTTCCCGGGGGTCATCCAGGTCGCTGACCGCCGCGGTCGCCCGCCGGATGAACCGGTGGAAGGCGGAGTCAATCGACGCCATCAGGAGTTCGTCTTTGTTCTTAAAATAAAGGTAGATGGTGCCATCGGCCACGCCGGCCCGGTCGGCTATCTCCGATACCCGCGAATGGAAAAACCCTTTCTCGGCAATCACTTCGATGGCGGCATCCAGGATTCGCTGGTGCTTGTCAGTGCTGCCGTTTCCGGATTTTTCTGTTGCAGGGCCAGAGCGTTTCACGGCTAGGAAGCCTCGAATCTACTTGGATTTGCCTCTGAGCGCAATCCCCTGAGTCGCTCTAAATCGGCACATTTTGCCCGTACCAGGCGAGAAACCTGCGAAATGCCGCTCCCCGGTGGCTGTAAAGACGCTTTTCGGCCAGCTCCAGTTCGGCAAACGTCCGGCCCAGACTGGGGAAGTAAAAGAGCGGGTCGTACCCAAACCCCCCAGTTCCTCTCGGATCGCGAGTGATTTCGCCATGCGCCTCGCCGGTAAACGTCTGCAAAGTGCGGCCGTCGCGGGCGAGCGCAATCACGCAAACATATCTTGACGCAGGTTTTTCCGCACCCATGCGTTCTAGCTCCGCCAGCAGAACACGATTGTTCTCCTGATCGTCGGAATTTTCGTGTCCTGGGCCGCCGTGTGTCACCACCGCCGCATAGCGAGCGGAGTGAACACCGGGCGCGCCGCCGAGTGCATCAACCGATAAACCGGAGTCTTCTGCCAGCACAAGCTCTCCGGGAACAAAGCGGCTATAGTACTCGGCCTTTTTACGAGCATTGGACTCAAACGTATCGCCATCTTCCACGGCCGGCGGAATGTTTCTGAGTCCGGGGACAGGTTCCAGCGTCAAAGAAACTGAAGACGCGGCAGCTTCACGGAGCTCCCGCAGCTTCCCCGGGTTGGTTGTGGCGATGTAAATCGTAGGCATGGAGGGCGTTCCATTTATGATATCGAACTGCGATCTGCACGTTTACGAAAGGGAACAATGCGGCCGCTGAAGACTCTTTCACTTGCGATCTTTTTGTCGCTCTGCGGCTGCCAAATCTCTCCGCGCGTCGGCCAACCCAACCCGCAGGCAACCGGCCAGCTATATGTGCTGACGTCGAACGCCATCCTTCGTTTCAGCCATGCAACGGCGGCAACGGGGAACATCGCACCCGACGCAAGCATTTCAGGATCGTCCGTGGGTCTTTCCTCGCCGGAAGGCATTTTTCTCGATACCACGAATGACCGGTTGTTCGTCGCAAACAAGGGTGCGAGTTCGATTCTGGTCTTTGACCAGGTTTCAACTCTCAGCGGCAACATCGCGCCCAGTCGCACCATATCCGGCAACGCTACGCATCTTTCGGCGCCGCTTTCGCTTGTGCTCGACAACAATAACAACCTTTACGTGGCCGATGGTACGCACGTCCTTGTTTTCGGTTCTGCTTCCAACGTGAACGGCAATGTTGCACCGTCTCGCAACTTTGACATGACCACCACGCTTGGCCAGATTTTCCTCGATGCCACCAACGACCAGCTCTATCTCGCCGAACCAACGGTCGACACAGTTGAGCGCGTGGATAATGCCTCCATCCAGAACGGGATCGGCGTTGCGTCGGTGGCGATCGTGGGTGCAGATACCGGCCTCGCCACTCCAACGGGAATCACGCTCGACGCGAATTTCAGGCTGTTCGTCTCCAATAACAGCGCGCCAGTCAGCATCGTTAACTATGCCAACGCCGCAGGTGCAACCAATAATCCTGACGTGGCCCCAAGCGGAAAAATCAGCGGCGCACAGACGGCGCTGATCGCTCCCGGTCAGCTCTTCCTCAATCGCAACGCTACCAATGGCGAGCTCTATGTTGCTGATCAGGGCGCCGGTGCGATTCTCGTATTCACCAACGTCGCCAACCAGAATGGAGCGCCTGCTCCCGCGCGCTCCATCTCCGGCGGCAGCACGCAAATCAGCGTGAACTCAGTCAACGGGGTTGCGCTCGATTTGACGCGCTAGTGCAACCGGAGCATCGCGAAGAGCACCACCACGATGCCTAGCGTCGTCGAGATAAATGAAGCCTTCCAGTAGAGACGGGTTTCTGTAAGCAGCGCGATCGAGCACAGTACGATCGAGATTTCCAGGAAAAGTTCTGCGCTGTCGTAAAAATTAGCGCGCTGTTGCGTCGTCTTCATCTCGGCGTCCAGTTCCTGCGCGTGCTCCTGAATCTTGTCGGTGCCTTCCTTTGCTGCCTTCCCGTTTTTTGCGGGCTCACCCTCGCGCTCCAGCCGTGCTTTTTCTTTGAACTCCGCTTCTTTCTCCTTGCCGCCGGGCAGGGAAGACGCCAAAGATGCGAAGTCCTCATGGATGATTCTCTGCGTCCGTTTGGCATCAAAATTGGTCCACTGAGTATTGCGGTCGCCTTGTATGACCACTTCCTCGGTGTGCGCTCGATGGCCCAGCAGGGT
>DATAEJ010000023.1:0-16280 GCA_036258095.1 Candidatus Angelobacter sp. | reverse complement strand
GTGGGACTGCAGAACGGTTCTGTGTTCGCCACCACAACGGCCTCCACGGCCCTGATCAACGTAACGGGCGGATGGGGAACCCACTATGTCGCCAGAACTGCCGTTGATCCTGTCACCAGCACCACAGCCTACGTCACCCTGGATGGTTATGGGCTTGTCGGCGGCCACGTTTGGAAAACCACGAATCTTGGCCCGACGGGTACAACGTGGACTGCCGTTTCTGCTGGGTTGCCGGACGTTCCCGTGAATGCATTTGCCATCGATGCTTTCAATCCCAGCTATCTCTACGCGGGAACTGACATCGGCGTCTTCAATTCAACGGATGGGGGAACCACCTGGGCACCGTATGGCACTGGGTTGCCGCGGGTGGCTGTATTCGACCTCAACATCCAGAAATCAGCACACAAGGTCCGTATCGGTACGCATGGACGCGGTGCGTGGGAGATAGCGGCATCAACTTTTGCAAATACGATTTCGAATGCGGTGAATAACGCCAGCCCTGCTTTGGGCAGCACGGTTACATTTACCGCGACTGTCAACAAAGGAACTGGCGTGCCCGTCCCGACGGGAACCGTGACCTTCAGCGATGGAACAACCGTGCTTGGCACCGGCCCACTGAATGCCAGCGGCGTTGCGACGTTTTCTACCACTTCGCTTGGGCTCGGACCTCACAGCGTTTCCGCTGCATATGGCGGAGACACGCTCTATGCTGCCAGCAACTCGGCCGCCGTAGTCGTAACGGTCGTTACGGTTGGAACGACCGCCACCACAACTGGATTGGGCGCCAGCGCCAGCAACCCCGTTTTGGGAGCCAGTATCACTCTTACAGCGACCGTCAATAAGGGCACGGGGACGGCCACGCCCACGGGGAATGTTACCTTCAGCGAAGGTGCAACCGTGTTGGGGACGGGGGCGTTGAACGCTTCGGCAGTCGCAACACTTCAGACCTCCGCGCTTGCCGTGGGTGCCCACAATATCACCGCGTCATACAGTGGTGATGCCACTTACTCCGCCAGTACCTCGGCCCCGGTTACGGTCACAGTCCTGCCTCCACCGGATTACGCTGTTAGCACGCCGACAGGAACGGCCACTGTGACAGCCGGTCAGCCCGCGACTTACACTATAACGATTACTCCTTCCGGCGGGTTTAATACTGCCGTAAACTTTGCCTGTTCCGGTTTGCCCGCCCAGACCAGCTGCACTTTCAATCCGACTTCGGTGATTCCGAACGGGGCGGCGGCAAGCACGACCCTTACGATCACCACTACGGCACGTGGCGCGGCCAGTCCGGCTACAAACCTTGGGGCCGGTTTGATCACCGGAGGCAGCTTCTTTGCTCTGGCGCTAGTGTTCGGCCTTACGGACAAGAAACGGCGGCTTCACGTTCTCTGCATGGGGTTGGTTGTAGCGGGGCTTTTGGGGGCGATGGTGGCTTGCGGTGGGGGCGGCGGGAATCCCAGCCCCACTCCAACCCCGATTAGCGGAACGCCTGCAGGGACTTTCAACGTGACCGTGTCGGCCACTTCCGGCTCGATTGCTCACTCTTCGGTGATCACGCTGGTCGTCCGCTAACCGGAAATTAGAAAATACTAACCGCGCTCGGAGAATCCTAGAGCGCGGTTTTCTTTTGGTAACAAAAAATCAAGGCGGCCCGGATCGGCCGCCTTAACATGAACTTTTGGAACCGTTCTACAGCAACTGCACGTTCTCTGCTTGCCAGCCTTTAGGGCCTTTGACGACACTGAACTGGACGGCCTGACCTTCCTTCAGGCTGCGAAAGCCGTTAGCCTGAATGGCGGAGAAGTGAACGAAAACGTCTTCGCCGTTCTGGCGGGAGATAAAGCCATAGCCCTTTGCGTCATTGAACCACTTAACTGTTCCTTGTTCCATTGTGTTGCACGCATTCCTTGTATCTGAGATTTTGCGCTTTTCTTCAGCTCGTCCAGGCAGGATGCAGGGGTGCAGTACTGCTGTACAACCGCTCTCGAAACAACGCAGGGCACATTATACCTTCGGGTTTCAGAGTTGTCGCTTAAGAAATCGCTTGTCCCTGGGCACCTGTGGAGCACTGGCTGTGGTAACGTACAACTGAGGCAAATGATTGTAGGGACAGGAGTTGATATCGCCGAGGTGCCCCGGATTAAGGCTGCAGTGGAGCGCTTTGGCCAGCGGTTTCTATCTAGGGTATTTACCCTAGAAGAGGCCCGCTACTGCCTCGCCCGGCCGAATGCGGCCGAGCGGCTGGCTGCACGATTCGCCGCAAAAGAAGCTGCCATGAAGGCTCTTGGAACCGGTCTCCGCCACGGCGTCACGTGGCATGACGTGGAGGTTGTTCGGGAGTCGGGCGGCCGTCCAACCTTGCGGCTGACCGGTAAGGCAGCCGAGTTCGCCGCCCGATTGGGCTGCAGAACCTGCCATGTTTCAATTACCCATACGGTCGAACAGGCGATGGCTTTCGTCATCCTGGAAAGCTAAGCCGCTCATTGCAGCCGTAGTACACTTTTTCACGTTCGTAGCCGCCATTCAGGAGCCTCCCCTAGTCTCGTGACCCGTGCCACCCTAGACCCCGAAATCCAGCCAGACATTATTCATGTCGCCCCGCGAACGGTGATGTTAGCCGTCGCTTTAGTGAGTTTTGCCAGCCTCATGCTGGAACTGGCGATGACCCGGCTTTTCAGCGTGGTGCTCTTTTACCACTTTGCTTTTTTTGCCATCTCCGTGGCGCTGCTGGGGCTTGGGTCAGGCGGAGTCTTTGCTCATGTACGACAGGAATGGCTCGGCCGGTTCGACATCGGCGCACTCGGCACGTCGCTGTGCCTGCTGAACGCTGTCTCAATTCCCGTCGTGCTCTGGGTCGTCCTGCATACCCCGGTCTCGTTGCAGGTGACAGGCGCCAATTTCGCCCGGCTGACTGTGATCTATCTGGCAACAGCCGTCCCTTTCTTTTTCACTGGCCTGCTGTTCTCGGTAGTATTCGCCCGTTCAAGCAGCGCCATCACCATCCTTTACGGCGCTGATCTTGCCGGAGGCGCGTCGGCATGTCTGGCGGTGGTGCCTTTACTGAACACCATTGGCGCTCCTGGCCTTTTGCTCGTTTGCTCCTTCGTGATGGCCATCGCCGGAGTTTTCTGGGCAGGTTCGCGAAAAATTGCCGTTCTGGCCCGAGCAGCCGCAGTGATGTCACTGTTGTTGCTGATCTGGTCCCATGCAGGCCGCCACGTGGACGTGATCTACGCCAAGGGGATTCTCCGCGATTCTCATCGCATCGAATTTGCCAAGTGGAACGCGATCTCGCGCATTGAGGTCGATAACCAGAACGGCTCACGCTACGTGGTGATCGACGCCGACGCGACCACCGCGATCATGAACGTGGATCCGGCGAAGTGGGACCAGGACCAGCCCGGCAGCCCGGCGCCCACCCATACTGGCATTCCGGGCAATGGCAGCTTCAACTGGAAGAAAAGCCTTATGGCCGCAGCGCCTGCCGTGGCGAACGTTCTTCGCCCGCAAGGCAGCTTCGCTATCATCGGGCCCGGTGGTGGTGTGGACGTGATGCGCGCCGTGGCCAATGGCAGCCCTTCGGTCACGGGCATCGAAATCAATCCGATCATCGCCAATGACGTGATGCGCGGCAGGTACGCTGGTTATTCCTACCATCTTTATCAGCTGCCGCAGGTCCATCTCCATGTGCAGGATGGAAGATCTTATGTTCGCGCCTCCACTGAGAAATATGACGTCGTGCAGATGACCCTCGTTGATACTTGGGCGTCTACGGCAGCCGGTGCGTTCGCGCTCAGCGAAAACAATCTTTATACCGTCGAGGCCTTTCGTGAATACTTCGACCACCTCAAGCCTGACGGCATGATCGCCATCACCCGCTGGGAATTTCGCGAGCCGCGTGAGGCATTGCGCGTGGTCTCGCAGGCGATTGAAGCCCTGCACCAGATCGGCGTACCGGATCCGCGGCAGCACTTTGTAGTCATCTCCGACGGAAGGCTCGACGAAGATGGCCGGCCCGTGCTGGTGCTCGCAAAAAAATCGCCGTTCACGACCGCTGAGCACGCCGCGATTGCAGCACATGTGCGCGCGAATTCCAACCTCGTCTGGCTGAATCCTCCCGACGAATTCGCTGGCATGCAAAGCCTTCCGCCGGCGGCAGACGCTTTTGCCCGCCTGATCAGTTCCAACGATCCTGTTCAGTTTGCCCGCGCCTACCGATACAACGTTGCTCCTGTGAGCGACAGCGCTCCATTCTTCTTTTTCACCCTCAAGACAGGCCATGTGCTCAGGAATATCGCAGCCGGAACGGGAAAGGGAATGGACTGGCGAATCAACCTCGGCGTTGTCGTGCTCGGAATGTTGTTTGTGATCTCCTTTCTGGCAGTCACTGCATTCCTGATCCTGCCCCTGCTGCTGCATGGCGGCGAGCGAGGAAATCGCGGTGCGCGTTTTCCTGAACTGCTGTACTTCATTGCTGTTGGGTTTGGCTACATCCTGGTAGAAATCTCTCTGATCCAGCGGTTCGTGCTTTTCCTTGGCCATCCGACATATGCGCTAACCGTGGTCGTGTTCCTGCTGTTGCTCTCCAGCGGCGCTGGAAGCGTGTTGGCTCGGCGATTCGTGTATAGCGGCACGGGCCTTCTGCAAATTCTCACGATGATTGCCGGCCTGATCGCCCTTAACCTTATGATGCTGCCCGCACTGCTCTCCTCCTCCATCGGTGCGCCATTTGCAGCCAAGCTGCTTGTTAGCAGCGCTGTGCTGGTTCCACTCGGGCTACTGATGGGCATGCCCTTTCCGACGGGGCTGAAACTGGTGGATACCGTGGAATGGGCCTGGGCGTTGAACGCTGCGGCCAGCGTCCTTGGTTCAGTGATGGCCATGATCATCGCCATCCATTTTGGACTCGCTGTGACATTAGCATGTGCCGGTGCCGCGTATCTGCTCGCAGCAGCGTGCTCAGTGGCGTGGAAGCAGTCGTGGAGAACTGACCAGGCTCTTGCTTCCACCTCCAACTGACATTCCAGTCTCCTTGGGCTTATGCACTGCTGATGCAGCAGTTCGCTTTCTTTCTGTTATCATTTTTTGCTTAGGACTACACTCACTTGCCGAGCCAAAAGCAACTCAGGTGGTCTGAACTGCGGGTGGGGATTACCGTGATCGTTGCATCGGTGATCCTTGCCATCCTGGTCTTCCTTATGAGCGGGACCAGCGGGATGTTTACCTCAAAAATTACCCTGGTCACCTACTTTGACAATGCGGAAGGCCTGCGTTCAGGGCAGCCGGTGGATCTTCAAGGGGTTCCGGTCGGCAATGTCACTGCAGTGCGAGTTGTAACCAATCGCCCCCTGACTCCGGTCCAAGTCACATTGAGGATCATCCGGCGATACGCACCCTTGGTTCACAAGGACACTACCGCGGTTGTCCGCACGGCCGGGGTATTGGGTGAATCCTTCATAGACCTCGACAGCAAGCAGGCAAAGAAACCTCCGGTGGATGATGGAGATGAACTCCCCTCATTCAACGCGCCGGGAATTGAAGACGTTGTGCGCAGCAGCCAGACCACGTTGCAGAACATGGATGTGCTGGTGAAGCGCCTGGATCGAATCGTTGCCCAGGTCGAAACCGGCAAAGGTTCTTTAGGCCAGATCATCAGTGATCCAACGCTGATCAACAAAGCCAATGGCATTCTCAATCAGATCCAGGGAATGCTGAACGATGTAAACAACGGTCGCGGCACAATCGGCAAGCTTTTCTCTGACGACTCGCTCTACAAAAAAGCGAATGCAGAAATCGACAAGCTCGACCGTATTATTGACGACCTGAACGCGGGGAAGGGAACCGCAGGCAAATTCCTGAAAGACGAAGCGCTCTACAACAACGCGAACCAGACAATTGCAAAAGCCAATCAGTTGATGGCGGATGTGAACGAGGGCAAGGGAGCGTTGGGTACTCTGGCCAAAGACGAAGAGTTCGCCCGCAAGCTGCGGAACACAATGAACAAGCTGTCCTCCGTTGCTGATCAAATTGAATCCGGCCAGGGCAGCGTTGGATTGCTAATCAAAAATCCCTCGGTCTATAACAACACTGACCAATTGTTGATCGAAACCCGGCAGTTGATGAAGGCGGTCCGGGAGAACCCGAAAAAATACCTGACCATCCATTTCCGCATCTTCTAGATGGAAATCGTCCATCTGCTTTGAGGCACACACATGCGTAAATTTGCAGTTTTGATATCGCTCGTTCTGCTGGCTGGGGCACTTTCTGCGCAGCAACAAGTCGCTGCCGGTTCTGATCAGTCAAAGGCAGGCATTGAGTTGAACGCGATCGACAAGAGTGCCGATCCCTGCGTCGACTTTTATCAATACGCCTGTGGCAACTGGATCAAAAACAATCCCATTCCCCCCGACCAAGCATCATGGGGACGCTTCAATGAACTCGCCGAGCGGAATCGCGAGGTCCTGCACCAGATTCTGGAGCAGGCCGCCAAGGCCAAGAACCGCGACGCCAACGAGCAGAAGATAGGCGACTACTATGCCAGTTGCATGGACGAAGCGGAGGTCAACCGCAAGGGGGTTGCGGTGCTAAAGCCGGAGTTCGACCGCATTGACGCGCTCAAGGACAAGGCAGAACTGGCGCAGCTTTTTGCGCACCTGCACAGTCAGGGAATCCCCGGATTCTTCAGCTTCTACTCCGGGTCTGATTTCAAGAATGCCAGCCAGGTAATCGCTCAGGCTGACCAGGGTGGCTTGTCTCTTCCCGACCGAGACTATTACCTGAAAGACGATCCCAAGTCAGTGGAACTGCGCAAGGCCTATCAGCAGCATGTTACTAACATGTTCAAGCTGCTCGGAGACGCGCCGGAAAAAGCAGCCGCTGAGGCGAACGTGGTTATGCAAATTGAGACCGCGCTCGCCAAGGGAGCCATGGACCGGGTTGAGCGTCGCGACCCGGCAAAGATTTACCACAAACTCTCGGTTAAGGAATGGCAGGCGCTCGCGCCCACGATCGATTGGGGCCGCTTCTCAAGCGAAATCGGTGCGCCGCAATTTTCTGCTCTCAACGTCGCTAACCCTGACTTCTACAAGTCCCTGGAGGCGGAACTCAAGTCCCTGAGCCTGACCGATATCAAGACTTATTTGCGCTGGCACCTGGTGCACGGTCAGGCTGAGCAACTGCCGACTCCTTTTGTCAACGAGAACTTCGATTTCTTCCGCAAGACTTTGTTCGGGGCAAAGGAAATTCAGGCACGCTGGAAGCGTTGTACCGCTGCCGTGGATTCCGACATGGGTGAAGCCCTGGGCAAGGCCTTCGTCGACAAGACCTTTCCGCCCGAAGCCAAGGAGCGCACCCTTGCCATGGTCAAGCAGCTGGAAGACGCGCTCAAGACAAACATCCAGGGGCTGGACTGGATGACCGATGCCACGAAGAAACAGGCGCTGATCAAGCTGGCTGCTATCGATAACAAGATCGGCTATCCAAGCAAATGGCGCGATTACAGTTCGCTGAAAATCGTGCGTGGCGACAACCTGGGAAACTCGCTCCGGTCGAACGCCTTTGAGGTCCACCGCCAACTCCAGAAAATCGGCAAGCCGCTGGATAAGCAGGAGTGGCAAATGACGCCGCCCACGGTGAACGCCTATTACGATCCGAGTGAGAACGACATCAACTTCCCGGCCGGTATTCTTCAGCCGCCCTTTTACGAGTTCAAGGCTGACAATGCTGCTAATTACGGCGGCATTGGCGCGGTGATTGGTCACGAACTGACGCACGGCTTCGACGATCAGGGTCGGCAGTTTGATGCTGAAGGGAATCTCAAGGACTGGTGGACTCCCGAAGACGCGAAAGCATTTGAGCAGCGCGCTCAGTGCATCGTGGAGCAATATGACAACTTTGTCGCGGTGGACGATGTGCACGTACGCGGGAAGCTGACCCTGGGTGAGAACACGGCAGACAACGGCGGCCTCCGCATCGCACACATGGCCCTGGAATCGTCATTAGGCGGAAAGCCCGGCGAGAAGCTGGCTGGCTACACGCCGGAGCAGCGCCTGTTCCTGGGTTGGGGCCAGATCTGGTGCCAGAACATGTCAGAGCCGTTTGCCCGTCTGATGGCGCAGGTCAACGAACACGCGCCGGGGAGGTATCGCGTGATCGGCGTGGTACAGAATATGCCGGAATTTGCCAAGGCATGGGGATGCAAGGCCGGTCAGCAGATGGTCCGTCAAAACGCCTGCCGTGTCTGGTAGCTCACGTATAACGTTATTCCAGCAGCCCGGCTCCAATGAGAGCCGGGTTTTTTCGCGCCTGAATTGGATTGACGCGATCAATGACCGCCATCAACTCTTGAAGTTGAAGGTTCAACTGTGGCGGGAAGTCGCTCGCGAGGTTTCTGATCAGTGCTGCTGCGTTCGCCGTCCGCAATCAGAGCTCCCGCGACTAGCCCACCGTGGTCTTCCGTCCGATGCTCTCGGGCAGCGAAAACTGCCCTTTGTTCTAACTCGAACGGCTCATAGACCGTTTCCGCGTAGTGCAAGGGATTGAAACGCCCGCCAGCAATATAACCTGCTGCGAGCCCCGGTGTGATCCAGATGTTCACGGCAATCAGAGGGAGTATATATTTTTTTGATTTCACGAGCGACTCAAGCACGCCGCGGGTTCGGCCACTCGGGGGACGGCTTCCGGGAATCTGTGGAATGATGAACGCGGAAAACTGCAACTCAGGATGTTTCCTGCTGTAGCGCACCAAAGATTTTGCAATCTGCTTGGGCGTGGTGATGCCGGCATCGGCGATGATGCTGCGCTTTAGTGCCCCGGGATAGTAAAAGTTGACCACATCGCGCGTGAAGTCAGCACAGTTCCGGTACAGTAAGCTGAACCGACTTTTGTTGCGCCGTGCGTTAAACTCCCGAATGAACGCGTTGTCCTGTGCTTCTGTAGTCTCAATTTCAAACGCGATGATTCTCCGATCGTAAGCAGCGCCTACGAGTTGATACCACTCCCCTGGTGTGGCGCCTTCCTTTGCCGTATCTGGCACCAACTCCTGCAAATCAATTCGGCGATAGGAGTCTCTGAGGGATGCGACAGTCTCAGGATCCGCCGACCGTGGCACCTCCTGTGAACTCTTGACGGCGTATAAATAAGGAATCAGGGGGATTGCCAGCCAATCGTATCCCGCTATCTTGTAATAGCGGCTGATAACTGCCCCGTACTCTCCGGTTTCGCACCGGCGCAACTGGGTGGGAGTGGCGGCGCAGACGCGGCTCAGGTAGACGGCGGCATGTCCGGTGGGACTTAGGCTGCCAAACTCTCCATATGGCTCCGCCAGGAGCAATGCAGCCTGGGCATGAGCTTTTGGAACTGCTGTTACCGTAAGAAACAGAAGGGTCAGGACACTAGCGCGCATTATGTTTTCCCGCCCTTGGTCCAACACCATCTGTCATATCGGGTGGCGTGTGACGCTAAGGACGCAAAAGGTGGGATGCACGATTCATTCAGCGCGTACTACGGCGCACGGTGAACGTGTGCAGCAAATGGAAGACTGTCCGGGTTGTGCTAGACTGGTAGGAAATGTGGGCGCGGAGAGGTGGCCGAGTGGCTGAAGGCGGCGGTTTGCTAAACCGTTATAGGGGCTAACACCTCTATCGGGGGTTCGAATCCCCCCCTCTCCGCCAGAATCTCTTGATCGAGAACGACTTACGTTCTCATTCCTTCCAACTTACTGAATCACCTGTGAGGCGTTGGGTGCCTCTTCTGGAGCACAGGTAGAGCACGGCAAAGCTTCAGACAGCTTCTTCATTGCCGCCTGAGCATCATTGGGCACCGTTTTGATGTAGCCCGCGGAACTCGAAGCATGGGAATGGACGGCCTGACCGGGTGCAGCATTGATCTTTGCGGGTGCACTCCTCGCGGGCGCACTGCGCTACCGTGTATTGAGGTTCATGTGGCTCGCGGTTCTGTCGCTCGGGCTCGGAGCGTTTGCTTATCTCCACCACGCTCACGGCGAAGGCGCCTTGTGGGTCATCTCTGGTCTCGGCTTCGCGATGACCTCCGCACGAGCATGGCAGTTGAAACGATTCCCTCGTGACCACCGCGAGCAGAGTCATTTGGCCAGGCTGGAGGAGGCTGGTTACGTGGAATCGACAAAGGGTTTCCGAGGAAAGATTCCGTTCACGCATTATCGATGACTGCCGAGGGCCGCTCAGCCTTTCGCAAATATCGGCAAGGGATGTCAGAGCTTCTCGCCATTCCAGACGGCACAGGTTGATGGTCCTCGCCCTTTGGATGGCCCACCTTCTACATCGCCGGCTGCGCCATCCTCAATAAGACTTCTGTTCCCTTGATCAGCTTGAAGTTCTTCTTCTTAGCGGTCAGCACTGTGGTTGCCGGTCGCTTGTCGAGTATCCAATTCAGATTCAATCCATCAATCCCTATTGCTCCGCTCGAATCTTCCTGGAGGTTCGACTTGGGGCTGTTCTCGCCTTTCAAGATCGCCGTCTGCACGGCGGCGCCCGAAGTTGCGGTTGAGGTTACAGAAGCGTTGCCAGTCCGTTGAGTGGGCTCGGAGGAGCGGTTCATGGAGTAAAAAGGGTCTTGCGTCAGAGCTTCGGGAGGAGTTGCTATCGCTGCAATGATGCCGACCAATGGAACCTCCTGCCCTGTTTTCGGTTGTGCTTTTTCAAGCGCGATCGAAATGGTGTTTCCATCCTTTGCTTCCACTATCGTTGCGCGCAAAGGTGTCCCGCGCGGAAAGACAGTTTTCCCCTTGACCAGGAGATCGCGCGTAAGGTGCAGGACGATCTTGTCTCCCGTTTTGGCCGTCTTAAACTCCAGCGTTTGGTCCAGGGCACAGAATGCCACAGCCGCTTGCTGTGCGCTTGCTGCCACAGACAAAAGAAAGAGTATTGGAGGAATGGCAATGATTCGACGCACGGGTGCCTCCGAGAGAAGAGTCTCCGCGCGCAGTCTAGCACTCTCAACTCCCACGAGCGAGGGAATTGAAGCAGTCAATGAGGTTGAGGGGAACTGAAGGCCGCGTACTAACTTTCCGGACGAACCTCGGTTCTGGAGGGGACAAATGCCAAGATACGGTGGGATGCGGCCGAGATGCAGGGCTGCGACGTCTGAGGTGGCAAGTTGAAGCCCTGCTTTGGCCCTCCAGCAGGACCATTGTCACTTGCCCGTCGGCATCAACCCGCCATTCCGTGCGCGATTCTCACCGTGCGCACGCGCGTCGTTACGCAGACTGACGATGAAGGATTTCACCGTCGGGACGGTACCGTTCAATTTCGATCCGGGCCATGGCGCGTTCTCTCAGAAGGTGCTGGACACACTCGGAAAGGATATTTTCAGCGGCGGTCAGAACCTTGCAGTGGTGGGAAGCCCAGGCGAACGGGCCGGGTGAGGTATATTCTTCGCCGCAATAGTCGCACCCTTGAGGGTTCAGAGTGCGCGCTGTCACTTGATAGGTGAGCGCCGATACAAGGACGCAGATTGCGTCATTTGCTGTTTGGAATCTCGACACAGCCATTCTGAACTCCGGTGAACCCTTTTGGTTCAAGTGTGTCATCACGTCCCTTCACCCGGGCCAACGCACGGCCGAGGGACTTTACGCTAAGCATTGAGGCAGATGTTCTTCACGTTAACGCGGCTGGCAGGAAGCATTCTTGCGAATGGCAGAGAGACTTCGGTCAGGATTATCCGCGGAAACATTTTTCAGCACATCGGCTCGGATATAAGCATGCAACTGAACAGGGCACGCCTCAAATCAAACGACGGTCTCTTGTTCTGAGTGACTGAGTCCATCGCAGTTCGCGAACATTGCTTCGCCCGCCTCTGGAAATTTCGCATTCCCTTAGCCCGATAGACGGAGGGTCCCGATGATACCAATGGACCATGAGGGGCTCTCACCTTCGGACTGGGATCAACTCTGGCTTACTTAAGTGAAAAAGGTACGGGTGATTGGGCTGTCCACCCAATTCGATTCCTTCCTCCACACAAATATCTTGGAAACCAGAACGCAGAACGCAAATCCCCGCATGATGCGCAGGTGACCTCGTGAAAGTCCCCGCCGCTGCGCACAGCACCCTTTCAGGAGAAAAGTAGTAATGCGATGGACACTATCCATTGTTCTGTGTGTGATTTCCTTGTCAATGTTGGCGTCCGCGTCGGTCAGCGTGGCGGTCTCAACACCGGCGAATAATTCCACAGTAACTTCCCCCGTTGTGATCGCTGCCTCTGCCACCTCCAGCACGAACGTCACAGGATGGCGCATTTACGTTGATGGCACTTCGGTGTATCACTCAGGCTCAACGAACAGCATTAAAACCAGCATCAGCATGACGCCAGGCACGCATCAGGTGACTGTTCGCGCATGGGCCAGCAACGGCACCTATGGGTCCGCCTTATTGACCGAAACTGTTCAAGGCTCTACACCAGGAACGCCCCAGGGTTCCGTTTCCCCAAGCTCGTTGGCGTTCGGTTCAATCGCAACGAACACAGCCAGTTCTTCTCAGACTGTGAAAATCACGAATACGGGCGGCGCCACCCTGAACATCACGGGCGTCTCCATCTCGCCGTCGCAGTTTGCTGTTTCCGGAGCCGGTTCCACCAGCATTGCTCCAGGCAGCTCTGCCAGCTACAGCGTTACGTTTACCCCAACGGCAGTCAGTGCGTATTCCGGAAAGTTGTCTTTCACCTCCAACTCAAGCACTGCGGTTCCGGCAGTCACCCTGAGCGGCACCGGTGTCGATCAGAGTGGAACGAACGCCAATTGTTCTGCAACGACTTATTACGTTTCCAATTCCGGAAGTGACAATAACAATGGTACATCGGCAAGTTCACCCTGGAAGACTGTTGCAAAAGTGGTGGGCTTTGAACCGAGTCTGAGACAGGGCGATTGTGTCCTCTTCCAGCGCGGCGGCGTCTGGAATGAACAATTGTCCATATCGAACGTCCATGGAAGCCAAAGTTATCCCATCACGTTCGGCAACTACGGAAGCGGCAATCTCCCTGTAATTGATGGTGGTTCCAGCCGCGCGTACGGCATTGTGGGTGCGAGTGCTTCCGGTCAATCCGCGAACTCCTATGTCACGATTGACGGCTTTGAAGTTCGCAACACAACGAGCGGCGGCATCATCTTCTCGTATCTTCAGCAGCCGGGTATAACCATCCAGAATAACTACGTCCACAACAACGGGTACGGTGCTTATCCTGGCGCGTGCTCCGGATGCTTTGGCGCTGACGTCGGCAATTACGGATACAACTCGGGGATCGCCTTCGTGGCTTATCCCAACGGAGTATATGGTGCAAAGATCCTCAACAACACCGTGAAACTTGAGGGTGGCCATAATGCAATCGTGGTTGACCAGGATTCCGGCAGTCCTCGGGTCGAGGGCAACAAAGTCGGTCCGGGCTGCTCACACAACTGCATTGACTTCAAGCGCTCGACTGGCGCAATGTTCAAAAAGAACATCGTGAACTGTGCGAGCTCGGCTGTGGTGAACGGACAGACCTACCCTGGCTGTAACGGCAATGCTTTTTATGCTGAACAGGATTCTTCCACTTACACCCAAACTGGCACTTACGAGCAAAACGTTGCTTATGGTGCGGCGCCTAACTATGCGTGCTTTGAGGGCATAGGCACGTCTGGCCCGCTTTCATTGAAGTTTTACAACAACACCTGTTACGGAGGAAGCACAGGAGCGCTTGGAGTCAATTTCAATGGTTGCGGTGGAACGTTTACGTTCAAGAACAACATCTTCCACACGGCCCCTATCAAGATGGGAACCAATTGTGGTTCCTACGTATGGGATTACAACGATAAATACAATTCATCTGGACCTACCGGTACGCACGACATGAGCGTCAATCCGCTCTTCGTGAATCCAGGCAGTATGGACTTCCACTTGCAATCAACAAGTCCTGTTCTCACCACAGACGATTCAAGCGTATTGGGTCTGTCGTTTATGGGAGCGTGCGGCACTTCTGGCACCTGCCCATAATCGGGAGATCAGGCCTCACAATCAGTCCAAACATTAGCTGAGCCAGGCGAGGTTGGCTCACTGACAATCACTATTCTTTCTTGCATCGCGGCGGGCGCCTTCTCGGAGTCCGACGCGATTTTCATCAGTGCCCATTTTGAGACATTGCTTAGTCACTTTGGCAACCAGTCCTTCTTGTTCCAATGGGTTAGCACGTTGTTCACGTACGAGCGCGCATCGGAGTTCATCCAATCGGATACAACCCGGTTGCTGAGCAGGAGGTCCTTCCTTCGCTGCCACGGTTCAGACTTCTACCCAGTTCATGCCCTCGACCCTTTTCCATCTTTCACCCTGCCCTTTTCGAGTCCATAGGTTGTCATGAACCTCAGCAATGGACACAGCGGGAAAGACATCGAGCCCAATATCGTTCCGGAGGAATAGTACGTTAAATCCATGCTTGTGCGCGCCGATCAGCCGGTACCCCTTCTTTTCAGACAACTTCGTCATCGCGAGAAGGGACACAGACCTAAACTCTTGTCCATGATTGGACATCACTGCAGAACTGAACTGTGGCTGGTATGGAATTGTTATGCTTAGGTCGTCTGGAATGATATTGTGGGTTTCAAATATGCATAGCCGTGGATTGATTTCCGATATCGCTTCCCATATGTAGTAGTCATTGCCGTCCATATCAAGTGAGAAGAGGTCCACCTCCCCGACGGCTCCATTCTGCCGGAGTAGATGATTTACGTTGTCTTTTGTGATCCAAGCACGGACAAGGCGTGGCGGAGTCAGCAGGCAATCCTTCTTGCTGCTGAAGAAAATGTTCGCTCGCGCGATGTTCCATTCATCACCATCGAACAATACTCCCTCAAACCCGTGATTCAGAATGAGATTGGTAGCCATACACTCGTCACCGGTGCCGCAACACATCTCGACGACTTTCTTCGTTTTGAATCCTATGGTTGACAAGATGTAGAGGATGATTCCATCCTCTTCAAACTGCGAATAGCATCTGAACCCGGCATCTGATATCCGCGCATATGGTGTTGATCCAGTGGCATGGAGCATTGTGTACTGGTTAAATAAGATGTTTTGAAGCTGTTGATTCAAGGAGTCGACGTCGATCGACTGCAGAGAAACAACTCTCCGATATAACGAATAGAGCCGCGGCATGCCGGGCAGCTTCTTCGCAAACTTCTTTATGGACATGTTCACATTCCTGAACCGGCGTGTTCGTGATGCGCGCTGTTTACGTCGTCGAGTCGGTCTTACCCTAAGTGCCGGCAATGCCGCTGGTACTGATTCGCCTGCTGTAAGCCAAACGGATTCTTGGCGACTCAATTGTGCACACGAAACCAAAACGCTGATCTTACTTTGGCAGCCAGTCCTTGTTCTTCCAGTGAGATAACAGGGAGTTCAGGTACGACCGCGCATCGGGATCCATCCAGTGACCGCTGTAGTGGGCGCCCAAACACGCGAATGCCACATATTCGAGGTTGGTCGCGTTTGCACCGGTGATAGGATTCCAGAAATTGCGCGGCGACACGCTGTATGGGGCGTTCTTTGCATTCGCGACATCGGAGAGATACGCGCCTCCCGTTCCTTTATCGCTGAAGAATCCGGAAAGATTTCCGTTCATGCAGGATCGTTGAAAGGCATAACGATAGTCAGCGGCAAAGGCGGTACTTTCATTGATCGCCGGCCATGTTGTCCATGCGCCAACATTAGGACTCGAATAGACCACCTTGGTCTGCCAGATGGACCATGACTGATAGCAGGCACTGGGAACCATGTAACTCCAGAGATTCGTTGAGTTATGGTCGGGGTTATTACCGGCCTGGCATTGATTGATCGACTTACGCTCATCACCGCCGGCATTCCACTGAACCCAGGTATCATGCTCAGACGTCGCTTGTGCACGGATCATGTCTTCGTCCATACCCCACTTGCACGCGGCCCAGCGGATAATCATCTCTGTCGTTCCTGTGTACTGCCCATCCACCCGCTTCATCCACCTATAAGGTGGATCCATTTCAGAGGAACGGTAACCATCACTTGCGTAATACGCGAGCTGACTCGCGTTCGGTTTCGTCTGATTCACAGCCGAAGTGATGGCATCCTTTGGCGAACCTGGGGTGTGTGGCTGCTGGTTTTCAGGAATCGTTTCCTGCGTAATCGGGTGACCGTTATACATGCGGGATGATGCATCTGCATCGAGAGCAACTGCGCATTGAGCGCTTGTATAACCACCACCGCCGTCAGCGAACACGCCTCTGGCAGGTTGGATAGAGAAGTGCG
>DATAEJ010000022.1:0-15852 GCA_036258095.1 Candidatus Angelobacter sp. | reverse complement strand
CCTGCAGCCCCCGCCCAAGACCTGGAACCATGTGACCTGGGAGCTTCAGCGCAGCGGCAGTTCAGTAATCTTCGTGGCCATCACCCTGAACGGCACACGACATGTATTGAACAAGACGGTGGCGCGGAAGCCCGACGGCTCGAGCGGAATCGATTTCGGCTTCCAACTCGATGCCAATCGCACGGCAACGCCGTTCGCACTCTGGCTGGATAAAGTCACCCTGAAATACTGGTAAAGCGAACTGAGACAGCTTGCGGGCGCGCGATTGCTGAGTCGAGATGTCCTCGCCCTTCGCGATCGTGCGCCCAAGTCTAACTGCCCGCCGTTGGTGAACGAAACAGCCTCAGACCTTTACGGCAACGCTGCGTCTAACCCACCGAGACCTGAAGAAGATCCAGATAAGGAGGATCTTAGAATGCGTTACTCGGTACGCGCGCTCGTTACAGTCATTCTCGTCGCTGGCATGGGCATGCCATTTGTTGCGAGCCACGCCCAGAAGCAAACCCAGCCTCCCGGCCCTGCGCTCTCCCGTTCCGATGAAATGCTCGCGAGGTGGAACGACATCGGCAACAAACTTGTTGCCATGGCGCAGGATTTTCCCGAAGACAAGTACGACTTCAAGGTGCAGAAAGACCAGCGCACCTTCGCGCTAAATCTGCTCCACGCCGCAGCACTGGATTTCGTGCTGATCCGCAGAGTTTCCGGAACCAACGTGGGACCCGATTTCGGCGACGGTGATAATCCTACGCGCGATCAGTTCAAGACCAAGGCCGATATCGTCAAGTTCGTGCAGGAGGCGGTCGCCGACGGAGCAAAAGTGATTCAGCAGCAGGGTGATGCCGGGCTGGACAAAACAACCAAGTTCTTCGGCAACCGGCTTGCGCACAATTCCACCATCTGGACATTCGCCATCGAGCACAGCGCCGAGCACTATGGCCAGCTTGTGGTCTACTATCGCGCAAACAACCTGGTCCCGCCGGCCTCGCGCAACAGCCAGTAAGAAAGCCGGCCGCTGCAATCGCGGGGAGAAATGCTAAGATCATCTCGCAATTCAGGGCCGAACCATGTCGAATCGCGAGCGCAGGGACTATATCCTTACAACCTTCTTTCTAATGGTATTCCTCTTCATCGAGTACCTCAGAGAAGACGACAGCGGCATCCTGGCGCTCACGGTGGTGATTTCGGCGGCTGTCGGACTCGGCGCTTACTGGCTCGGAAGGCGATTTCGTAAGAAGCGCGATTCGGCCGCCGAAAATGGAGCGGATACATAACGTCTCAAGCCTGAATCAACCGCCCCGCGCGACGTGAGTGCGTGGTAAACCGATATTGTTCCTCTTACTCGGCTCTGTGGCCTCAGTGGTTAATCTCGTCCGGCCTCTTCCAGCGGTTCCGTAATATACTCTGCTGCGCATCTCACGGAGTTCTCGCGCATGCAGCCGCAACTTCAGACTGAGCCAATTTCACAGCCGCAGCAAATCGCTGATTGGAGCCCGGCGCTTCGTATTGCCTTTCGATTCAGCGTGGCCTATCTGGGGCTGTTTTGTGTGGCCACACAGATCATCACCAGTCTGTTCTCGGCCACGCAGGGCACCGACATCCCCGACCCGGGGACTCTATGGCCACTGCGCCCGTTGGTCATGTGGACCGCCGCTCATATCTTTCACGTGACCGCGCCACTCTCTCTGCAGGGCAACAGCGCCAGCGGCGACTGCATGTTTGGCTGGGTGCTCGCCTTTTGTCTTCTAGTCATTGCCGCATTTGCCACTGTTATCTGGTCAGTGCTCGACCGCAAGCGGACCAACTATACTGCGCTACATAGATGGGTCCGGCTCTTCTTACGTTTCGCGCTCGCCGGACAGATGATCAATTACGGCATGGCGAAGGTCATCCCGCTGCAAATGCCGTATCCGTCATTGACCCGGCTGCTCCAGCCCTTCGGCACGTTCTCTCCCATGGGAGTGCTCTGGAGTTCCATCGGCGCGGCGCCGGCGTATGAAATCTTCGCGGGCTGCGCAGAAGTGCTCGGCGGAGTGCTGCTGATCGTCCCCCGCACGGCAACTCTGGGCGCGCTGATCTGCCTGGCAGACATGATCCAGGTCTTCATGCTCAACATGACCTACGATGTGCCGGTAAAGCTGTTTGCCTTCCACCTGATCTTGCTCGCCTGTTTTCTTCTCGCCCCGGACGTTCCACGTCTTGCCCGGGTGCTGTTCACGGATCGTGCCACCGCGCCACTTCGACGAGCGCAACTCTTCAGTTCTACCCGTGCCAATCGCATCGCGCTGGTGGCGCAAGTCGTGCTGGGACTCTGGCTTCTCGGTCTGAACCTTCACACTTCCCGGCAGTTTTGGAGTCAGTTCGGCGGAGGCCGGCAGTACTCAGCGCTCTACGGGATATGGGAGGTGACCGAAATGCAAATCGACGGCCAGCCGCGCCCGCCTCTTCTCACGGACGACGCGCGCTGGCGCCGCGCCATCTTCGATTACCCTCGGCTCGTGGCCCTGCAAAGGATGGATGACTCACTCGCCTACTATCGCGCGGCGATCAACATCACGGACAAAACTCTCGTCCTGACCAAAGGTGCCGACAAAAACTGGCGGGCCAACCTGAGTTTCCAGCGCCCGGTGCAGAACCGACTCGTCGTGGACGGGCGGATCGAAGACCATCAGGTCCACATCGAACTTCAACTAGAGGACCGCAACAAGTTCCTGCTTGTCAACAGAGGCTTCCACTGGATACAGGAGTCTTCGTTCAATCGCTAGCATGGGATTTCAAAAAGACTCCGCCCTGTGCGCAATCGCTTTCAACCACATCCTGCGAATGAACGCGCTTCCGGGATAGATCAGCCGCCAATATCGCGCGAAGCGGCGGCGCGCTGCCGGATCGGTCGCGAAGACTCGCGTCTCGGTGGTCAGAATCGTGCAGTTAGTCCCGCAATCCTGCAGGCGGAAATTGATTCCTGCGAACGCAAAACCGGCGGGCTGAGAATTGAGAAGGTTGCGATACCCCTCTGTCATCGGCTTGCCACTTGGCCTCCATCCCTGCGGTACAGCCACCAGCGTTCCCAGAAGGATCTCCCGGTTGGGTTCATCCGCAAGAGGAAGAAAGCTGGTCTTGCTCGCCACCTCAAGTAACGGCCTCCCCGGCGCGGGATTGAGAATGTTTTCCGGTCCGGGCCGGCCAAGGCGCCGCATCCAGACCAGGGTACGGAACAAAAAGATCTCATCGGCACTGACTTCTTTCACCGCGCGATACACACGTTCCTGCGGCGCGGCAATACGAATGGAATGGAACTCGTGAAATTGATATGCCGGAAAAAAACGGTCCAATTCGCATTGCGGCGAACTGACGCGAACTTCACGCGCGGGCAGGGAGGCGCCCAGAACCACCACCGTTACTGACGCGATCAGCGCGAATGCGGCGAGCCGGCGATCGCTCACTCCCAGGAACGCAAGCGGCTGAATCAGCGATACTCCCCCGATCAACATGCCCAGCAGTCCGAGATCGACAATAACAACGCCGCCCATACGCACAGAAGCTATCACGCCGGAAGCGGGGAACCCAGTCTTTGATAAACAGTTCGACATCGAACTTCAACTGAGGGACCGCAACAGCTTCCTGCTTGTCAATAGAGGCTTTCGCTGGATACAGAAGTTTCCGTTTAACCGATAGCTTCCTCGCGGTATCAGAAGCCTGCGGCGGTGAACTGCCGGCGCTCCTGCTCGGCTCGGCGTGATTCCTGGCCGCCTTCGAGTGTCATGTCGCGTGCGCCGAGGCGCACACCGATTTTGTTGAGGAACTCGTTCGGCGCCTGCCCTCCGGCAAAGATCCACACAAAATCGTTGGGGATTTCGTGGCGGCGGCCGCTTACGTCGAGCACAGCGGAATCAGGCTTGAATTCCACCGGAAGGGAATTGAAGATGACCTTGATTTTCCCACTCTTCATGCATTCCTCAATGCGGCGGAGATTTCTCTCCTTCACCCGGCCGAATTGCTCCTGGCGGTAGGAGAGGGTTACCGTGTTGCCTTTCTGCTGCGCAAGTCCCATGGCGGCCTCCACGGCGCTGTCACCTCCGCCAACCACCAGAATCCGCTTATGGATGTAATGGTCCGCTTCGATGAGACGGTACATGACTTTGGGAAGCTCTTCACCCTTGATGCCGAGCTTGCGCGGTTCGCCCGCGCGGCCCAGAGCCAGCACCACGGCCCGGGCGCGATACTGCCTGCTTGAGGTCCTGACGGTGAACGTTCCGTCGGGAAGCTTGAGGATGTCTTCTACTTTTTCTCCGGTCGAACAGTGAAAGTCAGAGCGATTCAAAATCATGTCCCAGAAGGCAAGAAGGTGCTCTTTAGAGAGCTGAAGTTTATTGAATTTGCCATACATGGGGAACTGGACCGGGCTGGTCATCACGAGTTTCTGGCGGGGGAATTTTGCCACAGTGCCGCCGACCTCATCCCGTTCCAGGGTGATGTAGTTGAGCTTTTTCTCGATGGCCCGCAGGGATGCGCTGATGCCGGCCGGCCCGGCGCCGACGATCAGCACGTCATACAGTCCGGTACCGTGCGGTAGCGGGCGCGATTGCAGGCGCCGGGCGATGACGTCAATGCAGTCGCGACCTTCGTTCACGGCGTTCTTGATCAGCGCGAGGCCGCCGAGCTCTCCCACAATAAAGAGGTCCTTGATCGTGGTCTCAAATTCCGGCGTGAGAGAGGGCAGGTCCTTGCTCATGCTGGGGCTCGCCTTCACCATGGTGATGGCTCCAACAGGGCATGCGTCGGCGCAGAGGCTGTGCCCGATGCATTTGTGTCCGTTGACGATGGCGGCCTGGCCACCCAGCATCGCCAGCACGTCGCCTTCAGGGCACACGCTGGTGCAGGTGCCGCAGCCGATGCAATGGTTGGTGTCAATGTGCGGGTGCATGCCCCTCGGACCGTCAGAGAAGAGTTTGCCTCTTTCGGCCGCTTCACGCGCGCGTGCTTCCCGGGCACGATGCTTCTTCAAATAGCTCACGGTGAAGAACAGCGTGACTACGACAGCAAAAATAAAAGCCCCAAGACTCTCCATAACCTACCTGAGCAATCCGAAGAGGACCGCAATGACGACATGAGTTACAGCCAGCACGGCAAACGAATAGCTGAACGGGCGGTGGATCACGTGCCAGAGATGAAAGATCTGCTGTGAGCGGCTGAGGAACAGAAGTTTCTTTGCCATGCGCGCCTGTTCGCGAGCGATCTCAACGACGCGTTCCAGCCTGGGATTCCTTGAATGCAGGAAGCCGGCGAGGGTGACGAGCTTGCCAAAGAATCCAAGGGTATGCCGGCGCAGGCGAGCGACGCGAAATGGTCGCAGAAAATCGAACCAGAAAAGGTTGATCAGAGCGAAGAGCATGGGCTGCCGCTGCACGCGTTGCGGCGAGGGCAGGCGGAAGAGCACGGCAAGGTCGGCGGAATGAACAATGCGTTGCTGTGCGAGCTCAGACATCAGGCGTTCCTGCAGCAGCTTTGATTCCTGCAAAGACAATTCAGTCGAGTTCCGGCTGCCCGGGATCTGAGCGTAAACATAACGGCCCACGATTCCGCTGGCCGCCACCGCGAACATGATCCAGTAAGCCATCCCTGCGATACCGCCGAACTTGAACGAAGCATGAAAGGCAATGACTACGGGTGCAACCAGCCCCATCAGAATGTGAAAGTCGAGCCAGTGGCGAGTGTTCCCCATTTTGCCCAGCCAGGCCCAGCGCTTGCGCAACGGGTACAGAAAAATCAGGGCAAACAGGAAAAAGCCAAAGATGCCCAGCCCGAGTCCAACTGGGCCACTTGGTTTCAGCATAAGGTGGCGGGGATGGTACGGGCGGTCCTGTGGCCCGGAGATGTAGTAGCCGACTCCATAGACCAGGATGGCCGCGGTAGCCATGATGGCCAGCATGGTGAGGAGCGTCATGGCGAGTTTATGCGCGCGACGCGGTTGTTCCGTCGCAGGAGCGGCAATAGTGGTGATGGAATAGGTGCTCATTCTTCTTTCGATTTCAACTTATCGAGATTTACTTCTGACGTGACGCTCACGGAAAAAAGGTTGTAGTCGTTGAAGCGATGGGTGTTCTTCCAGTGCTGTTTCGGTGTATTCAGTTCAACCGTCGCCTGCGCAGGCAGCCAGTAAGTTTTCGATTCATGCGGGAATGCCATGGAGGCGTACTCAACGTCGCTGCGGAAGCTCTTCAGCCCGAGGTCTTCCATGCTGGAGCCGAGTTCAGAGGTGATGCGCTGGATGGTGCCATTCTCCGGATCGATGAGCGCAGTACCGGAGAGTGAAATCGGATATTCACGTCCTCGCAGGAGCAGTGCGGCAGGTGTCGGCCGTCCTTTTAGATGTTGGAAATGGATCTGCGCCCAGGTCTTGTTGCCGGAACGGACGTCTTGCAGCCGATCAAAGGTAAAGCTCGGTTGATAGTAAGGATGGAACACGAGCAGTTGTGTGGCAAAGCCATTGGAGATCAGCAGCGATACGTTTTTCCTGGCATGGCCTGTCTTGTGGGCCTCGCGAGCTTCATACATCGAGCTGGAAAGTTTCTCCATTGTGCTCAGAGTGGCAGCGCGCGCAATCCTTGTTCGGATTGTCCTTCTTCACTACCACCGCGTGGTACCCGATTTTCCGTCAGCCGCTGCTGGATCTCCGCGTGACACTCCAGGCATTTCAGTGCGCCGCCGGTGCCAAGCCGGTGGCAACTGGTGCATTGTGTAAGTCCGGAAATCGATTGGTGCGCCTTGGAAAGCGGGCCGGGTGAAATTTGCGCGAGCGCGCCGCGAGGCATGGCAAGCACGATCACCATTGCCGCGATCGTAAGGGCCCCACTGCTGATGGTCCGTCGGCCCAAACTTCTCCCCCAATCGTTTTCGTTCGGCCACTTACTGCGCGTAGTCGAGAGCGGGCGCTTGATGAGCAATATGAGGCGTAACTGGTTTGGAATGCTAGTGACGAAGGGGAAACCCGGTACATCGGCGCGACGCAACGAAACCGCTCTGTCACGATAGAGGTCACAGAGGCACACAGAGTGTGACATTCCCTCTGCGGGAACTCATGCTGTGCCGAAATGGAACAGAGCTCCCAAAAAATGCTTCCGGCACGATGCCGCGCGTGCTTCTTTTTGTTAACATCCCGTCCTTGAAGCGGCCCATGATGCCCGCGGGAGAGACACAATGAAGTGGAATTTTGCCATCTCAGGCTGTTGTATTGTGTTGCTCGCGGCCAATATCGCGCTCGTTCATCAGAACAGGGAATTGAAATCGCGGCTTTCAGTGGCTCCGCCGTCTCTTGAAGCGGCCACCGGGAGCCAGATGCCGGAACTGCATGGATTTGATCTTCAAGGGAAGCCCATCGGGGTGGATTATGGAAGAGATCCGCGCAAAGTGCTGCTGCTGGTTTTTTCGCCCACCTGTCCTTACTGCGATGAGAACTGGCCAAAATGGCAGCAGGTGATTTCCTCACTCGACCGCTCGGCGGTCCGTCCGGTTGCGGTGGATGTGACTTCTAGCGCCAGCACAACCTTCATTGAGCAACACCAGCTTCAAACCATGCCTGTCTTCCTGAAGGTGGAACCGCGTGCGATGGTGAACTACCGTTTTCAACTCACACCGCAGACCATCCTCGTGGATAGCACCGGGAGGATTGAGAGAGTGTGGACGGGAGTGCTGAATGAACCAGCCATGGCCGAACTCGCGCAACGTACGGGCGCCGGCAAAGCTGCTTCCGCAAAGGCCGATCATCCGCAGGGTTTGTGAACTTGAAGTAGAGCCATGAACAGAGGAGTTGTGAACGTGAATAAGAAATTCAGAATCGCATTGCTTGCCGCCATGGTTGCAGCCACGCTTGGTGCAGGAGCTCTTTCGTCCCACCAGTTAGCCCTGACCGCGCAGACCAATACCTGCCGCGGTTTCTGCACTAAGAAAGTGCCGTGCCCCGGCGTTCTGGGCTGTGGATGCGTGATACAGCCCGGTTTCACCAGCGGTGTGTGCAATTTCATTGCAGAGAAGCCGGCAAAATAATCGCGGTTAGGGCCGATGGTCGTTGCGCGTGATCAGGAAAACTCGGCCCCGCTGAAATCAGCGCGGTTCAGGTTGACCCCTTGCCGGCTCTCGCTATGCCGGCGTCTTAAGAGCGGGTTTCTCCGTCTTTTGCGCGCTGATGGAGTGCTCCGTGGGAGCCAGCGGCAGCCACATGCTGAAAACCGCGCCGTGGGGTGAGGAGTGGTTGCGGCAGCGAATGTAACCGCCCGCGCGCTCCAGAATGTCACGCGTAAGCCAGAGGCCAAGGCCGGTGCCGGTTGTGCCTTTCGTGGTGAAGAACGGTTCGAATAGGCGGGGCTGAGCGTCGCGTGGGATCCCTTTGCCATCATCGGCGACGGTGATTCTGATTCCCGGCTGGCGCTTCACCGGATGATGACCCGGCACCGTCCGCAAATGGAGGTTACCGCCTTGAGGCATGGCGTCAATGGCATTCGCAACCAGGTTGACCAGAACCTGGCGCAGTTCTCCCACGGAAACCGTGAGCGTGAGGCCGGGCGCATAGTCCCGCGAAACATTTATGCCTTGCGCACGCAGCTTTGACCTGAACAGTGCCAGCGCCGAGTCAAGGATTTCAGCTGCCTCCACCTGCTCAGGCGCCTGGGGAGAACGATAAAAACGCAGTGTCTGGTTGGCAATGTCAGAAACGCGGCGCAACTCATCCTGCGCGATGCTCGTGTACTTCCTGACAGTCGCCAGGTCTTCCGCAGTCGAGACCAGATAAAGAAGATTGGTGATCGCTGCCAGAGGATTGTTGATTTCGTGCGCGATGCTGGCGGCCAGGCGTCCCGCAACCGCAAGCTTCTCGGTCCGCCGCAAAGCCTCCTGCGATTCGGCCTGGCGCTGGATGTAATCCCGGATCTCGTACTGGCGCAGGCGCGCGCGCACGGCAGACTCCACGGCGCTCAGCAGGTTTGCCGAGCGCAGCGGGCGCTCCAGCAGGGTTATGTTCCCGTAGTCGCGGTACAACGGTGACTTTGCAACTTGGCTTAAGCCCCCAGCCGCGGTGAGCACGATCAGCGGCAAGTCTGACCATGCCGGCTGCGCCCGAAGGCTCCGCGGCCAGCTCTCGCCGGAGCCGTTGAGCGATTCCTCGGTCACGATGGCAGCGGCAGCGCCAAGCTTCATTTCACGAAAGATGTCGTCAACGCTGGTGAGCACGGTACTGGGGAAACCATGGCGGTCCAGGGCTGCGGATAGAAGCTCCGCGTCACGGCCCACACGGGCCAGCACCAGAATTCGCAGCTCAGGATTGAATGCACTCACGGCAGCAGGACCATTACTCATCTTGCAATAAATCTTTTGTGCCGCCAACATAGCGAGGCGTACCACTGAGGACGCCCTCAAACTCCGACAGCGGCCCGCCCACAGAGATACGGTTTTCCGCAATCACCAGTTCACGGATCGTCCGCTCATGCGGTCCGCTGCGGCGCTTCACCACCGAAATAGCCTGCCGAATAGCTCCGCGAGCTTCGAAATAGCGGAACAGCAAAACATTATCCGCCAGGTAGGAGACATCCACAGGCGTGTGCATATTGGAGCCCATTACGCCGTACTGAGCCAGGATCATGATGCTGAACACGCCACTCTGGTTCAGATACGTGATCAACTCGTGCAAATGAATGATGGTCGAATGCTCCTGCTGCATGGCGTTGAACAGCCCATTGACGCTGTCAATCAAAACCAGCCGGCAATTGTTCTGCTCTACCTCAGAACGGATGCGTGCGACAAATTCGCCGGGAGAGATCTGGGCCGGGTCGAGCTGCTGAATGGCGAGAGTACCTTTCTTGATGTGAGCTTCCAGGGGGATCCCGAGCCCCTGGCAGCGGACCAGAATCGATTCCGGAAGTTCATCAAACGCGAACAACACGCCGCGCTCGCCGCGTTCCGCACCGGAGGCCAGAAATCTGGCGCCCAGAGTGGATTTGCCACACCCGGCAGGGCCGACAAACAGGCAGCTTGTCCCCCGCGAGAAGCCCCCGCCCATCAGGCGGTCCAGCTGATCGATTCCGCTGGAAAGCTGGCGCCGATCGGCCTTCTGGTTCCGGTGCTCGGCTGAGATCAGTCGGGGAAAAACTGCCAGCCCGCCTTCGCGGATGATGTAATCGTGAAACCCCTCGCGGAACGAGGTGGCGCGCATCTTGCGGATTTCCAGCTGGCGCCGCACCACGCCAAAATCGCGCTCCAGTGTCTCCATACGAAGCACGCCGTGGGCAATGCTCTGGAGCTGCGTGTCTGAGGTTTCGCCGGAACGGTCATCCAGCAGGAGCACCGTGGTGTTGAGCCCCATGAAGAACTGCTTGAGCGTCATGATCTGGCGGCGGTAACGAAGCGGGTCGCGGGCCAGCATACGCAGTTCAGACATGGAGTCAATCACAATGCGGCTAGCCTTGACCTGCGACACGCGGTCAAGAATCGATTGCATTACGTCCGCCAGCTCAACTTCCGAAGGATGAAACACCGTGTATTGCTCAAATGCGTTGGCCGCGAGTTCGGGCGGCTCTACCTCGAACACTTCGACTTTGGAGAGGTCAAACCCGTGCGAAGAGCCGGCCTGCTCCAGTTCGGCGCGCGATTCCGCCAGCGTGACGTAAAGCGTGGGCTCACCGGCGGCAACGCCGGCCAGCAGGAATTGCAGGCCAAAGGTGGTCTTCCCCGACCCGGGATTGCCTTCCACTAAATAAAGGTGACCCTCGGGGAGGCCGCCATGAAGGATGTCATCAAGACCAGGTATTCCGGTGCTGAGGCGAGTTTCAGGCTGGTGGGCAGGTGGCAAGCGGCAAGATTCCTCCAAGGATTCATAGATGCAGATTCAGAGTAGGACGGCTAGTGCAACAGTCAAAAAGAGCGGGGCCAGGGTACGGCAGCGCACCGATTGGGTCAAAGGCCCCGCTCTGATATAACGTTGACCCGGAGTTCCCAGAGTCAAATGATGAATCTTATCTTCACCCGTCGGTCTTTCATTGTCTTTATCGTGTTCATCACCGCTACACTGCCGCTCGCTTTGTTGGGACAACAGCCTGACGCACGGCTATTCTCATCCCTGCAATGGCGCTTGATTGGTCCGTTTCGCGCCGGCAGGGTAACTTCCGTGGCCGGAGTGGCTGGTGATCCCAACACCTTCTACTTCGGAACGCCCGGAGGTGGTGTATGGAAGACTACGGACGGCGGGCAGGTCTGGCGGCCGATTTTCGATAAAGAGCGTGTTGCGTCCATCGGAGCTGTTGCGGTTGCGCCCTCCAACTCGCAGGTGGTGTATGTGGGTACCGGCGAGCAGACACGCGGGCGCGGTCTCTACCGCTCCGCTGACGGTGGCGCCACGTGGCAGAGCGCCGGACTGGAAGACGCGCTCTTTATTCAGCAGATCATCGTCGATCCTCGCAATCCCGATGTTGTGGTGGTTGCAGGAAACTCCGTCGGCATGGGACTGTTGTGGCAGCCGCTGCCCAGCTGGGCGCACACTGCCAATCGCGGCATCTTCAAGACCACTGACGGCGGGAAGACCTGGAAGAAAACATTCACTGACGACGCGAGCCTTGGCGCCGTGGACATGTGTTCTGATCCTGCCGATCCGCGCACCATGTATGCCGTGATCTATCACCCGGCATCTGGCTCAGGCGCGTCGCGCGCCGAGGCTACTTCAGTCATCATCAAATCCGCGGACCAGGGCTCCACATGGTCGCCACTCAAGAGCAGCGGCTTGCCGGAGAAGGCGCGCAAGCGTATGGGGATTGCTGTTGCGCCCGGAACAGGTGGGCGGCGCATGTATGCCATCCTGGATCAGGGTTTCTTCCGCTCAGATGACGGCGGCGCGACCTGGAAGCAATCCACTAAAGATCCGCGCGTGATCGGCAGCGAATACTTCAGCCGCGTGTTCGTCGATCCTAATCACCCTGACGTGCTTTATGTGGCGCAGACTTCGCTCTACCGCTCCACCGATGGCGGTAGGACCTTTGAAGCTTACGTAGGCGCGCCGAGCGGCGATGACTTCCACGTGCTCTGGATTGATCCCAAGGATTCAGCGCGCATGATTCTCGGCGTGGACCAGGGAGCAATCATCAGCGTGAACGGCGGCAAAAGCTGGAGCTCGTGGTACAACCAACCGACCGGGCAGTTCTATCACGTCTCAACGGACAACGCTTTTCCCTATCGCGTTTACGGAGCACAGCAGGACAGCGGCACCGCCGGCATTCTCAGCCGCAGTGATTACGGCGAGATCCTTGCGCAGGACTGGTATTCCGTAGGCGGCTTTGAATATGCGTTCATCGCGCCTGATCCGAAAGATCCCAACCTGGTTTACAGCGGCGGCTGGTACGGCTCGGTGGTGCGACTCGACAAGACCACCGGGCAGGTGGCCACGGTTTTTGAAAAGGGACAAAAATACCGTGCGTCGCAGATGCCGCCCCTTGCGTTTTCTCCGCAGGACCCGTCGGTTCTTTATCTGGGAATGCAAAACGTGCTCAAGAGCTCTGACGGCGGTTTCAGCTGGCAGGAGATCAGCCCTGACCTGACTGGCTACAAAGAGAAAGAAGAGCCCGAAGGAAAGGCCGAACCGGGGCGCCCGCGTCCGCCATCGATCACGGCGTTGTCACCTTCACCATTGCAGGCAGGAGAAGTCTGGGCCGGAACCAGCAACCGCCTTGTCCATCTCACACGCGATTCCGGTGCCACATGGAACAACGTCTCTCCGCCAGGACTCGCCGAGCCATTGCAGGTGCTTTATGTGGAAGCCTCGCACCATGATCCGGCAACTGCCTATCTGACCGTCGGCGGAACCCGCGAGTCCACTCCTTCGTATGCGGCGCGAACACACGATTACGGCAAGACGTGGGAGAAGATCGTCAACGGTATTCCCCAGGGCGAGATGGTGCGCGTGCTGCGCGAAGACCCGAAACGCAAAGGTCTTTTGTACGCGGGCACCGATACCGGTGTTTATATCTCCTGGGACGATGGCGAGCACTGGCAGCCATTCTCGCTGAACCTGCCCGCAACTCCCATCACTGACCTTCAGGTGCATGGCAACGATCTGGTGATATCAACTTTCGGCCGCAGCATGTGGGTCCTGGACAACGTAAGTGCGCTGCGCGAAATCAAGCCGGAAGTCACTGCTGCCGCCGCATATCTTTTTCCGCCGGCAACGGGGATGCGCGTGCGCTGGGACAACTATCAGGACACGCCGTATCCCATCGAGACTCCCGCGGGCCAGAACCCGCCTGACGGCGCCATCTTTGATTACTATCTCGCGAAGCCGCAGACCGATGGCTTGACTCTGACCATCTACGACGAGAAAGGGGCAGAGGTCGCGAGCTTTTCCAGCCAGGCGAAACAAGTTGAACTGCCTCCGGCGAATGTTCCGAGCTATTGGTTCGGACCGTCGCCGGCGCTTTCCACCGCGCCTGGCGTGCATCGCTTTGTCTGGAATCTCAGATATCCCGAGCCCGCCACGCTGCCGTTCGGCTACTACGGCGAACTGCTGGAATACACCGAATACACGCTGGCTGACCACGCCATTCCCGGCGAGACTCCACGGCAGCAGCCGCGTGGCCCACTGGTGGCGCCCGGTAAATACACGGCTGAACTGCGCGCCGGCGGTAAAACATTGCGGCAGCCGCTGACTGTGGAACTCGATCCGCGCGTTCACGCGTCGCCGGCGGACCTGGCAGCGCAACGCGATCTTTCGCTCCAGATCACGCATGGGATGAAGCGGAGCTACGACTCCTACCAGCAGCTCACCGCGCTGAAGAAGGCACTGGCCGAACATCAGAAACCCGGCGTTAGCGACGCCAGACAGAAGGACGCTGCGGTGCAACTGGACAAGAAAATCGCCGCACTGGAGAAAGGCACGCGGACTGCTCCCGGCTTTGGACCCGTGAATCGCGATCTGGCCCGGCTGCTCTTCAGTGTTGAGAATGCTGACGTGCGTCCGTCGCAGTCAGTGAGCGCGGCCGTGCAGCAGACCTGCGAGTTGCTCGGTAAAAACCTGCAAGCGTGGCAAGAGCTGAACGCACAAGACATTCCCCGCTTCAACGGGATGCTGGGTGGTGCAAAGGCCGCGGCCTTACCGGTCGCCAGTACAGCAGCGGGCGGATGTGAGTAGGGATTCGGACAAACGGGACGTTTTTCCGCGACTTCGATTTCATACTAAGCATGAGGCCCGGTCGTGGGAAAACGTCTCGCCTGTCCAGGTTTTTCTTTTTCCTAGGACGTCGCCACGTTCTCCGTCAGTGCCCGGACCGCCGTGGGCTGAGGACGCAGCAGCAAATAGAATGCAGCTACGTGCGTGATCATCAACAGGGGCACGTAGATGATGGGGATCGCATATGCGGCGCCCAGCTGTCCTGCGACCGCAGGAAGGTTACCGCGGGTGGCATGGTAATAATCGACAACCAGGTCGACGATGCCCACGAGATTGAAGCCCACCACAAACAGCCAGAACAGAGGCCGAATCCTGACCGTGAGCAGCGCCAGCAGAGCGAGAACGCCGGTCGCCAGGTCCCAGTAGGCGGCAAACGGGGCGAAGCCGGCGGGCAGATTGCTCCCGACGACTCCGGGAAGAATAAAGACCAGTCCGAAGAAGCGGAAGCTGTGCAATGTGGCGATGGCGCGCTGCGCTGCCACCGGCTCCATGGATTTGAGCCTGGGGAAGAGGTAGGCGCGGAAGCAAAGCAGCCACGCGACGTAACCCAGAATGAGATGAATCCGGAAGATGGTTTCTGACGACATTTGAACCTCCTGTCAGATTGGCGCTTTTCGGTTGGATGTTTCTTGGTACCAATCAGTACCAACTTTAATTGTGATGGTACTGAGTGGTACCATGGTTGTCAAGGAGGCCTGCCACGATGGCAAAACCGCGGGACACAAGCGGGGAAGAGACTGCCGTGCGGGACCGCATTCTGGATGCGGCATTCGCGGCGTTCACGAAGAGCGGCTATGCCACTGCCAGCATGCTGGAGATTGCAACTCGGGCTCGCGTTTCCAAGCGGGAGCTTTACGCGCTGGTCGGCAACAAGCAGGAAATGCTGGTCGCCTGCATCAGCCGGCGCGCCCGGCGATTGGAGGTCCCGGCTGATCTGCCCGTGGCGTGCGATCGCGAAACGCTGCAAGAGCTGCTGAGCTCCTTCGGGGCCAGGCTCCTCCGCGAGATCAGCGATCCCACGGTCATTGCAGTGTTCCGGCTGGCGATCGCCGAGGCGGTCCAATCTCCCGAGGTGGCGCGCTCTCTCAATTCAATCGGCCGTGAGACAAGCCGGGCGGCTTTGCGGAAGATCATGGCGCAGGCGCAGGAGTCCGGATTGCTCAGCGGGCATCCCGGAGAACTGGGCGAGCAGTTCGCGGGACTGCTTTGGCGGGACCTGATGGTCAGCTTGTTGCTTGGGGTCGCCGAGCGACCGACACTCCGCGAAATCGCCGACCGTGCCCGCGACGCCGCAGCGGCATTCCTGAAGCTTCATACGCCAGGGAAATGAAGGCCTGCGCTTCCCGTGACGCACATTCGGCCCGACGGGAGGCGTCATTTGTTTCCTCTGTCGTCCTGTGACCTCGTTACCGAATCTGTTACCAGATGCGGGCGCGCTCCTCGGGCTTTAGATAAAGCTTGTCGCCCGGTGCTACTTTGTACGCTTCATACCATGCGTCGGCATTACGCACTGTGTCGCTTCGATATTCACTGGGAGAGTGCGTATCGGTTTTGAGCTGCTGACGCAACGCAGTTTCGGTCTGAAGTTTCCGCCATCTCTTTGCGAACGCCAGGAAAAAACGTTGTTCGCCACTCAATCCGCCAATCACGACATCGCT
>DATAEJ010000021.1:0-21105 GCA_036258095.1 Candidatus Angelobacter sp. | reverse complement strand
GCGCAACCCACGGCATGCGAGCTTCCGCAAAGGGCGGCGAACTCGCGCTCAAAGGCGGTGACTTCATCGCCCAGGATGTATTTTTGCGAGTCACAGACCCGAGCTACTGCGGCCTGCATTTCGGCGCGCAGCCCCGCATATTGGCGAGACAGGTCAAGCATGGGTACTTCTGCCAGTGTCTTCTGAGTGCTCTTCACGGATATGGAGGATTTTAACATTCGGAACAGATCGCAGACGTTTTGCCGCCGGGCCACCCCTAACGCTACAATGAGGTAACTGGTTGACGGCGTAGAAGCTGTCCCTTGGTTCGTAGAGGCAACGAGCGTTACAGGAGAGAGATCGGCAGATGGAAAACAAGCCGGCACAAAACATACAGGACTCGTTTCTGAACACCGCGCGCAAGGACAAGACTCAGGTCACGATTTATCTGCTCAGCGGTGTGAAGCTGACAGGGCGTATCCGGTCCTTTGACAAGTATTCAGTGGTCCTGGAAACCAACAATCAGGAACAGCTTATTTTCAAGCACGCCATCTCGACGGTGGTGATGTCAAAGGGCATGCATCACGGTGAAAGCCGGAGCGGCGGGCACCATGCCGGGGCCGAACACGATAGCGCTCCTGCCAAAGTAGAGGGCTAACATTCCTGGTAAGCACTCCCGCAGAGACGGACCTGCGGGGATCGTCACCCGCCGTGACCGGCCGGAGCGGGCGTTCCTTGTTGCAGTAGAGTTTCGCCATCGATCGCGTACTGACCGCGACCTCGATGTCCCTCCCCACGCGCTGATGGCGCGCGAGGCCGCGGACGCTCGTTCCGAAGACGAAAAAAAATCCCACACCGCGGGACTGCAAGAATCGCTGGCCGAATTTCGAGAGCTGGCGCACTCTGCCGGCGCGGAGATCGCCGGAGAGTTCATCCAGCGCCGTGACCGCCCTGATCCCGCAACCTTGATCGGCATCGGCAAACTGGAAGAGATTGCCGGAGCGGTCGCGTCCGTTGATGCTGATCTGGTGCTCGTGGACCACGACCTGACTCCCTCTCAGCAACGCAACATCGAGCGCGAAGTCAATGCGCGCGTGATCGATCGCACGCAGCTGATTCTGGATATTTTTGCCCGCCACGCCCGCAGCCGCGAAGGTCAGCTGCAAGTGGAACTGGCGCAGCTCGAGTACATGTTGCCGCGTCTGGCCGGGCGAGGAATAGAGATGTCGCAGCTTGGTGGCGGCATCGGAACACGTGGTCCCGGTGAAACGCAGCTGGAGACTGATCGGCGCAAAATCCATCGGCGCATCCGGCACATCAAGCAGCAGGTGGAAGAAGTACGGCGCATTCGCGCCCAGCAGCGGCGGAGACGCGAGTCTGTGCCATTGCCGACGGTGGCGCTTGTCGGGTATACGAACGCTGGTAAATCGACTCTGTTCAACACTCTGACCGAGGCGGGAGTGCTTTCGTCGGCAAGGATGTTCGCCACCCTCGATCCAACGATCCGCAGCGTTACACTGCCGAGCAAGCGCACGGTACTGCTCTCAGACACCGTAGGATTCATTCGCAATCTGCCCACGACGCTCGTCACTGCATTTCGCGCCACCCTCGAAGAAGTGCAGCGCGCGGTACTGCTGCTGCATGTTTCAGATGTGACCAGCCCGGTAGCGCATGAGCAGCAGACGCAGGTTGAGCAGGTGCTTGAAGAACTACAGGTCAAAGACACGCAGCAACTCCGGGTCATGAACAAACTGGATCTGCTGCCGGAATCACAACGCAAGTCGCTGGTGAGTGACGACCACACGGTTTACATCTCTGCAGCAAAGGGTATCGGACTGGACCGGCTGCTCACGGCGGTCGACAAGCGCATGGATGTGGACGCGTTGCGCCGATTGAAGATCACCGTGCCGCAGAGCGAGGGCAAACTACTTTCCCAGATTGATGCACGTGCGCACGTGCTCAGGCGTGTATTCAAAGACTCTGCGGTGCAGATGGAAGTGGACGCGCCCGAGTCGCTGGCGCGGGTGCTGGATCGGTACGTGGCGAAAACGAGGTCCAAATCTCACCACGCAGACGCGCAGGTACCGAGGAAGGCAAAGTAAGATGCGACTCCGTACAAGCTCCCCGTTTCAGAACGTCGATTTTGGAGATTTCATTGCAAAATCAAAATGGGCCTGAGACCAAGAAGCGGTGACGGTTTCCTTGGCCACAAGCCCATTCGATCCTGAATCGGATCGGAGGTGATGTATTCATTGTAGGCCTTGAGCAGCAGGAGTCAAGAAGTTTGGAACATTTTCTTACCTTAGGACGCAAGAGTTACCGCCAAAGTCACGGCTGCTTTTTTATGATTTTTACCATAAAATTCGCGTGCAGAGCGGGCCAGAACGGCGCCGGGAGCGGCTGCTCTCGTTGACACTATCACCAAGCGAATGTTAACTTTAATAGTTTGCAGGACGCCCCCGATCCGCTCCTAATCAGAGACAACTAAAGTTTCAAACGAATGGACCAGTTACTCAGGCAAGTAGGCGAATTACTGCTTTCCTCCATCCCCACGATCATCGGATTGCTGGTGGTGTGGGCTGCTTACCGCACGCTTGTGTTCAACAAACTCGAGCAGGTGCTGGCACAACGGCATGCCCGGACCGAAGGCGCGATGGAGAAAGCGAAAGCGGAGATCGTCTCAGCTCTGGCCCGTACGGCTGAATACGAGCAGAAGCTGCGCGAGGCTCGCGCCCACATCTTCAAGATCCAGGAAGCACATCGCAAACAGATCATTGACCAGCGTACTCATGCGATTGCGGTGGCGCGCAAGCGTGCCGAAGAGATGGTGAAGAAGGCCCACGCCGAGGTGGAGCAGGAAGTGGCGGCCGCGAAAGCCGGGCTCCCCAGACACGCTGAAGCACTGGCGGACCAGATCATTCAAACAGTGTTGCGACCCGCGGTTGCGGCAGGGGGACGGTAGCCGCATGGCCAGGGTCAAACAGCACGCTCTTTCTCTCATTCTCCTGTTTTCGCTCTGTCTGAGCGGCGCTCACGTCGCGTTTGCACAGGAAACTCCGCGCCAGCAGCGGCCAAATGCAGGAGCCGCCCAGCCGGAAAGCAAGGAGCCCCAATCGCCTGCTACACAGAAGCCTGACAGTGCAGGTGAAGGTGAAAACGTTCGCAACGCACCTTCAATCAAGGGATTGGCGCGGCGCACCGGTCTGAGCAATGACAGTGCCTACTGGCTCAGCGTGCTGGTGAATTTCGGGCTGGTCATTGTCATTCTCGTTTTGCTCATGCGCAAGAGCCTGCCGGGAATCTTCAAGAGTAGAAACGAGTCGATCCACGGGCGCATGGAAGAAGCCCGCAAGAGCAGTGAAGAGGCCCGGCGCAAGTTGAGCGAAGTGGAAGGCCGGCTTTCCAAACTTGACTCGGAGATCGCGGACATGCGACGCGAGGCGGAAGAGAACGCCCGCGTCGAGGAAAAGCGGATCTTGGAAGAAGCCGAGCAGGAGAGCCGTCGCATCGTGGCGTCGGCCGAGCAGGAGATTGCTGCGGCTTCCGGCGCTGCGCGTCGTGAACTGCGGGCGTACGCTGCTGAACTGGCGGTGGAGCTGGCAGAGAAGAAGATCCAGATCAACAAAGACACCGATCAGAGGCTGGTGCGCGAATTCGTCGACCAGCTGGGAAAGGACGGTAGGTAAATGGCGGCAGTTGCAGGTCGTTATGCCCGCGCGTTTGCTGAGGTCGTTTCCGGCCAGAAGATGGATCCGGAGAAGACGATTCAGGAGTTCCGGGAGCTTGCTTCGCTGGTGCAGGAAAACCAGGAGCTGCGCAACGTCTTCCAGAGCCCGGCCGTGGACCACAAACAGAAGATCGCGCTTTTGGACGCCATCATCAAAAAGATGAACGGCTCAAAAATGCTGCGCAACTTTGTTGCTGTACTGATCGATAAGCGGCGTATCGGGGCGATCAGAGAGATTTTCGACCAGTTCCGGCAGGACCTGGACGCGCGCATGGGAATCGCCGATGCGCAAGTGCTTTCTGCCCGCCAGCTGAGCGATGTTGAGCGCAAGTCGATGGAGGCACAGATCACCGCATTGAGCGGCAAGCGCGTACGCGCCACATACTCCGAAGATCCCAGTCTTCTTGGCGGGGCAGTGGTACGGATCGGCAGCACGATTTATGACGGTTCAGTGCGCGGCCAGCTTGAGCGGATGAAGCAGCAGATCAGCGGAACGAACTAGATTTCAAATTTGAAATTTCAAATTTTCAATTTTTATGGCTCAAATAAAAGCAGACGAGATCACCAAGTTAATTCGCGAGCAGATTGAAAACTACGAGTCCAAGGTTACGGTGGACGAGGTCGGCACCATCATCTCCCTGGGCGACGGTATCGCGCGTCTCCACGGACTGGACAAAGTCATGGCCGGCGAACTGCTCGACTTCGGTCACGGTGTGGCGGGGATCGCCATGAACCTGGAAGAAGACCAGGTCGGCGCCGTGCTTTTGGGCGACTACACGGAAGTGAAGGAAGGCGGCGAGGTAAAACGCACCAGCCGCATCATGTCTGTTCCTACCGGCAATGGAATGATTGGCCGTGTGGTCAACGCGCTCGGCCAGCCGATTGACGACAAGGGCCCGATCACCCCGGAGAAGTACATTCCGGTCGAGCGCATTGCGCCGGGCGTAATTGAGCGCCAGCCGGTTCGCGAGCCCATGGCGACCGGACTCAAGGCCATTGACTCGATGATTCCGATCGGCCGCGGCCAGCGCGAGCTCATCATTGGCGACCGCCAGACCGGCAAGACCGCCGTGGCGCTGGATACGATCATCAACAGCAAGGGCAACAACCTGATTTGTATCTACTGCGCCATCGGCCAGAAGCGCTCATCCATTGCCCAGGTGGTGCAGAAGCTGCAGGACTACGGCGCGATGGAATACACCATCGTAGTGGCGGCGTCGGCTTCGGAGCCTGCGCCGATGTTGTACCTGGCTCCTTACGCTGCATGTGCCATGGGTGAGTTCTTTCGTGACAGCGGCAAGCACGCGCTGGTGATCTACGACGATCTTTCCAAGCACGCTGCCTCGTATCGAGAAATTTCGTTGCTGCTGCGCCGTCCGCCGGGACGCGAAGCCTATCCCGGAGATGTGTTCTACCTTCACTCCCGTTTGCTGGAACGTGCGGCAAAAATGTCTGACAAGCTGGGCGGCGGATCACTTACCGCTCTTCCGGTGATTGAGACCCAGGCGAACGACGTTTCTGCGTACATCCCCACGAACGTGATTTCGATTACTGACGGCCAGATCTTCCTCGAAACCGACCTGTTTAACTCCGGTATCCGACCGGCGGTCAACGTGGGTATCTCAGTAAGCCGCGTCGGCGGTTCCGCGCAGATTAAGGCCATGCGTCAGGTGGCCGGTACGCTGAAGCTGGAGCTTGCGCAATACCGCGAACTCGCAGCATTCGCGCAGTTCGGATCCGATCTCGACAAGGCCACGCAGAACCAGCTCAATCGTGGAAGCCGCCTGGTAGAAATTCTGAAGCAGGACCAGTACCAGCCGCTGCCATTCAGCAAGCAGATCCTGATCATCTTTGCCGGAACCAATGGCTTCCTGGACGACCTGCCGGTGGACCAGATTCGTGACTTCGAGTCAGAGCTGTACCGGTTTGTGGATACGTCTTATCCGAAGCTCGGCCCCTCGATCATGGAGAAGAAGACGATCGACGACGCGCTGAAGGCAGAGATTCAGAAGGCGCTGAAAGAGTTCAAGGAGCGCTTCGTAAGCGAACACCAGCCGGCGGGAGCGGCGGCGAAGGCATAGGGCTGGCGTATGGCGAACCTTCTCGATATCCGGCGGCGAATCCGCAGCGTGAAAAACACGCGGCAGATCACCAAGGCCATGCAGATGGTCTCGGCGGCCAAGCTGCGCCGCGCGCAGGAGCGCGCGCTGCAGGCGCGTCCCTACACCCAGATGATGACGAACGTGCTCAAGTCGCTGGTCTCGCGCGTGGAGATCAATGATCCTGTCACTGGCGATGCACGCCACCCGCTGCTGATGCGGCGCGAGGAAAAGACCGTTCTGCTGATTGTGGTCTCCGGCGAGAAAGGGCTGGCCGGCGCGTTCAATTCCAACATCCTTAAAGCAGCGCAGCGCTTCATGGATGCCAAGCAGGGCAAGAATATTGACCTGATCACCGTAGGTCGCAAGGCACGGGACTTTTTCCGGCGCCGTTATCCTGCCGCCGAGGGAGAGGACCGCAAAGCTCAGATCCAGATCGTTGGCGAGTACGTTGGGTTGATGAATCGCACCCAGCTCTCCAGCGCCACCGAGATTTCGGACAAGGTGTGCCGCCTGTTCACGGATGGAGTGGTTGATTCGGTTTACATCGTCTTCAACGAATTTAAGTCCGTGATCTCACAGCGCGTGGTGGTTGACGATGTGCTGCCGGTTTCGGCGATCGGTGAGCAGGTGCGCGAGATTGAGGAAGCTGTCAGCGATGCGGAGCGCGCGCGTCGCGCCGAAGCCGCGGCGCATGCTGGCGTGAGCATTAAGGAAGCGGATACTTCCGAGATGGACCGCAAGGCGGCGACGTTCGCAACCGCGCCGGTGGATTACATTTACGAGGAATCGCCGGAAAAGCTGTTTGGAAGCCTCCTGCCGCGCTACATCGTCACGCTGATCTTCCGCGCCATGCTGGAATCAGAAGCAGCCGAGCACGCTGCGCGCATGACGGCGATGGATTCGGCGACCAACAACGCGTCAGACATGATTGACGGCCTCACTCTGCAGATGAACCGCGTACGTCAGGCCAAGATCACGAAAGAGATTATTGAGATCGTCAGCGGAGCGGCAGCTGCTGAGTAAGAGTTTGTTGAAGGTTTTAGAAACGCAAGGTCCCTCGGCCCTGCTCGCACGCTCTGCCCTTTCATGCCAAAACCGGGCATGAAAGGGAGCCCGAAAACGCGTGCTCGTTCGACGGGCCTCGGGATGACGCCTTTAAAAGGATTCATATGGCACAGAACACTGGAAACGTAATTCAGATTGCCGGTCCGGCGGTGGACGTGCAGTTCAGCGAAGCCAACCTGCCCCCTATTTACCAGGCCCTTCAGGTCACCAGCGACGGATTCAAGGTGCCGGCACCAATCAACGTGACTCTTGAAGTCCAGCAGCACCTGGGGGAAGGCCGCGTGCGCTGCGTGGCCATGCAGGCAACGGACGGCATGGTTCGCGGAATGAAGGTCATCGACCTCGGCGGGCCGATCTCAGTGCCCGTGGGCAAAGGAACGCTTGGTCGCGTGATCAACGTCATCGGCGAGCCGGTCGACAACCTCGGACCGGTGCAGGCAAGCGAGAAGTCCCCCATTCATCGGCACGCGCCAGCATTCGATGAACAGTCGACCACGGCAGAAATGTTTGAAACCGGCGTGAAGGTGATTGACCTGATCCAGCCCTTCCTGAAAGGTGGAAAGATCGGCCTGTTCGGCGGCGCCGGTGTAGGCAAGACGGTGGTGATCATGGAATTGATCAACAACGTGGCCAAGAATCACGGCGGTTATTCTGTGTTTGCCGGCGTGGGTGAACGTACCCGCGAAGGCAACGACCTTTGGCTGGAAATGACGGAATCGGGAGTGATCAAGCCCGGCGATCCCAGCCAGTCGAAAGCTGCGCTGGTTTACGGCCAGATGACGGAGCCGCCAGGAGCACGCCTGCGCGTCGCCCTTACGGGACTCACCGTCGCTGAATACTTCCGCGACAAGGAAGGCGCCGACACGCTGCTGTTCATTGACAACATATTCCGCTTCACCCAGGCAGGATCTGAAGTGTCCGCATTGCTGGGCCGCATGCCTTCTGCCGTGGGATACCAGCCGAACCTGGCTACGGAAATGGGCGAATTGCAGGAGCGCATTACCTCGACCAAGAAAGGTTCCGTCACGTCGGTGCAGGCGATTTACGTGCCCGCGGACGACCTCACCGATCCGGCTCCGGCAACTACGTTCGCCCACCTGGACGCTACGACGGTGCTTTCGCGCCCGCTGACCGAAATCGGAATTTATCCGGCGGTCGATCCGCTGGCATCCACGTCGCGAATTCTCGACCCGCACATCGTGGGTCAGGAACACTACGACGTGGCGCAGGGCGTGAAGCGAATCCTGCAGCGCTATAAGGACCTTCAGGACATCATCGCGATTCTTGGTATTGAAGAACTGAGTGAAGACGACAGGCTGACCGTGGCGCGCGCGCGCAAGGTGCAAAAGTTCCTCTCGCAGCCGTTCCATGTGGCCGAGCAGTTCACAGGCATGAAGGGCCGTTACGTTAAGATTGCCGACACGGTGCGCAGCTTCAAGGAGATCATCGAAGGCAAGCATGACAGCATCCCAGAGCAGGCCTTCTACATGAAGGGCTCAATCGAGGAAGTGCTGCAAGAGGCCGAGAAAATGAAGTCCGGCGCAGCGGCATAACGAACATGGCCGAAACCATCCAACTCGAAGTGGTCACGCCAGAACGGCAGGTAGTGAGCGAGGCTGCCGAGTACATTGAAATGCCCGGCAGCACGGGCTACATCGGAGTACTGCCCGGCCACGCTCCTCTGCTCACCGAGCTTGCGCCCGGAGAGATCAATTACCGGGTGAGTGGCGATGTCAGGCGCCTGGCGGTGGGCTGGGGCATGGCGGAAGTCCTGCCAGAAAAGGTAACCGTGCTTGCCCAAGTGGCGGAGCGCGCTGAAGAGATTGACGTTCAGCGTGCCCAGGCAGCCAAGCAGCGCGCCGAAGAGGCGCTTCGCACGGCGACTCCCGGCGGCGAATTGGAAGAGGCGCAGTCAGCCTTGCAGCGCGCGAATGCACGGCTGGAAGTGGCTGAAAAAAACAACAACCACTAATTTTTCGAATTTTTCAGGAGCCGTTGCTATCGAGCAACGGCTTTTCTTTTTTCAGGGCAGGAGCTTTTTGGGAAGAAGATAAGTGAAGCCGGCAAAGACCTCCCAAGTGGTACTAGTGCTGGTGAAACCGCGATTGAATCCGAGATCGAGAACCAATTTGGAGTTGACCGTGTAAGTGGGAGCAAGCAGCAGGCCGGCAGCATTGCCTTCCTGAAATGGCTGCGTAAAATGCCAGAGTTCGCCGGTGAAGCCGAAATTGCCTCGCAGAGGATGAGAGAGCGAGAGCGTCTGACCGAACTGGGCGCGGTGAACCGCGTTTTCGATCTGTTCGTTGAAGATGTAATTGGTGTCTACGTGAAGCTTGCCGAAATCGAAACTGAAAAGCAGTAGGAGCGAGTTGCGGCTGGAGCCGACATCAAGATCAGGCGCTGTTCCGCCATAGACAGAACGGAAATAGCTGACGGAAACGGTGGGCCGCAGGCCTTCGCCGGGCAGGAGCACGAGTTGTCCTCCGAGGGAAACTCCACCGGGGCCGTTGGTCCGAGGCCCATTCTGATCAGAGGTCACAACGGGCTCGGCGACGACAAGGAACTGAAATCGCTTCGCGATTGCGAATTTAATTGTCTCCTCAAGCGCCACGCGGTTGGAAAACCCTCCTGAGTGCTCCGCTGCTCCCAGGATTCCCGTTTCAAACTGCAGATATCCAACGGGCGTGAGCGTCGCCGGCGTCGAGACGGTTGGCCGTCCGGGATTGGCGGCAAGTTCTTGTTCCCCTGGAGTTGATTTTTTGTCCTGAGCATTTGCTGCGCCGGAGAAGGCTACGGCTAAACACACAAGCACAGCGAGGCGGCTTTGTCGCACGCGTTCGATCATTTCGGTGAATTTGAGATTACTGGGATAGAACTGCGAAGCCAACAGATTATTTCAATCGGGTACTAATAAAGTCGTGCAGACGTTATGAGGATATTGGTTCCAGCCTCTTAAGCTGCTTCTTCTGTGACCTGGGCGGCATCGCGACCGAGAACCATGCGACGCAACGTAAGCGCATTGTGAGCGGCGTAGCCCGCCTGGTCGTTATCGAAATATACGTAAATGGCTTTCATGTTGCGGGCATGGTGTTCGATCCATTCCGCCCACTGCCGCAGCCGCAGTTCACCATAACTGCCCTGGTATTTCCCAGCCGCAGGGCCATGAAGGCGGACATAGCTGAAATCGGCAGTGATGGTCAGCGGAGAGTGATAACCGGCCAGTTCATAGATGCAGAAGGCAGCGTTGTGCCTCCGCAATACCCGGTGGACGTCCGGGTGCATCCAGCTGGTCTCGCGCAGTTCGAAGACGTAACGGTGGCGGGGAAGAATCTCCAGCAGTTCTTCCAGTCTGCTGACGTTGACCTTCCATTTAGGCGGGAGCTGAAACAACACCGGTCCAAACTTCCTGCCGAGTTGCTCCACCCGCGGCAGCAGGTTTTCGAGAGCGTTCTCCGGGTCTTTTAGTTTCTTGTTATGCGTGAGAAAGCGGCTGGCCTTCACCGCGAAAACGAAGTTCTTCGGCGTAGAGTCGCGCCAGTTTTTGACTGCTGGAACGGTGGGCAATTTGTAGAACGTATTGTTCAGTTCGAGCGTGTCGAAGTGACGAATGTAGTACTCGAGCATGCGCGCCTGGGAAGTCTTCGGCGGGTAGAAAGTGCCGACCCAGTGCCGGTAGAGATAGCCGGAGGTGCCGATGCGGATGTCGCACGCCATACGAGAGAGTGCGATGTCGGGATTCGAGGCAATGTTGCTGGGGAACGCCGGGCCACTCGGAGCACCTCAAAACAGAAAACACCCCTTGAAACACGGAGGAACAGGGGAAACAGAGGGCGTTTAGGCTTTGTGGTTGCGACAGTGGTGGCAACTCAAATGGTAAAAACGAAGGATGCTCTCATTTTCTCCTCTGGTTCCAGAGGCTGCTGGAGAGCAAATGAGAAGACGGAATTAACCGTGTGACGCGTAGTTTTTTCAGCGCCGTGAAATTTGTATTTGCGAGAGCAACCCCTTTATCTCCTCCGGTTACTCCGTTCCTCTGTGTTTCAAAGGTTGTTTCACGGCACGATTAAAACTCTGCTCGCCCAACCCGCAGCACGGTCCGTGTTTTGTTTGTGCCAGTGCCTTTCGTTTCCTCTGTGGTCTGGTGGGCCCACGCCGCCCAGGTTCTATTGCTGTGCGCGGTGATGGCGAGGTAGTCGCCCAGAAAGTCGCCTTCTGCCTCGAACCGGTCTTTGTCGAAGGCGTAATTGGAAAACGTCTTGCCGCCATCGGTTGATCGCGCCAGCGTGACGCTGGTCTGCCTGTTGTCCGGACGGCGATCATAGAAGACCAGATTGACGGCGCCGGTAACAGGGTCCACTGCCATCCACTGGAAGAACTGGTCAGCACCGTTGTGCATCTGGTCGTCATTGACACGCGCGGGTGCACTCCAGGTGCGTCCCTGATCCGACGAGGAGCTTACGAACACATCCACGTCGCCGTTCGAGTAGTCACTCCAGGCGACATAGAGATTTCCGCCGGCTTTACCGCTTGCGGGACGCGGATCGATGCCAATCTGAGGGAACCCGTTAGAGCGGGCGACGCCTGTGATTCCGAAATAGCCCGGGCCGGCATTCATGATGCGACGGTCTTTGCTAAACGTCGCACCACCATCATGGGAAATGGCCATCATGATGCCATCGCGGTCATCCCAGATGGTGTAAAGCGTACCGTCCGGTCCAACCACGCCGTGAAATCCTTCGAGTGCGCCGTTATCGTCGCGTGGCAGGCCGGAGACCGAGTTGAGTTTAAACGGCTTCGACCAGGTCTTGCCACCGTCGGTCGAGCGTGCAAAAAGAAGATCGGTAGCGCTCAAGGTGAACTGCGTCCACCCGATGTAAACGTTCTCGGGATGCAGGCTTGAGGTATCGGCGACCACCCACGGCTTGTCTTCGAAGGGAATGTTGGGGGTGGAATCGTGGGAAATCACGGTGCGTGCTTCGGGTTCCCATGTCTTGCCCCCATCGAGCGACCGGCGGACAAAAATGCCATTCCGCGTTGCGCCATGGGCCCAGTAATTGGTGGTGCCCAGCTTGTCGAACGCGATGTAGCACAAGAAGGCGTGACCTGCGGAATCGTAGGCGAGCGAAACGTCACCGGAAACCCGGTAGTCTTTAGGCGCAGTGCCTTCGGCGATGGTCCAGGTCTGGCCCGCGTCGGATGAATAGGCCACGCTGGCATTGATCTGCCATGCGACCACGAGTTGCTGGGGATTCGCCGGATCCACGGCGATCGCCGGCTCATTGAAGAAGCCCGGCTTGGGATTGATGTCGACGATGTGGGCTTTCGGTGCGGGGGGAAGTTGTTGTGCTGGTGCAACAATCGGCGGGAAAAGAAAAAGAAGGATGAGCAATCCAGGCTTCATAAGAGCAGCCATTCTAAATCAGAGCTTTTTCGGCTCACCTTCAACCCACGTGAACAGTCTTAAGCGATAATATTTCAGCAACTCCGAAGAATCCGTAGAGGTACAGAACATGTCTCGTTTCGTCATCGCCTTAACCCTGCTCATACTCCTGTTTGCCAGTTCCGCTTTCGCCGGACCGGGCAACACACCATCCGCCGCGGAACCGCCTTCACCGGCACAGGATGGGACGATGCCCGCGCTGGCCGCGATTGCAGGCCACGGAATGATGAGCAACGAGTCGTATGACGACCTGGAAGAGCTTTCCGATTTTATCGGTGCCCGCGTGACCGGGTCGCCGCAGGCGGCCAAGGCTGTGGAGTGGGGCATCGAGAAGATGCGCGCCATGGGGCTCGAGAATGTGCACGCAGAGAAGTGGCAGATTTCGCGTGGCTGGACTCGCGGCTATGCCAAGGCGGAGCTGGTAGCTCCGGTCCACAAGCGGCTCAACGTGGATGCCATGGGCTGGGTCGGTTCCACTGTCCAGGGCGGCGCTGAAGCCGATGTGCTCTTCGTGAACTTGAACAAGCTCGAGGACGAACTCAAGAGCGCTGATAGCTGGACCGGCAAAATCCTGCTGGTAGGCCGAAAGGGACCTGCTCCGACAGGACCCGCCGCCGCGGGTGGCTTCGCCAAATACGGCGAGTTTCTGCGGAAGGCGTATGCCAGCCACGCGGTGGCGGTTATCGGCGGGCAGGGCGGGTCAGCTTCCGCCGGTATGCACCTGACGCACACGGGGTCGCTGGGCTTCGACACGTACTATGAGATTCCAGTCGTCAGCATGATCGCGGAAGACCAGCAGCAGCTGGAGCGGTTCGTGGCCAAGGGAAAAGCCATCCGCATCAAGATGGACGTGCAGAACAAAGTGACGGCGGGACCGGTTGATTCAGCCAATGTTGTGGGCGAGATTCGTGGCAGCGAGCATCCCGAGCAGGTGATTGTGGTGGGCGGACATCTGGATTCTTGGGACCTTGCGGATGGAACCACGGACGATGGATGCGGCGTGGCCACGACTCTCGGCGCGGCCAAGGCAATCAAGCTGAGTGGATTCAAGCCGAAGCGGACGATTCGCTTTGTTCTTTTTACCGGAGAGGAGCAGGGCCTGCTGGGGTCGATTGCCTATACGAAGATTCACAAAGACGAAATGGCCAACCACGTTGCCGCGCTGGTTCTGGATAACGGACAAGGTCCGGTGGTGAGCTTGAACATGGGAGGCCGCGAAGAACTGATCCCTGCTGTGGAGAAATTTGCCCAGGCCGTGAAGGCGTTCGGAGAAGTAACGGTGGACGACCGCGTAAGCTTCGGCACCGATGCAGGTCCGTTCGTGCTGGCCGGACTGCCCGGCATCAACATGGGGCAGGACTCTCCGGAGTACAAATACACGCATCACTCTGCTGTGGATACGTTCGATAAAGTGAAGCCGGACCTGCTAATCCGCGACGCGACCGTGATGGCGCTGACCGCATTCTGGATGGCGGATCGCCCGGAGCGCCTGGCCAGTCCGTGGCCCGCGGAGAAGACGGCGAAGATGCTGACGGACAAACACCAGGACACATTCCTCAAGGCGCTGGGACTCTGGCCATTCGGCGATCTGGGTAAAGATGCAAAAGAGGGCGGCACCCCGGCAGCTGCGGGCGGCGCAAAGCAGTAGATCGCGCTTAGCGGTCCTTTGGGGCAGGAAATTCGGTTTTGAAGGACCGTCGCAGATCGGCAGGATCGACTCCACGCAGCCGCAGAGTGCGCAAGCTGAGCGCATCATGCCGCTTGGCCAGGCGACGGTTGTGTTCGTCGCGCAGAAGCGGACAATGGAAATAGACTGGGATCGAATAGTCGAGTGCGCGCAGCAGGAGTAGCTGCCGCGCGGTGCTGCGCAGCAAGTCTTCGCCGCGAACGACTTCGCTGATTTGCATGGCCTCATCGTCTACAACTACTGCGAGTTGATAAGCGGGAATGTCGTCCCGGCGCCAGACGAGAAAGTCGGAAAAGTCGCGGCCGGCAGTAAAGTGTCGGGGACCGAAGTGGCCATCGACGAAGCTGAGGAGTTTGCCATCCGGGACTTTGAACCGCCAGCTCACACCGGCGGGAGTTTGCCAATTGCGCGCGTCGGCAAGCTTTTCCCGGCAGTGGCCGGGATAATGGATCTCATCTTCATCTTCATGCGGCGCGGAAAGGGCGCGTTCGAGATCTTTGCGCGAACAGGTGCAGGGATAAACAAATCCGCCGTCCCGAAGCCGATGCCACGCAGCCAGATAGAAATCGTGCCTCTGGCTTTGCGCGTATGGGCCAAACATGCCGCCGATATCGGGGCCTTCATCCCAGTCGAGGCCTAGCCAATGCAGATCTTCAAACATAGCCTGGACGAACTCGGGACGGCAGCGCTGCTGGTCGAGATCTTCATTCCGAAAAACGAGCGTACCATTCGCCCGGCGGGCGCGCTGGTGGGCGGCCCAGAATGTACGGGCATGGCCTAAATGAAGGTAGCCGGTTGGCGAAGGAGCCAGCCGGCCACGATAGAGGTGAAGCACGATCCGCCCGTTTTATTTCGGGCGAATGGCCACCAGGTCAGGTGGGGCGCCGTTGCCGTTGACGTTCGGGTTGATTTGAAAATCATCGGCGCTGGAGAGCAGATTGATTCGATGCACATCATTGCTGCCTGCAACTCCTACCCATGCTGTATTTCCATCCAGGGTCAATCCTCCGCTGAAGGCCTCCGTCCCATTACCCGCGAGGTTAATGACTCCAGGTCCGCCGCCAGGAATGGCGACCAGAATGCGTTTCTGGTGCGGTAACACGGCGATGTGGGCACCATTGCTCCCGATCAGCAGACGGCCGGCGTCATTCGGACTGAAAGAGCCTAAAGATCCAACACCGAAGTTGATGGTTTGCAAACTGTACGATGCGGTTTGCGGGCAGAATCCGCTGGCCGCGTCAGCCGGCGTGGCGCTGATAATGTCAAGGCTGGTGGAGGTCAGGCTGACGATTTGATTCGCGTTCGGGATATTCCCGAGAATCTGTGGAGCGCCGCTCGTAGGCGGTGACGTTTGTGGTGAATTGTTGCAAACCGCGAACGCGTCAATTCCGCCACCGTTGCCGATGAACGCAAGTGGTCCGGATGGCAGAACCGTAGCTGCGTCTGGCGCGCCGGCATCTGTCAAGGTCTGAAGACTGATGAACGGCGAGTACACGTACACGTGGCCGTCGGTTGCAGAGATAAACGCCTTGAAGCCATCCGTGGTGAAGGCGGCCGAAACCACGCCAGGCTTGATAAAGGTCTGGATGGTATTGTTCGTTGCGTCGAAGATGAACAGTCGTTGATTTGCCGCGAGCGGTACAGACAGGGCATTGCTCAGGATGACCTTGGTTGCATCCGGAGAAACAGCCAGAACCTTACCAGTCGTATTTACATCTATCGTGGTCACAGCGTTCCCTACAGGATCGAGAGATGCAAGCCCACCGGATGTGCCGATGAAGGCCCGCGTTCCAGTCAGATTGAAGACGATCGAATTGGGAGTTCCGGGAAGATTGATCGCGGTCCCAAGCACGGGCGGGCTCTTGCTGATGTCGATGGGGACAATGTTGGATGTTGCCGCAGCAGTTGTGCTGGCGGCCCAGACTGTGGTGGTGTTGGGGCTTGTTCCGGCCACAGTGACCTTGAAAGGATTGCTATAGACCGGCTGAAGAATTCCATTTCCGCAGCTTGGGGGCGAGCATGACGCAACGATAATGGCACCGCCCGGCGATTGGCCTGTGATGGTGGTGACACCGCTTGCCCCACTCAAAGAAACTACCTGACCGCTGGTGGTGGTGAAACTCACCGGAGCCGCGTTCGTGAGCACGCCATTCTCATCGGCCCAGTCCGCCTGAAGAACTCTGGTGTCATTTACATTCAAAGTGGCTGACGTCGTCAGGTTGCCGGGGGTGTCATTCTGCACATGGAGCCGGATTGTCGTCGGCATGCAAGTCCTAAAAGGCACTGAGGTGGAGGTGGTGTTGCCGACGTTTGCCACAATACCCGCCTGCCCCGAGGAGCCGGCTGTCGCAAGGCCATTGGAATCGATGCCAACAACGCTGAAATCAGTGCTGGTCCAGTTGATCTGGCCTACCTGTGAGGTGATGTCCGTGCCATTATGCAAAGCTTTCGCTGTGAACTGATGGGTTTGCTTATTCGAGATACAAGAACCAGGAGCAATCAGCGTAGCGGGATCAATCTGGATGGAGGTGACACTCTGGTGTACTGACACATTCACCGGAGCACTGCTGACGCCTGCGGCTGACGCCGTGACCACGGCCTGTCCAACCAGGGAAGCTGGATTACACGTCACAAAAGTGGAATCCCAGATGCCGGCACAGATCAGCCCGCTGGGGGAGACGGTGACGAGGGCGGGATTTGACGTGTTGAAGGTGAACGTCGTGGTAACGGGACCTCCGGCGGAGTTGAGTGCTTTCGGAGCCAGGGGGGTTGATACGTCACCGGCGACCAGAGAGACATCGGTTTGTGACACCGTAACCTGAGCTACAGCGTTTTTGTTCGATGAGCTGCCGCCGCAGCCTGCCAGGCCGATGGTGGCGGTCAGCAATATAAGGACGGGGACAAACCTCTGCATACACCCTCTGGGAGTAGGATTCTTCATGGGAGACAATCCCCCAGTGTATTTTCTTGTCCGGTTTTCTTCAACCGGAGCGGCGGGATGGATCCGCCAAGCCAGGTCAGCGTGTTTTGCGCTGGCAACCGACGGACACCCAAGCGCCACGACCGCTTAGGTCATTCACCAGAGAACGCGAGCAAGTACCGTTTCTTGCTGCCTGTTGCGGAGGAAAACTGCAGGAATTACTATTGTTTACGAGCTGGGTGCAACTCTGGGGATGCCTGCGAGCCGAAGTTGACGCACTCCGCTCAAGGTTGCTATATTTAAAAGGTTCTGCGAGTTCAACCAGATTTGCTGTAAGCAGTAAGGGATAGCTGTTCCTCGCTGAAACGGTCCGCGCTTTCCTTCCCCCGTGAAGGGTATGCGGGCCCAAGGGAAACGAAACGGAGCACCCCCGTTTGGCTCGGCGCCACCGTCGTTTCCGGCCACCGTAAGGTCAAACCAATTCTTCCGCCGGGTTTAGGCGGAATCATGGCCGCACGTTGTGCCGCCAGCCCTGGTTTCCCCAGGTTTAAAAGAGATTGAAGCCAGGCCTGCGTGCGCGCGGAGCTTCTGTTTGTGTGCGAAGGCGGGGCTTGGAGCAAAAGGGGTTTATGCCGACATTTAATCAGTTGGTCCGCAAAGGCAGAAAGGCGCCGAATTACAAGACGGCCAGCCCGGCACTGCAATCGTGCCCGCAGCGCCGCGGCGTATGCACCCGCGTTTATACGCAAACGCCCAAGAAGCCGAATTCGGCACTACGCAAAGTCGCCCGTGTGCGCCTGACGAACGGAATTGAAGTTACGACTTACATTCCCGGAGTCGGCCATAACCTGCAGGAGCACTCGATCGTGCTGATCCGCGGCGGCCGTGTGAAAGACCTGCCGGGGGTGCGGTACCACGTGGTGCGCGGAACGCTGGATGCTACCGGCGTTGCCAACCGCAAGCAGGGACGCAGTAAATACGGAGCAAAGCGGCCCAAGTAACGAGTTTTCGATCTTGAGAAGGATTTGAATAGATATGCCACGTAAAGGTCACATTCCGAAGCGGGAGCCGATTTCGGACCCGATCTACAACTCCTCGCTGGTAACGAAGTTTGTGAACGCGATGATGTGGGGCGGAAAGAAGTCCACCGCGCAGAACATCTTCTACAAGTCCATGGAGAACCTCCAGTCCAAGGGCGGCGATGAAGCCTTGAAGCTGTTCAAGAAGGCCGTGGAAAATGCCAAGCCGCTGCTGGAAGTGAAGACCCGCCGTGTGGGCGGCGCCAACTATCAGGTACCGGTGGAAGTGAATCCGGACCGGCGCACCTCCCTGGCGATCCGCTGGATCGTGAGCTATGCCCGCGAGCGCGGCGAAAAAGGAATGGTCGACAAGTTGACCAACGAGCTGCTGGACGCAGCAAATGGTCGCGGCGCGGCAATCAAGAAAAAGGAAGATGTACACCGTATGGCAGAAGCGAACAAGGCTTTTGCGCATTACCGGTGGTAACAACGCAGCCTCTAGCTAGTAGCTGCTAGCTAGTAGCTACAGATGGAGACTCGAGATCGAGAGTAGCCGATCTCAAATGCGAATTTCGCAGAAATTGAATTCAGGAAAATGCCCAGACAAGTACCATTAGAGCGCTGCAGGAACATCGGCATCATGGCCCACATCGATGCCGGCAAGACCACTACGACTGAGCGCATCCTTTTTTATACCGGTATCACCCACCGGATCGGCGAAGTGCATGAAGGCACCGCCACCATGGACTGGATGGAGCAGGAGCAGGAGCGCGGCATCACGATTACCTCCGCCGCGACCACATGCTTCTGGCGCGACATCCGAATCAACATTATCGATACGCCCGGCCACGTCGACTTCACCGCCGAGGTGGAGCGGTCCCTGCGCGTGCTCGACGGCGCCTGCGCCGTGTTTGACGCCGTGCATGGCGTAGAGCCGCAGTCGGAAACCGTGTGGCGCCAGGCCGATAAGTACGGTGTCCCGCGCATCTGCTTCATTAACAAGATGGACAAGATGGGCGCCGATTTCGAACACGCCGTCGATACCATCCGCAAGCGCTTGAATGCCCGCCCCGTAGCGATCCAGATTCCAATCGGACAAGAAGCAGCCTTCAAAGGTGTGGTTGACCTGATCGACATGAAGGCGATCCTGTGGCGCGACGAGACCATGGGCGCCAAGTACGAAGTGGAAGAGATTCCTGCTGACCTGAAGAAGAAAGCGGAAGCCTTCCACGCGCAGCTGGTGGAATCGGTTGCGGAATATGATGACGAGTTGCTGCACAAGTTCCTGGAAGGTGAGCCGATCAGCGCGGACGAGCTGCGGAAATCGCTGCGTAAGAGCGTGATCGCGCTGAAGCTGTTCCCGGTGCTGTGCGGAACAGCGTTCAAGAACAAGGGTGTCCAGACGCTGCTTGACGCGGTGGTGGATTTCCTGCCGTCGCCCGTCGACATTCCGACGACCAAAGGGCACGATCCGGACCATCCGGAAAAGATCCTGGAACGCAAGCCGGCCGACAACGAGGCATTCTCCGGTCTGGCATTCAAGATCATGGCTGACCCGTTTGTGGGACAGCTGGTTTTCGTGCGGGTTTACTCCGGTCACCTCAAGACCGGTGACAGCGTCCTGAATACCACCCGCGGAAAAAGCGAACGCATTGGCCGCCTGCTCAAGATGCACGCCAACAAGCGCGAGGAGATCAACGAGATCTATGCGGGCGATATTTGCGCCTGCGTTGGCCTGAAAAACATCACCACCGGTGACACCATCTGCTCGGAAAAAGCGCCAATTCTTCTTGAATCGATCGAGTTTGCCGCGCCGGTGATTTCGGTAGCGGTGGAGCCCAAGACCAAGAGCGACCAGGAAAAGATGGGCGTCGCCCTGGGACGGCTGGCGCAGGAAGATCCAACGTTCAAAGTCGCCACCGACCCGGATTCGGGTCAGACCATCATCAGCGGTATGGGTGAGCTCCACCTGGAGATCATCATTGACCGCATGATGCGCGAGTATAAGGTGGAGGCCAATGTCGGTAAGCCGCAGGTTGCGTACCGCGAAACCATCCGCAAGCACGCCGAGGCGGAAGGTAAGTACATCCGCCAGACGGGCGGCTCCGGCCACTACGGGCACGTGAAGCTGCGCATTGACCCCAACGAGATGGGCAAAGGCTTCGAGTTCATCAATGAGATCAAGAGCGGCTCGGTTCCGCGCGAGTTCTTCAAGCCCATTGAACAGGGCGTGAAACAGGCGATGGAAGGCGGCGTCCTGGCCGGCTATGAACTGGTGGATATCAAGGTCACTCTGTATGACGGCAGCTATCACGAAGTGGATTCGGATGAAATGGCGTTCAAGATCGCCGCTTCGATGGGATTCAAGGAAGCTGCACGCAAGGCGTCGCCGGTACTGCTGGAACCGATCATGCAGGTGGAAGTGGTGGTTCCTGAGGAGTTCATGGGCACCATCATCGGCGACCTGAATTCGCGCCGTGGACGCATTGAAGGCATTGATCATCGCGCCGGGTCGCAGGTGATCAAGTCACTGGTGCCGCTGGCCGAAATGTTCGGCTACGCCACCCAGATGCGCTCGAGTACCCAGGGACGCGCGACCTTCTCCATGCACTTTGCGCATTATGACGAAGCTCCGCGGTCGGTTACCGAGGAGATCGTGGCCAAGGTGCAGGGCAAGTAACAATTTGAGCGCACAGGAAATTCCGGGTGGCGAATATGTGATCGTCTGGGAATTCCGGGTACGGCAGGAACGAGAAAACGAATTTGTTGAGAAGTACGGCCCCGAAGGAAGTTGGGCCCGGTTATTCAGGGGTTCGGAAGGTTATCTTCGAACGGAGCTGGTAAGAGATGTTACTGATCGTCTTCGCTTTCTTACGCTGGATTACTGGCAGACAGAAAACGACTTCTCGCGGTTTCGCACAGAGAACGTGGCCGAGTACGAACGGCTGGACAGAGAATTCGCAGGTTTAACCGAACAGGAGACGCGCCTGGGCGCGTTCTGGTTCAGGAAGAGTTAGAGGAGCACATGGCGAAGGAAAAATTTGACCGCAGCAAGCCGCACGTGAACGTAGGGACGATAGGTCACATTGACCACGGCAAGACCACGCTGACGGCGGCCATCACGAAGGTGTTGTCAAAGCACAACCCGAAGATCCAGTTTCGCTCG
>DATAEJ010000020.1:0-14460 GCA_036258095.1 Candidatus Angelobacter sp. | reverse complement strand
TCCCAGTACGATCCATGATTCCAGTCTCCTTAAAAGAACTCGTCGGCTCTTCTCGAAATCTTGTTTTGCTCAGCCAAAACTTTGGCTTGTCGATTTCGAGCCTTCACTCATACATGACTAGCGCTCACGCCGACCGGATTCACAAATTCGTTGCTTGAATGGACAGAGCTGGCTGCGCCCGTAGCCTGCCGTGAGCGAAGTCGAACGGGCCTTTGGGTCTGCGGAAAAGTTGTGTGGTCAGCAATGGGGCCTTGGCCCTGAGAAGCCAGAAGCTAGCAGTGTTTCTTGATCAGCGTTCATCTGTGTAAATCAGTGGCAAAAGGGGCTTCCTGGTCTGCGCTCATCTGCGGCCAAAAACAAAAAGGCAGGGACTTGATCATCCCTGCCTTTTCAACTTTCTTCTTTGCGTCCTTCGCGTCCTTTGCGGTGAAACGCGTCCGCCTTAAGCAAACACCGGATCAATCTTGTCCGGATTCACGTTCAGGTCCGCAAACGCCTTCTGCGCTTTTTTGGCGTCGAACTTGCCATCGCGTGCCAGGCGTGAGAGCGCCGCGGCGGCAATGGTTTCTGCGTTCACCTCAAAGTGCTGGCGCAGGTGTTGGCGGTTGTCGCTGCGGCCGAAGCCATCTGTACCCAGCGTGACCATGCGCGGGCCGATCCACGGAGCAAGCTGGTCCGGCACCACCTTCATATAGTCAGACGCGCAAACGATCGGACCCTCAGCGCCCTTGAGCGCCGTAACAATGTACGGCGTCTTCTGCTTCTCTGCCGGATGCAGCCAGTTCCAGCGCTCCACGCCCAGAGCGTCGCGGCGCAGCTCGTTGTAGCTGGTTACGCTCCACACGTCGGCGGCGATGGAGTACTTCTCAGCGAGAATGGCCTGGGCCTTCAGCGCTTCGTTCAGGATCGGTCCGCTGCCGAACAACTGGACCACCGCTTTGCCGCCTTCCGCCGCCTTGAGCTTGTAGATGCCGCGGATAATGCCTTCTTCCACGCCTTTCGGCACTTCCGGCATCGGGTAGTCTTCGTTGTAAAGCATGATGTAGTAGAAGCGGTCTTCGCCTTCCTGGTACATGCGGCGAAGCCCGTCCTGCACGATCACGGCAACTTCATACACATACGCCGGATCGTAGCTGTGGCAGGTTGGCACGGTGCTGGCGTGGACCAGGCTGTGTCCGTCCTGGTGCTGCAGGCCTTCACCCGCCAGCGTGGTTCTGCCGGCGGTGCCGCCCAGCAGGAAGCCCTTGCCGCGCGCGTCAGCAAATGCCCAGATCAGGTCTCCGATGCGCTGGAACCCGAACATGGAGTAATAAATGAAGAACGGAATGGTGGGCATGCGGTAGTTCGCATAGCCCGTTCCGGCGGCGGTGAATGACGCCATGGAGCCCGCTTCCGTGATGCCCTCTTCCAGGATCTGCCCGTCTTTCTCCTCGCGATAGTAGAGCAGCATGTCCTGGTCGTGCGGTTTATAGAGCTGTCCCTGGCTGGCGTAAATGCCCACCTGGCGGAAGATGGATTCCATGCCGAAGGTGCGGGCTTCGTCCGGCACAATGGGCACAACCAGCTTGCCGAGTTCGGGATGCTTGAGCAGCACACGCAACAAGCTCACGAAACCCATGGTGGTTGAGACGGCGCGTCCCTTGGAGCCGGCCAGCGCTTCTGAGAAGAACTCAACCGGTGGCGCTTGGACCTTTGGCGTATCCATGGTGCGTGCCGGCATGTAGCCGCCCAGCTCCTGGCGCCGCTGTTTCATGTAGCGGATCTCCGGACTGTCGTCTGCCGGGCGGAACAGAGAAGCGCTCTTGGCGGCATCGTCTGGAATGGGGATTTCAAAACGCGTGCGGAAGGCCGCCAGCGCTTCGTCCGTCATCTTCTTTTCCTGGTGGGTTGGGTTGCGCGCCTGCGCGAATGATATGCCGTAACCCTTGATCGTTTTGGCCAGGATCACCGTCGGCTGGCCGGTGTGGCTCACTGCGCGGTGATACGCGTTATAGACCTTCTGCGGATCCAGGCCGCCACGCTGCAGGTGCCAGATATCGTCGTCACTCATATTTTGGACGAGGCTGGCCGTCTCCGGATACTTGCCGAAAAATTCCTTGCGGACAAACGCGCCGTCTTTGGCTTTGAAAGTCTGGTACTCGCCGTCCACGCATTCCGTCATGCGCTGCAGCAGCTTGCCGCTGGTGTCGCGGGCCAGGAGCGGGTCCCAGTTGGAGCCCCAGATGACTTTGATCACGTTCCATCCAGCGCCGCGGAAGGCCGCTTCCAGTTCCTGGATGATTTTGCCGTTGCCGCGCACCGGGCCATCGAGACGCTGCAGGTTGCAGTTCACCACGAAGATCAGGTTGTCGAGCTTCTCGCGCGATGCCAGCGTGAGTGAGCCGAGCGATTCGGGCTCGTCGGTCTCGCCATCGCCAAGGAAGGCCCAGACCTTGCGGTCGGTCTTCTTGATCAGCCCGCGGTTCTCAAGGTAGCGCATGAAGCGCGCCTGATAGATGGCATTGATCGGGCCAAGGCCCATGGAGACCGTGGGGAAGCTCCAGAAATCCGGCATGAGCCACGGGTGCGGATACGATGTGACCGCCGGCTTGCCGCGTAATTCGTGACGGAAGTTCTCTACGTGCTCCAGCGAGAGCCGGCCTTCGAGGAAAGCCCGGGAGTAGACGCCGGGTGAGGCGTGTCCCTGGAAGTAGATGAAGTCGCCGGCCTGGTCACCGTAAGACGCGCGGAAAAAGTGGTTGAATCCCACTTCCAGCAGCGTGGCCAGAGAAGAGTAGGTGGAGATGTGGCCACCAATGCCGGGATCTTTCTTGTTCTGGCGGTGGACCATAGCCATGGCATTCCACCGGATCAGGCTCTTGATGCGCCGCTCCATGGCGCGATCGCCCGGATAAGAAACTTCTTCCTCTACAGGAATGGTGTTGATGTACGGGGTATTGAAGGAGATTGGGGCCTCGACTCCCACCTGCTGCGCTCGACGGCTAAGGGTTTCGAGCAACCGGGTGGCTTGGGCTGGGTCGTCGTCGGCAACTTGATCAAACGCCTCTACCCACTCTTGCACTTCGTCCAGGTCAGGGGTTAGGGCAACTTTAGGCTGTGCATGCATACTATTAGTATGCCAGCCAGAGCGCGCTGTCCGCTACACGGAAGTTGCCGCCCTCTGTTAAAGATTTGTATATGTAAGGCCTTTTGCATAAACGACATAGCGGTTCCGCTTAACCCGCCGCGAACACCGCCAAATATGGCGAAGATAACCGCCCTGAGATTCCGCCGGCCTCTCCAAAAACTCGTGTGACCACTATCACACCGCCGGTGTGCATTACCCGTTAAGCTCAACCTTTCATTGATCTCTTTGGATCGAGATCTGGAGGGCTTCATACATGGCACTGCCCGGCGCAACGCAAGACTCTCACCGCATCCCCCGAGACTTCTCGAAGAACCCGCTCCTGGTTTACTGGGAGATGACCCAATCCTGTGGCTTAGCCTGTAAACATTGTCGAGCTGAGGCCATGCCGTTCGCGCATCCCCTGGAGTTGAACGGTGAGGAAAGCCGCCGCTTCCTGAATCAGCTGGTCGGATTCGGTGATCCACTGCCGCACCTCATCCTCACGGGCGGCGACCCGCTCCGTCGCCGCGACATTTACGACCTTATTGATTACGCCTGCAAGCTCGGCCTGGAAGTCTCCATCACTCCCAGTGCCACACCCGAGCTCACCGATGAAGCCATCCTGAAGCTGAAGGAGCACGGAATCCAGAGCCTGGGTCTCAGCCTTGATGGCTCCAACGCCGAAAAGCACGACGCCATCCGCAACGTTCCCGGAACCTTCGAACGCACAATGCAGGCTGCCCGCACCGCCGGGCGGCTCGGTCTGCCGATCCAGGTCAATACGCTCGTCTCCGAAGAAACTGCCGACGACCTGCCCGCGATTTACGATCTGCTGAGCCGCGAATTTCCTGTCATGCGCTGGAGCTTGTTCTTTCTCATCTCCGTCGGGCGGGGCAAGGCGTTGAACGAAGTTTCTCCCGAACGCGGAGAGCAGATCATGGACTGGGTTCTTGATCTCGTCCCGCGCGCGCCATTTGCAGTCAAGACCACTGAGGCTCCTTCCTACCGCAGAATTGCCATCAAGAAGATGAAAGCCGCAGGCATGGCTTCACAGCAGATGAAGCAAACCTCCGTCTACCAGGGCTTCCAGATCCGTGATGGACACGGCATCGTCTTCGTATCGAACATCGGCGATATTTATCCTTCGGGATTCCTGCCGCTGAATTGCGGCAACGTCCGCACTCGCACACTTCCCGATGTCTATCGCAACTCGGATACTTTCCGCGCACTTCACACGCCTGACCTGTTCCATGGCAAGTGCGGCGTCTGCGAGTACGCCCACATCTGTGGCGGCTCACGCGCACGCGCCTTCGCCTGGACCGGCGATCCGCTGGGCGCCGATCCGGTCTGTCCTTACGTTCCGGAAGGCTTCACGAACTGATTTTTCTGGCAGAAAGAAAAAGGCCGCAGTTTCCCGGAACTGCGGCCTTTGGCTTGTGTCTTGGAATCTTTATGCGGCGAGCACTTCCTGCTCGCGCTCGGCCTTGTTCATCTCCGCCAGCAGCACCCGCAGCTTCATGCGTGCTTTGTGCAGCTGAGACTTGCTGTTGCCAATGGAGCAGCACAGCATCTCGGCAATCTCGTTGTGCTCGTAGCCTTCCAGGTCGTGGAGAACGAAAACAATGCGGTAGCCCGGCGAGAGTTCGCTGATCGCTTTCTCCAGCGCCAGCCGATCGATGGAGCCATGCAGCACATTGTCGCGCGCGCCGAACTCGCGGGTCGCAGCTCCTTCTTCCTGGGGATCGAGCATCTCCTGAAGCGACACTTCGTTCAGCCCCTTCTTGCGGAAATGCATGAGCACAATATTTACAGCCAGGCGATGCAGCCAGGTAGAGAACGCTGACTCGCCTCGGAAAGAAGAAATCTTTCGGTAGAGCTGCATGAAGGCTTCCTGCGTGAAGTCTTCCGCCTGGGCAAAGTTGCCCGTCATTCGCAGGCACAGCGAGTACACTCGCCTCTTATGGCGATAGTACAGCTCTTCAAAGCAGGCCACATCACCGGTTTGTGCCCTCGCGATGACGTCGTTGATCGGCATCGCCGAAAGTGGGCTCTTGTTACCTGTGCTGACGAGCTTGGGCTGCGTTGTCCGGGCAGTCTTTTTTGTAACCGTTGTTTTGGGCAAAAGGCTCTTTTCCGTCCGGGGATATACACACGAACTGCCCTTGCTGAGATGCGTCCTGAGGGTACAGGTGTTGTGTGTAAGTAGCTAGATCCGGCGGGCGCGGCCTTTACGCGTCTTAAGCAGCCATTCCTGGCTGTTGATGACCGGCTGGTCTGGCTCCTGCTCAACTCGCTGATATTCGCCGTTGGCCATCATCTCGCGCGCCTTCACATTGTCGGCAAGATAGGTTTCAAGAACGCGATCACGAAGATTGTGAACCAGTCGCCGGTCTTCCACCGGGAACAGCACCTCCACACGGCGCTTCAGGTTGCGCGACATGAGATCGGCGCTGCCAAGATAAAGCTGTTCGTCGCCGCCATTATGGAAGTAATAAATGCGGCTATGCTCCAGGAACCGCCCCACAATGCTGATCACGCGGATGTTTTCGCTTACGCCGGGAATCCCCGGACGCAGGCAGCAGATGCCGCGCACAAGCAAATCAATCCTCACACCCGCCTGCGATGCCTCATATAGAAGCTGGATCATGTGCGGGTCTTCCAGCGAATTCATCTTGAAGATCAGGTGGCCGTCGCCACGCCGCCTGCTGTGCTCGATCTCGCGCCGGATTCGCGCCTCAATTCCCTGCCGCAGGTTGATCGGCGCAACCAGCAGCTTGCGATAATCCTTCTTCGATGAGTAACCCGTCAGATAGTTGAAAAGGTCGGTTACATCCGCGCCGAAATCTTCATCCGCGGTAAACAGGCCGAAGTCGGTATAAAGATGCGCGGTGACGGGGTTGTAATTCCCTGTTCCCAGGTGCACGTAACGCCTGATCTCATCGCCTTCCAGCCTCACCACCAGCGCCACCTTGCAATGCACCTTGAGTCCAATCAGCCCATAGACCACGTGAACGCCCTGCCGTTCCAGCGCTCGCGCCCACTCAATGTTGCTTTCCTCATCGAAGCGCGCTTTTAACTCCACCAGCGTCGCCACCTGCTTTTCTTCCTCACTCGCCTCGAGTAACGCCTCTACGATCGGCGAGTTGCGACCCACCCGGTAGAGGGTCATCTTCATGGCTAGTACAGACTGGTCTTTAGCAGATGTCTTCAGGAAATCGATCACCGGCTGGAACGAGTCGAATGGGTGGTGCAGGAGAATGTCCCGCCCGCGAATGATGCTGAAAATGTCCTCTTCGTCTGTTTCTGGCTTCAGCAACGTGGGTACTGCCGGCAGAAACGGTGGATCCTTCAGGTCCTCGCGATCCAGAGCGGCCAGGTATTTCAGCCGGCTCAACGAAAAAGGTCCGGTATGGCGATAGACCTGTTTCCTCGTGACTTCCAGATTGCTGACCAGCAGTTTCAAGATCTCCGGCGGCATTCCCGTACTCACCTGAAGACGAACCACGTCGCCGAAGCGCCGTTGCCGAAGGCCCTCTTCCGTGTTTTCCAGCAGATCCCCCGCTTCCAGCTCCTGAATTTCGATTTCCGCATCTCGGGTAATGTGAAACGGATACGCCGCCAGCACTTCCATCCCGGGAAACAGCAGTCCCAGATTTGCCGCCATCACATCTTCCAGCCACACAAAGGTCTGCGTTTTTGCTCCGCGGCTGTCCTTCGTCGAGCGCTTGTGGGGCGGATCAACGGATACAAGTTGCGGCAATGTGGCCGGGACTTTAACTCGCGCAAAGTGCTCCAGTCCATCGGCGTCACGAATCTGCGCCGCAAGGTTCAAGCTCAGATTGGAAATATGCGGGAACGGCCTTCCCGGATCGAAGGCAAGCGGAGTGAGAATGGGAAACACCGTTTCGTTGAAGTACTTCTCCGCCCGCGCCTTTTGCGGCCCTGAAAGCTGTGAGTACTCGCGGATCTTGATTCCCGCTTTCTCCAGCGCAGGGAGAAGCTGCCGTCGCAGGACCTTGTGCGCTGTTGCAAGCAGGTTCGCTACCTCGGTTCGGATCGCGTCAAGCTGTTCGGCTGCGCTGAGCCCGTCGGGTGAAACCTCCGGCGTGCCGGCTTCTACCTGCCGCATCAGACCGGCCACACGGATCATGAAAAATTCATCCAGGTTTGAACCCAGAATCGAGAGGAACTTCACTCGCTCCAGCAGCGGGTTAGTCTCGTCCTGGGCTTCTTCCAGTACGCGGCGCTGGAAGGCAAGCAGGCTGAGCTCACGGTTGAGGTAAAGGCTGGGATCATTCAGCGCAAGCATTTCCTCTGAATCGTGCCCATTCACTGCAATCGCGGCACTCTCATCCTCTTCAGAACCCTGGATTGGCTTTGGCCTGGTGGGCGAAAGGCCGTGTCTGGCTCCCATAATGATGTACGCCTGTTTCTGGGGACTGATAAAGCGGAGTACTTCCCAATATCACCTTATCCAAGGGTAAACGAGGGGGTTTTGTTTGTCATGCAGTTTGGCATAAGTGAACGGCCGGCGAATATTAGATTTTCGTAAAGCGCGCTGTCGCAGGCCGTTGCCTTAGCTGAAAAAACGATCGATGTTAGAATGGAATTTCTGTTCGCCGCAATTTGCGCACAGGCCCGTAGCTCAGTTGGTTAGAGCGCTTCCTTGACACGGAAGAGGTCGATGGTTCGAGTCCATTCGGGCCTACCATTTCTACTGTTGTTCCCTTTCCGCACTCGTCCGCTTTGCGTTCGATCCAAATAAAAAAGCCACCCGGCGCAGGGCGCGCCCGGTGGCAGAAGCTTCAGCGCTGAAGCTGCCTAGCGCGAAGCGAGAAGTACCTCACCCTTCGTTCGGCGGCGGCGAGAGGAAACATTCGCCGAGCCGGATTCTGCTGGCGCGCTCAGGGCGGCAAATTCGTACGTAAAACACAAAGTCATAATTTCGTCGCTCTGGATGATCTGCTTATTGGCGCCTGCTGAGCAGAGGTCACGAACCTTTCTTCCGAAGCCCCCTTCGGGCGACGTCCACTCAGCAGGCCCTGCATGTCCCTTGTTAATGCACCTGCTTTGCCAGAGTTGGCGCCGGGTGCCACTCAAATGCAAATCATTGATCCGCAGCAACTTGGGGTCGCAAGCGCGATTCGCCGACACATGCCCTTTACCCGCGGGAGTAGACGATCGTCTCCTCTTGATTAGGCGATCGTCTCCGGATGCTGCTCCTTGCCGGTGCTAAACTGGTGCGTTTTCCGGGAAGAACAATTCATGGCCAGGCTGATTGCCACTGGAGCGCAAGACCTGCCCGAGCTGGAGCTGGGCGAAACAGAAGTTCTCATCGGACGCGATCCCAGGGCTGCCATTTGCCTCGGTAGCCCTGCGGTCTCGCGACGGCATTGTGTCGTTCGTCAGGAAAGCGGCCATTTCGTGGTACGGGACCTCGGCAGCCACAACGGTACGTTCGTCAATGAGCTGCCGGTGACTGAGCACGTGCTGCAGCACGGGGACCGCATCGGCGTCTCCGGTCACACCTTTATTTTTGCGGACGGCGAAATCACTGACGAAATTGCCGTCCCCCAGGTCACCGAAGCCGGCAACGCCGCCACTGTTCAGTACGCGACTATCCACGCGGCTGAGCCTATGCTCCAGAATCATCAAGCGCTTTTAACCTCGCCCCAGGGAGAGGACGCGGGAGGCCGGCTGGAACAGGTCCTTGAACTCAACCGCCAGGCGGCCAGCCTGCGCGAACCGGAAGAATTGCAGCATGCCCTGCTCGATCTCGCGTTCAAGATCACGCCGGCGGAAAGCGGCGCAGTCTTGCTCTATGACGATCCGTCATTGCCTGCCACCTCTATCATCGGGCGCCGGCGCAGCGGGACTAAGCCCGAGAAATCCGAATCCATTCAGGTGAGCACTACGGTGGTGCGCCGCGTTTTGTCCGAGAAAGTTGCTGTGCTCGCGCATGACGTCTCTGCCGACGCCCGCCTGGAAAAAGCCAAGAGCATCATTGGCGCCGGTATCCAGTCGATCCTTTGCGTGCCGCTGCTCTCCGGCAAGCGCGCCGTCGGCGCGCTCTACCTTGACGTGCGCCATCCCGGCGCGGGCTTCAACGAGCTTCACCTTGAACTGCTCACAGGCGTCGCGGCGGTCATAGCTCTCTCCCTTGAACGTGCGCTCGAATATCAGAGCATGCGCGCGCAGGCGCAACTCCTCCGCGCTGATCTCGATCACGACCGTGCCATGGTGGGCGAGTCGGCCGCAATGAAAAAGGTGTATGACCTGATCGCGCGCGTGGCCGTATCCGATACCACCGTGCTGATTCTCGGTGAGAGTGGCACCGGAAAAGAAGTAGCCGCGCGGGCCGTGCATCGCAACAGCCGCCGCGCTGAAAAACCATTCGTGGCGGTGAACTGCGCTACTCTCGGCGACAATCTTCTTGAAAGCGAACTCTTCGGTCATGAGCGCGGGGCTTTCACCGGCGCCGTGGGAACCAAGAAAGGTCTGCTGGAGACCGCTGACGGCGGCACGGTCTTTCTGGACGAATTGGCCGAACTCCCGCTCACCACGCAGGCCAAGCTCTTGCGCGTCATCCAGGAACGCGAATTCACCCGGCTCGGCAGCACCAAGCCAATCCGAATAGACGTACGCCTGGTCGCGGCTACTAACAAAGACCTGCGCGCCGCGGTAACCAGCGGCACTTTTCGTGAAGACCTGTGGCACCGGCTCAACGTCGTGTCGATCAAAATGCCTCCCCTGCGCGAACGCATGGACGACATCCGCCTGCTGGCGACCTTTTTCCTCGCGAAAGCATGCCGCCGCTGCGGGCGTCGCGTCGCCGGTTTTTCCCCCGAAGCAATGACCGCCCTGCGTGAACACGACTGGCCCGGCAACGTACGCGAACTGGAAAATGCCATCGAACGCGCCGTGGTGCTGGGGTCCGAACCGGAAATCCAGGTCACCGACCTTCCGGAAAGTCTCTGGGAGAGCGCGCCACCAGCACCCTCGGGCCCGCTCGGCTATCACGCAGCCCTGCGCGAAGCCAAACTCAAGATCGTGCGCCAGGCCCTGGAAGACTCCGCCAACAACTACACTGAAGCCGCTCGCCGCCTCGGCGTTCACGTGACATATCTGCATCGCCTGATGCGTGGGTTGAAATAGCCGCATAAGGCGAAACGGACGGTCGAGAAGAATTTACGGCGGATCAACGCGGATCCGCGCGGATCCGCGCGGATCCAAGAACTGATTTGGGCCGATTGCACTGATAGCATTGACAGACGCTGATCATTGCTCGTCGTTGGGAATGAGCAAAGAGGCAGAGCCATGCGCGAGCGCCGAAAGGCGCGATATGAGTTAGCCCAGACCGGGAGGTCTGGGTGCAATTGCGTATAGAGATAACGAGCCCCGAAGGCGCGGCACAGGGGTCGGCTCGCTTCCGCTTCGCGTCAGCCCAGATCACCCCGGGATGTAATTTCTTTGAAGACTGCGCTTCAGCTTCACCGAGCCGATCGTGAACCATCCCGCACTGACTGACAAGGAATTTCAAAAGCTGATTGACTCCACCGCGCGCTCACTCGGCTTCTCCACCCGGCTTATGCCCAGCCGCAGGCCATGACGCGCAGGAGATCGCCCGCATCGGCCCTATTGGCATGATCTTTATTCCGTCAATCGGCGGCATCAGCCATTCGCCCAGGGAGTTCTCCCGTCCCCACGACATCGAGAACGGTGCGAACGTACTGCTGGAAACGGTGCTGGCATTTGATAAGAGCCATTAGTCCGCCGAAGTGCGTTTCCATCAGTGTTCATCTGTGTACATCAGTGGCAAAGGTTTTCTTGATCAGCGTTCATCTGCGGAAATCTGCGGCAAATCGGTTTTGACTTTCTAATCCCCCGCCCCCTTCACCATCACTTCCTGCGGCTCTTCTGATTCGATCTCTTTGATGTAAGCCCACAATCCTGCCACCATGAGCGCGATCGCCAGCAGCGAAATTCCCAGGCCCACGCGGCGGTAGTTGCGCTCCGCCATCGCCTTCTGGCCGGCCATAAGGTTGGCTTGCGCCACCTTGAGCCCTTCCTGGATGTCGGCATCCACAAGTTCTTTCTTAAAGCTGTGGATGGTGACGCGCGCTTTGGTCAGGGCGTCACTGGCCTGGCTCTGCGCCAGCCGAGGTTGGCTTACCTCCATGCCAGATGCCTCGGCCAGCGCGAGTTCCTGGTCGGCGCGTTTGATCGCGTCGTCAAGTCTGGTGATGCCGGCGAGCAGCGTTTCACGCGCCTGGTCGCAGCGGTCGCCCTTGGTGTGGCACGTCATGCAGACCGCCTCAGGCCCGGCGGCGAGCTTGGCATCGGTCGGATGCGTGATTGCGTGATTGCTGTGGCACACCACGCAGCCGGGCAGGTTGGCTTTGTTGAAAGCGTCTTTGTGCGAGCTCTTCTCGTACATCTGCGCCTGGAAAACGTGGCAGGTGGAGCAGACGTTCTGCACTTTGTCCACGCCCGGAGGCGCGGCGCCGTGGTTGCCATGGCAGGTGGTGCAGGTGGGCGCGCTCAGGTCGCCGCGTTTGGTGATCGCGTCGTGATGCACGCTCTTCGAGTAATTGGCAAACTGGTCAGTGGGAATCCCGTAAGGCTTCATGGTTGCCGCGTCGGCATGGCAGCGCGAGCAGGTTTTAGCCACGTTCACCGGATTCACGGTGGCTCGCGGGTCGGAGGGCGGCTTGATGTCATGCACGCTGTGGCAGTCAATGCAGACCGCCACTTTGGTGTCTCCGCCGGCCAGCCTCTTGCCGTGAATGCTGGTGTGGTACTGGGCAAGCTGGTCTGTGCGAAGGCTGGGATTGTACTGGCGCATGTAGGCCGGGTTGTCGTGGCAACTGCCGCAGAGCTGCGGAATCTGCTTCCGTTCGATCTTGCCCTTCCAGCCTGCCTTGCGGTTCATGGCTTTGTCGGCATCGTCGGTGGTCGGGTCGCCGCCGTGGCAGCCTGCGCAGGTGAGTCCTTTCTGCGAGTGGATGTCTTCGGCAAACTTCTCTGCCGTCACACCCAGCGGCTCCGGCAGGATGGAGTGGCAATCCAGGCATGTGTCTTTGTGGGCCGCTGGCGCGGTGGGCGTCTCTGATTTTGCTGAGGTCGCGGGCGTGTCCGGTTTCCCCGCGCTTGCGGGCGCGCTGATCGCGGAAGCAGGTGTGTTCGCATTGGCCGAAGGCGCGGCCGGCGCCGCGTTCACGGTGCTCCCGGAAGGGACACCGCCGGCCATCGCGGCGGAAGGTTCCGGCGACACGGCTGCGAACACGAGCAGCGCGACGATCGACGCGAACACAAACCTCGAAACTCGAAATCTGCGAACTGTACTGCGCGTCTTACTGGACTTCCTATTGAGCGAGGTGGCCATAAATACTCATCCCCATCATGTATGCCAGAGCGAAAATTGCGGCTCCGGTGATCCACTTCTTTGGACGCGAGGTCTCCTGGCTTTCGAAGAAAGGCAGCAGCACCCAGAGCAGCGCCACCACGCCGAAGCCGATGACGCCGAGCACCTCGCCGTCAATGATCCAGATTTTCGAGGGAATGAGCTTGAGCGTCTGGAACATGAAGAGGAAGTACCACTCCGGCTTGATGCCCGCCGGGGCCGGCGCAAACGGGTCGGCCTTGACGCCCAGGTTCCACGGGAAGATGGCCGCCAGCGCGCCCAGAATGCCCAGCGCAACGTACCAGGCCATGAGTTCGCGCAGCGCGAAGTTGGGGAAGAATTTCATTTCGCGGCGCGCCGAAGGATTCACCGTCCACTCGCTTTCCACGCGCGGCGGCACGCTCATACCCAGGCGTTGCACCAGCAGGATGTGGATCGCGATGAGCAGCGTCGCAATCCCGGGCAGCACGGCCACGTGGAATCCGAAGAAGCGCGTGAGCGTTGCGCCGGTCACGTCCTCTCCTCCGCGCAGGAAGATCATGAGCGGACGGCCGACCACCGGCACCTGGCCGGTGATCTCTGTCCCCACTTTCGTCGCGAAGTAAGCCAGCGTGTTCCACGGCAGCAGGTAGCCACTGAAACCGAACCCCATCACCAGGAAAAGAAGGACCACGCCGCTGACCCAGGTGAGCTCCCGCGGCTTACGATAGGCCTTCAGGAACAGCACGCTGAACATGTGCGCAAACGCGGTAAAGATCATCAGGTTGGCTGACCAGGAATGGATCGAGCGCAGAAGCCAGCCGAACTGCACCTGCGTCACCAGGTATTGCACGCTCTCAAAAGCTTCGTTGGCGCCGGGACGGTAATAAAGAAGAAGAAGAATGCCGGTGAGGACCTGCACGCCAAACAAAAAAAGCGTCATGCCGCCGAGAAAATACCAGTAAGAAAGTTTGTGCCTCGGGACGGTCTTCTTGCGCAGCGGAGCGATCAGGTCGTCCCACTCCAGCCGCTCGTCGAGCCAGCTTCGTACCTGGGCCAGAACAGTCATCGTCAGACCTCCCGGCGGCGGCGCACGAAGATTTCATCGCCGCGGACATTCACGTCGAAGGCTTCCAGCGGGCGCGGTGGCGGCCCTGAAATGTTGCGCCCATCCATGTTGTATTTCCCGTTGTGGCACGCGCACCAGACCTCGTGCAGATCGTCGCGATACTGCACCGTGCAGGAAAGGTGCGTGCACGTGGCTGACATCGCCTTGTACTCTCCGCCTGCAGTGCGTACCAGAAGTCCCGGCCTGCTGCCGAAGCGGAAGATCTTCCCGCTGTTCGGTTTCAGCTCACCGACCTTCCCGGCGACGACAGAGTCGCCGCCGAGATCGGCCGTTTCAGGAGGTATAAGGTAACGAAACACCGGGTAGATAAACGCCATTGCCGTGGCCAGGAAGCCGCCGCCCAGCAGCGCTTCCGTGAACCAGCGCCGCGGCGCAGATTTGAGCTTGTCTTTGTCAGGTGGCTTTACCGCTTGCTGCGGTTTAACAGTCTGCTGACCGGTTGCCATTTCTCCCCTCCGAAATATGTCTTCCTTGCCGCTTTCACTTGCTCGCTGATGAATGAGCGGTTGCGCCGATCGCCGAGCGTTGCTCCACCGCGCGTTGGATTTCGCGCACCCACATGGCCTGCACCAGCTGCAGCCGGTGTCCCATCACGATGGCGAGATTGAGAAGGATTTTCTGTCCCTGCACCGGCTGCGCCTCAAAGTAGCGTTGCAGCGCATCACGCGGAATTGCGATCACCTCCGTCTCCAGCGGAACGCCGGCCCTCAGGGTGAATCGGTACGGCGGGATCATGGCTGACCACCCCACCAGTTGCCCGGGTGCGCTCTCTTCGATCAGAATGTTTTCTTCGCGCTCGCGGACTTTGATCGGCAAAGTCAGTCGTACGCGTCCGCGTTCAAT
>DATAEJ010000019.1:0-3612 GCA_036258095.1 Candidatus Angelobacter sp. | reverse complement strand
TTACGGACAGCTGGTGCGCAGCCCGTACGCGCACGCGCGGATTAAGAGCATTGATACCAGCAAGGCGAAGGCGCTGCCCGGTGTGCTGGCGGTGATCACCGGCGAGGACCTGGCCAAGGCCAACCTGGCCTGGATGCCGACGCTCTCCGGCGATAAACAGATGGTGCTGGCGACGGGCAAAGTCCTGTTCCAGGCGCAGGAAGTTGCGTTTGTGGTGGCTGACAGCCGCTACACCGCCGCCGATGGCGCCGAACTGGTGGAAGTGGAGTATGAAGAACTGCCGGTGCTGGTCGACCCGAAGAAGGCAATGGATCCAGGAGCGCCGCTTTTGCGCGAGGATCGGGAACAGAAAGATAACCACATTTTCCACTGGGAAGTAGGCGACAAACAGGACACAGACAAGCTGTTTGCAGCCGCGCCGGTTAAAGCGAAGGTGAACGCTTTCTTCCAGCGCTGCCATCCGGCGCCGCTGGAGACCTGCGGCTGCGTGGCGGACTTTAACAGCGCAACCGGCAAGCTGACGGTCTATTTGACATCGCAGGCGCCGCATGCGCACCGCACGCTGTTTGCACTGGTGGGCGGGATTCCGGAGCAGAACATCCGCGTGGTATCGCCTGACATAGGCGGCGGATTCGGCAACAAAGTGCCAATCTATCCTGGATACGTTTGCGCAGTGGTGGCATCGCTCACCACCGGGTTGCCGGTGAAGTGGATAGAGACGCGGTCAGAGAATCTGATGTCCACTGGTTTTGCGCGCGACTACCACATGCAGGCGGAGATTGCGGCTGACAAAGACGGCACCATGAAGGCACTGCGGGTAAAGACGCTGGCCGACCACGGCGCGTTCAATGCCGCGGCCCAGCCGACGAAGTTCCCCGCCGGCCTGTTCAGCATATGCACCGGCAACTACGACCTGAAGAATGCCTTCTGCGAAGTGGATGGCGTTTACACCAACAAAGCGCCGGGTGGAATCGCTTACCGGTGCTCGTTCCGGGTGACCGAAGCGGCCTACCTGATTGAACGCGCGGTAGACGTGCTGGCACAGGAACTGAAGATGGATCCGGTGGAGTTGCGGCGCAAGAATTTCATCACGAACGATAAGTTCCCGTACAAGTCGCCGCTTGGCTGGAGCTATGACAGCGGAAACTATGAAGCCAACCTGAAGCTCGCCCTCGATAAGATCGGCTACGACGGCTTGCGCAAGGAGCAGGAGGAGAAGCGCAAGAAGGGCGAGCTGATGGGAATCGGGATTTCGACGTTTGTGGAGATCGTTGGCGCCGGACCGGCGCACACGTTCGATATTGCCGGGATCAAGATGTTCGACAGTGCTGAGATCCGCATTCATCCGACGGGCAAGGCAATTTGCCGCATGGGAACCAAGAGCCAGGGCCAGGGACATGAGACGACTTACGCGCAGATTGTGGCGCAGGAGCTCGGCATTCCCGCTGGTGATGTCGTCGTCGAAGAAGGCGATACCGACACAGCACCCTACGGTCTGGGAACTTACGCCAGTCGCAGCACGCCGACATCGGGCGCAGCGACGGCCGTGGCGGCAAGAAAGATCCGCGATAAAGCGCGGAAGATCGCGGCCTATCTGCTGGAATGCAGCGAGCAGGACCTGGACTGGGAGCCGGGAAAATTCTTTGTGAAGGGCTCACCAGGCAAAGCCAAGACGATCCAGGAAATCGCCTTCGCGGCTTACACCAATCATCCGCCGGACGTGGAAGCAGGGCTCGAAGCGGTGGATTATTACAATCCGCCGAATCTTACTTTCCCGTTCGGCACCTACATCTGCGTGGTGGACATTGATAAGGGCACGGGTGAGGTCAAGGTCCGGCGGTTTCTCGCGGTGGACGACTGCGGCAACATCATCAATCCGATGATCGTGGAAGGCCAGATTCATGGCGGGTTGACGGAAGGGCTGGCCATCGCGTTCATGCAGCAGATCGATTACGACGAGAACGGCAACGTACAGGGCGGCACGTTCATGGACTATCTGCTGCCGACCGCAGTAGAGACGCCGAACTGGGAAACAGATAAGACCGTCACGCCTTCACCGCACCATCCGTTTGGCGCGAAGGGAATTGGCGAGTCGCCCAACGTCGGTTCGCCGGCCGCGTTCGTGAACGCGGTGGTGGACGCGCTGGCTCATCTCGGCGTGAAGCACATTGACATGCCGGTGACACCATGGAAGGTGTGGAACATCCTGAAGGAAAAGGGAATCACGGGGTAGCGCAATGGGAGTCAAGGTTGAAAAGAGTTTCGAGGTGCAGGAGCCGATCCAGAAAGTATGGGACTTCCTGAGCGACCCGAAGAAGGTGGTGGTTTGCGTGCCCGGCGCGCAGATCACCGAACAGGTTGACGATCGCCATTACAAAGGCGCTATCAGCGTGAAGGTGGGCCCGACGGTAAGCGATTTCAAGGGGCAAGTGGAGATCGTGAAACTTGATCCCGCCGCCTATGAGATCGAGATGATGGGCAAGGGACAGGACGCACGTGGCAAGGGGAGCGCGTCGATGACGATGACGGGCAAGCTGCGCGAAGTGCCCGGTGGTACAGAGGTTGTCAGCGTTTCAGAGATGAACGTGGTCGGGATCCTGGCGCAGATGGGCGGCAGGATGATCCAGGAAGTCTCCAACATCATGTTTGATAAATTCAGCGCCAACTTCAAACAAGCATTGCAGGGTCTGCCTGCCAGCGCAGGCACAGCACAGCCGATCAGCGGGCTGGGGCTGGCATTTTCGGCTATCAAGGCGACGTTCGGAGGCGGTGCGAGCAGCGAGTCCGAAGACAAGCCGAAAGATGGCACCACAGGGAAGTCCTAAATCTGCGGCATGGCAGCTCCAACTCTTCCGCCGGGAAAAAGCATTGCGAGCCCGCAGGATGTTGTTCGCGGATTTGAAGAGCTGGGATACATCACTGATCCCGCGCTGGCAACGGTAATCTTCCTCGGCATCAAGATGGGCCGGCCATTCCTGCTGGAAGGGCACGCCGGGCTGGGAAAGACAGAGGTGGCCAAAGTTCTGGCGAGGCTGCTCGGGACAAATCTGATCCGCCTGCAATGCTATGAAGGACTCGACGTGAATTCCGCCGTCTATGAATGGAATTACCAGAAGCAACTGTTGGCCATCAAGATAGAAGAAGCAACCACGCAGACCGTAGAGGAAAAAGAGAAGCACGTCTTCAGCCGCGAGTTTCTCATGGAAAGGCCGTTGCTTCAGGCGATTCAAGCGCAGGAAGCTTCGCCGGTTTTGCTGATTGATGAAGTGGACCGGGCGGATGAGGCGTTCGAGGCGTTCCTGCTTGAGCTGCTTTCGGATTTTCAAATCAGCATTCCGGAGTTGGGAACGGTGCGCGCGCGGCATGTACCGTTTGTGATTCTTACTTCCAATCGCAGCAGGGAATTGAGTGATGCGTTGAAGCGGCGCTGTCTCTATCACTGGATCGAGTATCCGAATTTTGAAAAAGAGCTGCGCATTGTTATCTCGCGGCTGCCGGGGATACGACAGGAACTGGCGAAGCAGGTTGTGAGCTTTGTGCAGTCGGTTCGCGAACTGCACCTGAGCAAGGCACCAGGCGTGGCGGAGACGCTCGACTGGGCAGAGGCGCTGG
>DATAEJ010000018.1:0-39455 GCA_036258095.1 Candidatus Angelobacter sp. | reverse complement strand
GCGCCGGCAGGCGATGTTTCGAACATGTCTGCCGAAGACCGCAATGCGCTGGTGATCCTGAAACGCTGGGCGCGCAATCCCGATTTCCTGAATGCCGACGTGACAATCTGCCTGGTCTCGGAAAGCCAGACGGAGCTGAATCAGGGCATCGTGCAGAATCCCGGAGTAGCTTCCATACAGATCCCGCTGCCGGATGAAGACGAGCGTCTGGAATACGTTCGCGCGCTGCTTCGTGAACAGCCGTTGCCCGCAGGCTCTGAGGTGAGTGATGCGGTTCTGGCCAAGCTTGGAGCGGGGCTGAAGCGCATGCAGATACAAAGCCTGATTGCGCATTCGGTGCAGAACCGCCAGCCGCTTACGCTGAAGTTCCTTACGGAGCGAAAGAAGGATTTGATCGAATCGGAGTCCGCCGGGCTGTTGGAATTTGTGCAGAGCCGCTTTGATCTCTCGTATGTCGCCGGAAACGATCAGGCCAAAAAGAAGCTTCAGGACGCCGCGACTGCAATCGGAGCGGGGAATACTGACGTGCTTCCGATGGGTTACGTGATCTGCGGTCCGGTAGGCACAGGCAAGACGTTTATCACCACCTGCTTTGCCGGGCAGGTTGGAATCCCAGCCGTAACGCTCAAAAATTTCCGCAGCATGTGGCAGGGCCAGACAGAAGGCAATCTTGAACGGGTGCTGAACCTGCTGAAGGCCATGAGCCCGATCGCCGTGATCGTGGATGAAGCTGATGCGCAACTAGGAGATCGCTCGAGTTCGGGCGACAGCGGCGTAAGCAATCGAGTGTTTGCGCAGATTGCGCAGTTCATGGGGAACACGGATTATCGGGGGAAGGTGATCTGGTTCCTGCTGACGTGCCGTCCTGATCTGCTGCCGGTTGACCTTAAGCGACAGGGACGCGCCGAGGAGCATATTGCGCTCTTCTATCCGGATACGCCGGAGGAGAAGCTTGCACTGTTGCGAGCAATGCAGAAGAAAGCGCACATGGCGGCATTCTCAGAAGATCTGGAAAAGTTTTTTCTGGAACACGCGAGTCATCTCTCCGGTGCAGATATAGAGGCCGTTCTGGTGCGCAGCCGGATGCGGGCAGCGCTGCGCGGAAAGAGTGCAGTGGAGGCAGAAGACATCAGGGGAACGCTGGAAGATTTTATTCCGCCCAGTTATCCAACCGAAGTTGAGTTGCAGAATGTGGTCGCGGTTCTTGAATGCACGAGCAAATGCCTGCTGCCGCAGAGGTACCGCGATGCCGATCGCGGAGAGCTGATCCAGCGCGCAAATGAGCTGCTTATGATGAGCCGGCAGTCGGGAGAAGGCTAGATTATTCCGCTCGCAGCGCCTTTATGGGGTCGATCCTTACCGCGTTCCTTGCCGGAGCAAGCGCAGCGACAATTGCCGCGAACAGTAACACGAAGATCGCGCACGCAAACACGATGGGATCGACCGGCGAGACTGCAACCAGCATGCTACGCAGGAGGCGTGTCGCTGGAACAGCTGCAAGTGATCCGATCGCGACGCCGATTGCTCCCAGTCGCAGTGCCTGTGCCAGCGTTAGACGGAAGATTGCTGCGCGAGAAGATCCAAGTGCCAGCCGCACACCGATCTCCCGAGTGCGCCGGCTAACGAGAAACGCCATGAGGCCATAAAGACCGATTGCGGCCAGAGCAAGACCAAGTGCGCCAAGCGCAGCAATCAGGCGCGATTTAACCCGCTGGTCGTAAAGAGCCAGTCCCATGTGCTCGCGCAAGGTGACCAGGTTGAGAATGGCAACGTCATTGTCAACGGAGCGCAAGGCCTGTCGCACAGGGGAGATCAGCGATGAAGAGGCTGCGGAGGTCTTGATCACCATGGAAACCTCGCCATAATCGTAGGACTTGAGCGGGATGAAGAAGTAAGGTTTGGCGTCTTCCTGAATGTCACTGTATTTTCCATCTTCCACTAGACCGATGATCTGGTATTCGCTTCCATCTGCGCGATCGAGCCGAACGGTTCGACCGAGCGGATCCTGATTCGGCCAGAAGCGGCTGGCAAACTGCTGGTTCACTATCATCACGCGTGCGCCGCCTTCAACATCCTGGCGATCAATGGAGCGTCCGTGGAGAAGCCGCGTTCCCAGAACTTCGAAGTAATGATCAGAGACTGGCACGAAATTGATGGTTACACCACGCGGCGCAGTAGCAGGCAATTCGGGAACGAAGACCTTGTGAGTAGCGCCGCCTCCGCTCAGGCCAAACGGAATGCGCATGCCGAACGCTGTTGCGGCAACGCCGGGGAGCGCATTAATCCTGCGTCGCGCCTCTTCGATCATGTGCTGGTTCTCCGCGTCAGTCTTGAAACTCGGAGCGAAGTCAGCGACGAGCATTTGTTGCTGGGCATCAAAGCCGGGGTTCATGTGCATGCCATTCCATACCGACTTGAGCAGCAGCCCTGCGCTGACCACGAGCACCAGCGAAAGCGCGACCTGTCCAATCACGAGCGCTGAGCGCATGGCTGCGCGAGAGGCGACCAAAGAGCTCGCCTGCTTGATTCCTTCTACCGGACTTAAGCTTGACGCAGAGAATGCAGGAACGAGGCCGAACATGAACAACGATGCAGAGGCAACGATGATAGCCACAACGAGCCCACGTGAGCTCAGGTAGGCGTCCACGAATACGGGAATACTGGTCTGTGGCAGCAGTGAAGGCAGCGCCTGTAAGATCCAGCGGGCGAGTACGAGTGCGGAGATCCCTCCCAGCACGGCGAGCGTACTGGTCTCAACCAGCAGTTGTGTGGCGATGCGCGTCCGGCTCGCGCCGAGAGCAATGCGGGTTGCCAGTTCGCGACGGCGATGCTCGGCTCTAGCAAGCAACACGCTGGAGACGTTTGCACAGGCGATGAGCAACACGACCATCGCAATCGAGAGAAGAAGCACCCCGCTCGAAGCGGCATCTGAGCCACGGGTTTCGCGCTCCAACAACACGCTAAAGCGGCTCGCATTGTTGGTCTTGGGATAAGCGAGTGCAAGCCGGCTCGCAATGCCTGCCAGTTCGGCTCGTGCCTGTGGCAGCGTTACGCCTTGTGCCAACCGCCCAAACAGGTCATAGTCCCTAAATTCGCGATTGGCGAAGCGCGCTTGCTCGCCGGCGCGGAACTGTTTCCATGTGGAGAACGGGATCCAAACGTCAGGAACGACTTCGGCCGAGGTCGCGCGAAAGCCGCGCGGCAATACACCAAGCACCACAAGGCGCTGGCGATCGAGGGTAATGGTTCGTCCGGGCAGAGCTCGATCGCGATTGAAGGCGCGCTGCCAGAAGCTGTAGCTGATCACGACGGCAAGTCCGCTGAACTCGCGCATCTCGGCTTCGCGGAAGGTGCGGCCCGCAACAGCACGAGGTTGCAAGACGTCGAAGAAGTTGTCGCTCACCATGGCAGCGATCACGAGCCGCGTCTGCGAGCCGTCGTCATACATCGCGCCGCGTTGCTGCATCAAACCGACGCCGGAAAACGTGCGCGAATCGGCACGAAGATCCTGGAAATCCGGATAGGAAGAGAAGCCCTGCTCCACTTCGCCGTGGCTGCCTGGATTGCTGGTGTAGATGCGGACTACTCGGTCCGGCTGCGGAACGGGGAGCGGACGCAGCCAGAGCGCGTCAACGTAGCTGAAGAGCGCGAGATTCGCGCCAATGCCGAGCGCGAGCGTCAGCACCGCGACCGAGGTGAATCCGGGAGATTTGCGCAGGATGCGCAGACCGTAGAGAAAATCCTGAACCAACATGGGACCTCCTTCGCAGAGCGCTCGGGGGAATCCCAGTTGCGGGAGGGCAACCGGTCACGTTTATTGGACGGTTCAGGCCATCATATGAAAGCTGAGAGCTCAGATTCCAGTAAAACGTGACGAGCTGCAGCTATTTCTTTCCGAAGACTTCTCTCAGAATGGGTGTGATCTGCGCTGCTGGATCCGTGCGGATCTTTTTCTCCTCCTGGCCCAGCATGTAGAAGAGCCCATCCATGGTTTTGCCGACCACGTAATTGTCGAGGTCGAACTCCTTGTCATTCTTAATGGGAGCGGCAAGCGGGTTCTGCAACACTTTGTTGTATTGCCGTACTACTCCCACGTTTTCCATAGCATTGTGCACGATTGGCGCAAACGCGGCCGTGAGTTGGTCAGAGCTTTGGCGTTTGAAGTATTCGGTGGCAGCAGTGTCACCGCCGGAGAAGATCTGTCGCGCGTCAGTAAAGGTCATTCGCGTGAGCGCGTCAAGGAAGATGGCTTTGGCCTTCGGAGCAGCCTGCTCTGCTGCACGGTTCATGCCAACTTCGAGGGCATCAACCTGCGAGCCCATGCCAACCATGCGCATGGTCTTGCCGGCGGTGCGCAGCTTGTCCGGCAAAAGGATCTTAATCGCGGCGTTCTTGAGGAAGCCGTCAGGACGTCCGGTTTCGGCTACAGCATTGCCGGTCCCGACGCGCAGCGCTTCTTTAAGGCCAGTAACAAGTTTGTCGTTGCTGAGACTGCTGTTCCGGCTTGTTGTGGCCTCTTCAATCTTCTTACGCAGTTCATCGAGTGGCGATTGGGCGAACAAGACGGAGGAAGACAGCAGGGTCAGGAGGACGACGATGAGTCGCTTCATGAGCTACATCTTAGCCAAGCTACCCAGGAAAGCTACTGACCTTCGGTGCTGTCCTCAAGGGCGTTTGACGCTTTCATACGGGGATAGGCGCGGATCTGCACGATGCGGAAGGTCAGGGCGGAAAAGCCGAGGAGCGCCCAGAGAGCAGAGCTAAACAGCAGCCAGATACTTCCGCGTCCGCGGTTCTGGCCCACGGTGAAAGCCACAAAGCCGAGCGTGCTGTTTGCAGCGGTGAGCGCAGCTACGATGCAGTCGCTAAGGCGCCAACGCGAACCGCTGCGCAGTTGACGCCATCCGATGGCATCGTCCACGAACCGCCCCATGAAGAACCAGAAGAAGATGCCGATGATGCTGAATTCGGCGATGCGGACGAATTCCAGGCCAGGCATCGTCAGCGGCCGCGTTCCCACGACAGCAACTTCCAGAGGCAGCGCGACGACTGCGGCCGGCAGGTTCACGGCTTGAGCCACCATCATGGGATGGAGACGATATCCGTCAGAGGAAAGCGCAGCGCCGGGAGCCCGCAGGGCCGTGGGTGAGCCACGGTAATAGCGATAACAGGATGTAGCGACGAGAAGAAGCGCGGCGATAGGAAGAACCAGTCGGAACTTGATGAGCGGGCGCTGGACACGAAGACCTTCAACCATTTTGATTTTCGCCTACTCTAGTCCCGATCACGGGGTGAGCTTAACTCAAGTGTGCGCTTGTGGCAATTGGGAGCGGGAGAAGGCTGTCAGGCGATCTTTGCATGCCTCAGAGCTTCGTCCTCAGCCGGATAGGCGAACGGGTAAAGCGACTCCGTGGGAGGATGTTTCCGATGCCAGGCGATTGTTCGCCGCATGGCTTCCTCACGCGGCAACTGCTCGCGATAGCCGAGTTCGTTGCGAATGCGATCAGAAGACGCAATCAAATGCTGCGCCGTGTTCCCGGGCGAGAGCAGGTGTTTAGGAGCGAGATCATGAGGCAGGACGACGAACTCTCCGTCCCAGCCTGCGACGGCGGCTATGTTACGCGCCCAGTCAAGCTCGCCGAACGGCTCCTCCTCGCACACGTTGTAGATTCGTCCCGCGGCTTGTGGCGAAGTTGCGGCAAGAGCGATCGCAAATCCCATGTCATCGACGTATCCGCGCGGGGTGCGAAGGGAAGCTACATCGTCGGCGAAGATGATCTGTCGCCGGCCGTCGTCAATCCGCTTCAGTACAGGAAGAAACCGGTGCGCGGGATCGCCGGGACCGTAAACCATTGGCAGGCGAATCACCGTCCCGGGAAGTTCAGGATCGCCAAGCACAACTTGCTCAACCGGAATTTTGTCATACTCGTCATCCAGCCATGGATAGATCTTGCGCACGCGTTCCAGCACGGCTGGCGGATACACGTTCCGGCTTGTGCGAAGATCGGAATCTTCGGTAACGGGCAGTTCCTGCAACGGTCCTGAGTCAAATCCGTAGAACACGCCCCAACCTCGGTAGACGTCCATGCTGCTCAAGGCAATCACCCGCGCTACAATGCCGCGGAATGTGGCCATCAACTGTTTCGCCTGCCGCTCAGAGCTGAGGATGAAGTCCGCGACAGCGTCGAAATGCTGGAGCTTGAAAAGCGCCTTGTGCGATTGCAGGTGGTCGTGCTCGCCGATAATCTCCGTGGTTCCCTCTGGCCCAGGAGTATTACCGCGATGAAAAACGGTGACCTCATGACCTTGCTGGAGCAGGGTGGCCGCGGTTGGCCGTCCCATAAAGCCGTTTCCGCCGATAAGAAGTACTTTCATGGTCCTGCCTGCGTGATCCAGAGTGGATCGGCTATGGTTGGACGTCAAGGCTCTTTGCGCGAAGATCCCAGCTCGGCAATCACTTCCTGGCCCAGCAGTTTGCTGCCGTCATAGAGCACTTCGATGAGGCGCGCTCGAGTCGAACGCGTGTTGGCAACCGCGGTCGGAAGATCGGGAGTAGGGAAAACGCCTACCATTTCCCACTTGTTCTCTCCGGTCTGGACCCAGAGTTCGTATTGTTTCCACTTGGCCATGCGCAGTTCATTCAATCTTACTTGGGATGCAGGTGGAACGAACACCCACCTGCATCTGAATTGCAAACAGCTGATGCGAGAAACCTCAAATTAGTGAGAACCTGTTGCGCCAGATGGAGCTGCCATACCTTGCCAGCCCGGCTTCTCACCCTGGTTCTGCTCGTCGAGCCACTTCTTGAGCGGTGCAAAGTAGTCGAGCATGGCAGTTGCATCCATCTGGTTTTGGCCACTGAGCGCTTTCAGGGCTTCCGGCCATGGTTTGCTCTTGCCCATGCTGAGCATCTGGTTCAGGCGTTCGCCTGCAGCTTTGTTCTTGTAGATTGAGCAGCGGTGGAGCGGACCTTTTTCTCCCGCAGCCTGGCAAAGCGCCCGCTGGAATTGAAACTGGAGAATACGCGCGAGGAAGTAACGCGCGTACGGAGTGTTCGAGGCGATGTGGTACTTCGCGCCGGGATCGAAGTCGGCTTCGCTGCGGTCCACCGGTGGCGCAACGCCCTGATATTTGGCTTTCAGCTCCCACCAGAACTTGTTGTACTGCTCTGGTGTGACCTTGCCGGAAAAGACGTCCCAGCGCCACTTGTCGATGAGCAGTCCGAAGGGCAGGAAGGCGACCTTGTCCAGAGCCATCTTCAGGAGGTAGCCGATGTCCGAGCTCTCCGGCGGCACCGCAGCGAGCAGGCCGACTTCTTTCAGGTATTCCGGCGTGACGGAGAGGGCAATTGTGTCGCCCACGGCCTCGTGAAAGCCGTCGTTGGCACTGTCTTGAAACAGAGTCGGCTGATGCATGTAAGCGCGCTGATAAAAGTTATGCCCGAGTTCGTGGTGAATGGTTACGAAGTCCTCGTCGCGGATTTCAATGCACATTTTCAGCCGCAGATCCTCGCGGTTGTCCACGTCCCACGCGCTGGCGTGGCAGACAACGTCACGATCCTTCGGTTTCACAAACAGCGAGCGCTCCCAGAATGTTTCCGGCAGAGGCGCAAAGCCGAGCGACTTGAAGAAATTCTCGCCGTAGTGGACCATCCCGAGTTCATCCACATTGTGCGACTTCAGCAGCTGGGTCAGGTCATAGCCCTGCCCGGAATTGGCAGGCGCAACGATCGGGTATATATTGCCCCACTCCTGAGCCCACATATTCCCGAGGAACTGTACGGGAATCAGACCGTCTGGGCGTTCCGCGACCTTGCCATATTTCTTGATCAGCTGTTTGCGAACGTAGGTGTGTAGTGAGATATAGAGCGGTTCAACTTGCTTCCAGATCCGTTCCAATTCGGCGCTGAACTCGTCGGGAGACATGTCATAGTTTGAACGCCACATGGCGCCAGTGTCTTTGAAGCCCAGTTCCTTCGCGCCTTTATTCGAGAGCTCAACAAAGCGGCTATACTTGGGCCGCATTGGAACAGAGATCTTGTGCCATCCGACCCAGGCATCGAGCAGTTCGTCAGGATTGGTGCTGGTGGCAAGGATACGGCTGAGGTCGTTCAAAGAGAGACACTTCTGTTTTCCGTCTTGATCCGGTTTGCAGTATTTGCCTTTGCCGTACATGCCGTCCAGGTTCGAAGCGAGCGTGGTGAGCTCCTTCCGTTCGGCGTCGTTGTTTGGCGCTGGAGCGGTCAAGGAGAGCTTCAGCAGCTTGAACTTGCGCTGAAGTTCCGGCGGCATCTCCAGGCCTTCAAAGCGACGGGCATCGAGCGCAAGCTGCGTAACCACAGCCGTCAAGCGTTCCTGGGCCTGTGCCGACATGGTTTCCGTGTCGTCAGTAATGAAGTTTTCCTGCACCCACTGTGCGCGGCTCGCGCGGACACCCAGATCGTCGAGCTGAGCCTCGGCTTTCTTCATGAACGCTTCTGCTTCCTGAAGCGTGGGCGCGCCCTTTGCAGTCGCAGTGGATGACTTGGTCGCTGCGCCTTTCTTTCCAGCAGAGCCGCCGGCAGGCTTTGTCTGGCCAAAGGCAACCGAAACTCCAAGCAACAGAGCGAAAAGGATCCGGACAGGACGGGTGAGTTGCATTACTCCTCCAGAGCGCGATCTCAAAACTGGCTAGAGTAGCCTTTTGAGCCATGGCTTAGCAAATAGTCTTCTTCATGCGGAAGCTGTGCGTTTATGCCTGCAAGTGTTCAGAATCGGACAGTTTCGCGACGGAACTGATTAGGTCTTCCGAGCGTATATCCCGTTCAGGCTCATGGAAATCCGCAGATCGAGGCCGTTGGCCCCACGATTGCCAATCAGGTCTCAGTCTACGGTCCACCGCTCAACCTGTAAGGAGTGTGCTATGGAAACGCTGCTGCAAGATGTTCGTTACGGCATCCGCATGCTGCTGAGAAGCCCGATTGTTACGTTAGTGGCGGTGCTTACGCTGGCTCTCGGCATCGGCGCGAATACAGCGATCTTCAGCACGCTCAATGGACTCTTCCTGCGGCCCCTGCCGGTGGCCAACGCTGATCGCCTGACCGCACTCGGCGGACAGACAAAAGGGGTGGACGGCGTAAGCAACTTCTCCTGGCTCGAATACCAGGACATCCGCTCGCAGGCGAGCGGCTTTTCTGATGTGATCGGCTACAACCTCAACCTGGTAGGATTCGATGCCGATGGAAAATCGGACACGATCGTGGTCAGCTTCGTGAGCGGAAATTACTTTCCGGCGCTCGGTCTCAAGCCGACTGCCGGCCGGTTCATCTCCGGTGAGGAGATTGAAAAGGCAGGCGACATACCGGAAGTGGTGCTCGGCTATGGACTGTGGAAGAAGCGCTTCAATGAAGATCGGTCTGTGATTGGGAAGCAGATCAAGCTGAGCGGGAAACCCGCGACCATTGTTGGCGTGGCGCCCAAAGACTTCCATGGTCTGTATTCGCTGATCGACATGCAGGCGTACCTGCCTATGAGCATGCGTACCAATTGGAGCGACAAACAGGCTGCGGCTAACTTCTGGACCAAGCGCGATTCACGCCAGGTAACCGTGCTCGCCTATCTGAAGCCTGGGATGAGCATGCAGCAGGTCCAGAGCTCACTGAATGTGCTTACTCAGCGCTGGGCGCAACAGTATCCAGAGGACAAGGATTTTAGCGCGCGCGTCTACCCTGAGCGACTGGCGAGGCCGGAGCCGGATCCTTCAAATGGCATCGTGATCGTCGGCGTGCTCTTTATGGTGCTGGCAGGACTCGTGTTGCTCCTGGCGTGCACCAACGTCGCGAACATAGTTCTGGTGCGCTCTACTGCCAGAGCGCGTGAAATGGCGGTCCGCGCCGCTCTGGGCGCAGCCCGGACAAGGCTCATTCGCCAACTCATGACGGAAAGCATCGTACTAGCTGCGCTGGGCGGAGCCGTGGGGCTGTTGATTGGAGCGTGGGCAAGCCATCTGCTCGGCTCGATCCAGATCAAGGCGCTGGGAAGCCAGCTGCTTTTCGATTTCAGCTTTGATTGGCGGGTATTCGCGTTCGGACTGACCGCTGCACTGATGACCGGGCTGCTCGTCGGCTCGGCGCCCGCCTTCCGCGTCAGCCGCACGAACCTGAGCCAGGTGCTGCATGAAGGCAGCCGCGGCGTCGTGGCCGGGAGCACAAAGTCACGTTTTCGCAATGCGCTGGTGGTCATCCAGGTGGCCGGTTCGCTCATGCTGCTGGTGGTTGCGGGATTGTTCGTTCGAAGCACACGCAATGCGGAGCGCAGTTATCTGGGTTTCGATCCGCATCACGTGCTGAATGCGAGCTTCGACTTGCGCAGCCTTAACCTCAATGCTGAGAGCTCCCAGAAGATGTTGCGCATGCTGGAGCAGCGGGTGCGTGAGCTGCCTGGAGTTGAATCGGTAAGCCTGGCCGCCGGTGTTCCCATGGGCTATCGGCATGAACGTGGAAAGATCTACATTGAAGGGCAGTCCAGCATCGCATCCGACAAGGCGCCGAACATCGATTTCAATCGTGTGAGCCGCGACTATTTCCAGACCATGCGCATCCCCGTGCTGCGCGGCCGCACGTTCACTGATCAGGATAACGCCAGGGCTCCGCTTGTCGCCGTGGTGAACGAGTACATGGCGAAGCGCTACTGGCCGAACCAGGACGCAATCGGGAAACGCTTCAGCCTGGTCGGCGAAAGCGGCCCTTTTATCGAAATCGTCGGCATCACCAGGACGGGCAAATACGCGAACCCGACGGAAAGTCCCAGCTCCTTCATCTACCTGCCGATCGAGCAGAACCCCGAGATGCTTCCGACTTTGCAGATTCGGACTTCGTCTGACCCCGCGGCAATGGAGACCCAGCTTGAAGGCGAGATTCGGTCGCTCCTGCCCGGTGTGGCGATTATCGGGGTAGAGACCATGGAGCAAACGCTGGAGGGCGCAAACGGTCTGTTTCTATATCGCATGGGCACGCGCTTCAGCGGAGCCCTCGGAATGATTGGGCTGATACTCGCGGTCGTCGGCGTCTATGGCGTTATCTCTTACGCTGCGGCGCTTCGCACGCACGAGATCGGCGTGCGGATGGCGCTGGGAGCGAGCCGCAACACGATTCTCGCCATGGTGCTGAAGCAGGGGTTGAAACTGGTCGGCGCCGGCGTGATTGCGGGATTGATCCTGACGATGGTGGCTACTCGCGGTATCACAAGCCTGCTGGTGGATGTGAGTCCCATGGATCCGCTCACTCTCGCTGTGGTCTCCCTGCTCCTGGCTGCCGTGGGTCTACTGGCGTCATTCATTCCTGCGCGGCGCGCGATGAATGTGGAGCCGTTGAAGGCGTTGAAGTACGAGTGAGCTGCCCATTAGCCGCGAATGAACGCGAATCAATAGATCTAGTTTGATTGGTGTCTATTCGCGTAATTCGCGGCTTTGTTTGTAGTGCGCCTGCGGAAATTCTCTGCATGTTCTGTGGAAAACTCGCCTGAAACTCGTGTGATTCTGCGTTGACGCTGCGCTCCGTATCCACGAAAATCCTTGCACGATGCTCTTCTATCTCGCGGGCTCCATTGAATACTCTCCTGACCTGGGCAAAGGATGGCGCGCGAAGATTACGCCTCTCCTGCGCGAATTAGGCCACGAGGTTTATGATCCTGCGGAAGATGAGCTCAAGAACCTGAGTGAAGCTGAGGCGCGCGAATTTCGCGCGTGGAAAGTGAGCAATCTGGCCCGATTTCAACAGACTGTGCGCAAGATCATCGCGTATGATCTGGACTTGATTGAGCACCGCTGTGACGCGATCGTCTGTTACTGGGACGAGTACGCGGGACGCGGCGCAGGAACACAGGGCGAGCTGACCTTCGCGCACCGGCTGGAGATTCCGGTGTACCTGATCGCCGGCATCCCGGTGGAGCACATCAGCGGATGGCTGCTGGGCTGCGCATCGGCGGTCTTTACCAGTTTTGAAGAGTTTCATGAGTTTGCCGGCGAGCGGCTGAATGCCGGCGCTGAATTGCTGCCAAAGGGGATTCGCTGAACATGAATGCAATGCGTGGAAGCCTGGGCTGGATCGAAGTCATCTGTGGTCCCATGTTCAGCGGCAAAAGTGAAGAGCTGATCCGCCGGCTGCGCCGTGCCGAGATCGCCCGTCAGCGCGTGCAGATCTTCAAGCCGATCCTGGACCAGCGCTATTCGAGCGACCACATCGTGTCCCACAGCGATTTGCGCATCCAGTCCGTCGGCGTGAGTGACGCGTCAGAGGTGCAGGCCAAGCTCGACTTGCGGACGGAGGTCATCGGCGTGGATGAAGCCCAGTTTCTGGGGCCAGCGATGATCGATCTAGTCGTTCGCCTGGCCGACATGGGCAAACGTGTGGTGATCGCCGGACTGGATACCGACTACCTTGGGCGCCCATTCCATCCCATGCCGGAACTGCTCGCCGTGGCCGACGAGATCACCAAGACTCTCGCTATTTGCATGCAATGCGGGAATCCCGCCAAGCATACGCAGCGGCTGATCGGCAGCGAAGACCTGATCGTGGTAGGCGCTGCAGGCATGTACGAAGCGCGCTGCCGGCGCTGCTTCGAACCGAACATGGCAGCGGTGGAAGCAGAGAGAAAGAAGAAGGTTGAAGCGGTGGCGGCAAGCTAGCGTTTGCTGCATCCCGAGCGAAGGGAAGGGGCGCTACCATTTCCCAGCTGCCTGCCCGATCACCCGAACCGATGGGCAGGTCTTCCGCATGTGCTCAATGACCTCTTCCAAGGGAATTGATAGCGTCGTCGCCGGGATGTTCACAGGAGCCCCAACCAGACCTATGTTCATCCGCATCGTCATGGCTTTCATCCCGGCAACCTCGCGCAGAAACTCGTCTGTATCTTTCACGCGAACTGACAAAAACCTTTGTTTGCTGAATGCCGATGTTTTTAGAAAAGAAATATAAACATCCTCTATTTGCTCCCAGCGCAAAACGATACCACCTAACGCGGAGCTGCCATCGTAAATGCCTATTGAGCTGATGATAAGTGCCGGCTTCTGCCATATGAGTCGAGCCAACAGCCACAAAGCAGCGGCCCCGCAAAGAGTGACTGCCAGAACGGCGACGATACGATAATCCGTTCGGCCGGTCTTCCAGAGCAGCGGACTCAGGGTGACAAATGCTGCAGCTGCAAGTAGAAGTAAAATCAGTTTTGCCCGGCTTGCGTAGATCAAAACTGCGTCGGGAGTAAGAATGGATCGGAAATCGTTCATCATGCACCATGATGCAAAGAAATGGCCGCGGTGACGAAAAATCAACCACGGCCTTGAATGTCTTCTTTCGCGATAGGTTCCCGCGGTGACGCTCGGGATAATGCAAACTTACTCTTCCACTTCCACCAATTCTCCGCGCTCGGCCTTGAACTGCGCCACGATCTTTTCCTGGCTCACAGCCGGGACAAAGTCATAGTGGGACATTTCCATGTTGAAGCTGCCGCGGCCCTGCGTCATGGAGGTGAGGTCGGCGCCGTAGGTGAGCATTTCCGCCATTGGGACCTCGGCCTTCACCACGGTTTTGCCGGCCTTGTTGTCCATGCCCTGAATGCGTCCGCGACGCGAGTTGAGATCGCCCATGATGCTGCCTGCGAATTCATCCGGAATTGTGATCTCGACTTTCATGATTGGCTCCAGGAGCGTGGGCTTGGCCTGCTCCATGGCCTTCTTGAAGGCGATGCGGCCCGCGGTCTTGAATGAGAGTTCGTTTGAATCCACGTCGTGGTAGCTGCCGTCGTAGAGAATCACTTTGAAATCGACGACGGGGAAGCCCGCCAGATATCCGCGCTGCGCTGCTTCGACGATTCCTTTTTCAACGGCAGGAATAAAGTTCTTTGGAATCGCTCCGCCGAAGATGTCATTCACAAACTCAAAGCCTTTGCCGCGCTCCACCGGTTCCATCTTGATCTTGCAGTCGCCGTATTGGCCGTGACCTCCGGACTGTTTCTTGTGGCGACCCTGCACGTCTGCCCGGCCGCGAATGGTCTCACGATAGGGAACTTTCGGCGCTTTGAGATTGACTTCCGTGTGATAGCGCTTCTTCAGCTTGGAGACAATGACTTCAATATGCTGCTGGCCCGTTCCTGCGATCAGGAACTCTTTCGTCTGTTCGTCGCGGAAGAAGCGGACCATGGGGTCTTCTTCCATCAGCTTGTGCAACCCGTTGGAAAGTTTGTCTTCGTCGTTGCGGCTCTTGGGCTCAATGGCGAAGGTGATCGCCGGCTCGGGCAGCGATACTGCCGGATATTGGATCGGGTTCGCTTTGTCACCCAGCGTGTCACCGGTGACGGTGTCTTTCAGCTTGGCCACTGCTCCGATATCTCCGGCATGTAGTTCAGGGACTGGCAGCAGATTCTTGCCCTGCGGCACGGAGAGATGAGCCAGCTTTTCTGAAGTGCCGCGGGTGAAGTTTTGCATTGTTGCGTCGTTCTTCACCACACCAGAGAAGACTTTGAAGTAAGTAATGCGTCCAGCAAAGGGATCGTTTGCAGTCTTGAAGACGTAAATTGAAGTTGGGTCACTGTCGGTCACGTGGCGTTCGGCAGAATGTCCGTTGCCGGAGGCGTCAGGACCGGCGGAAACGGTGGCATGCTCGGCTGCGGTGGGGAAGTAGTCAACCACAAAATCCATCAGGTGATCGGTACCGATATTTCCCAGACCAGATGCAAACAGTACAGGAAAAATTTTGTCTTCCTTAATGGCTTCGTGAAGCGCAGGGATCAGGTGCTCTTCGGAAATCGTGCCTTTATCGAAGAACTCTTCCATCAGCTCGTCTTTACCTTCAGCCACGATCTCGACCAGCTTTTCGTGGGCTTCTTTGGCTGCAGCTTCCAGATCACCGGGAATGGGGCCCTCTTTGCCTTTGCCGTTTCCGCCCAGGTCGTAGGTGTAGGCCTTCATAGTGACCAGGTCTACGATGCCCTTGAGGTTTTTCTCGCTACCGATGGGCAGCTGCACGGGAACCACTTGCCGTCCGAAGGCGTTGACCAGGCTCTCGAGTGCCGTCTGATAGTTGGCGCGATCGCGGTCCATACGGCTTACGACAATCACGCGCGGCAGGTTGATTTCTTCCGCGTACTGCCACACCTTCTCAGTCACCACTTCCACACCTGAAACACCATCGACGACCACGAGCGCTGCTTCCGCGGCACGCATAGCGATCTTGCCTTCGTGAGCAAACAGCGTGAACCCTGGAGTATCCAGTACGTTGATTTTGGTGTTGTGCCACTCCAGTGGAGCGATGCCCATGGAGACCGTCATCTGACGGGCAATTTCTTCTTCGTCGTAGTCCGTGACTGTGGAGCCATCATCCACGCGGCCAAGCTTGGGAGTAGCGCCGCTGGTGTACATCATGGCGGAAACCAGGGAGGTCTTTCCAGAGTGGGAGTGCCCAATTACCACAAGATTGCGGATGTCCTTGCCTTCGTAAACCTTCAAAGTGCCTCCTTAGATTGGCAAGCCCGGGCCGGAGTGCAGGCGAATTGATCCGAAAAGTTCTACTTGGAGTGTTAACTTTTGGTCAAGAGGGTCGCGGGCTCCAGTGGACGTATTAAGAAGTCGTTAAACACAACATTATCCCGCTGAAACTGCGGTTTGGCAAAGGGGCGGAGGAACAACCTTACCGCTGATTAACGCTGATGAAGCTGTTCCAGGGAGGAGAGATACACGAAGGCGGTGCAGCGAATGATTGAGGATTGGTAAGAAGATTACTGGAGCGCGGAACTCGATTCACTGCCGAGGAGGTTACGTTCCTTAATCTCCTCGTAGCAGCCGCCGCACACCATGGCGATTTCCATCAGGTCTTCGGTCGCATCGGACCAGCCGTCGTATTCCAGGCGGATCAACTCGCAGCCGTTGCACCAGGCGTCAGGGAATGGGTTCCCGCGATCATCGAGATCGCAGAAAAAACCGAGATATTTACCGTAGACAAGGTGTTTACAGACGAAAGCTTCGTGACTTACGCCATGCTGGTCACAGCGGATTGTTGCCATTCAGCACCTCAAGCGAGCAAGCGGCACTACTACCCGGACTGGACCCATCCACCTTGGGTAAATATCTTACCCCCGAAGTCAATGAGGAATCGGACATTTTTTTGCCTTACGGAAATCGGAAACCAAAGAAACTCAAGGTGGTTACTTGAGTGCCATAGCCTTGGGTGCCGGAGGAAGGCGTGCTCGCGGTTCCTCCGGTACTCTGCTTTGGATGCAGATTCAGGCGTTTTGTTTGCGTGCCGCCAGCTGTCGCAGTACGTACTGCAGGATGCCGCCATGCTCGTAATAAAGGATTTCCTGGGGCGTATCAATTCGAACGAGGGCGTGAAATTCGTTCACTTTGCCGTCGTTCGAAGTGGCCCGGACCTTTACCTGCCGGCCGCCAGCAAATTTTGAAGCCAGCAGCTCCGGCAAACCCACAATGTCATACACCTCGCCGCCGCTCAGCCCGAGCGTTTCCGGCTCCTCTTCAGGGAGGAATTGAAGCGGCAGGATCCCCATACCCACAAGATTAGAACGGTGAATGCGCTCATAGCTCTCAGCGATTACTGCCCGGATCCCAAGGAGAAGAGGCCCCTTCGCTGCCCAGTCGCGCGAAGAACCTGAGCCGTATTCTTTTCCCGCCAGCACAATGAGCGGCACGCCTTCGTTGATGTACTTCACACTGGCGTCAAAGATCGACATGACTTCACCGCTGGGGAAATAACGCGTGATGCCACCCTCAGATTCCGGAACCAGGCGGTTGCGCAAACGAACATTCGCGAAAGTCCCGCGGACCATCACTTCGTGGTTACCGCGGCGAGAGCCATAGGAATTGAAGTCTGCCGGCTTCACGCCATGTTCCTGGAGATATTTGCCTGCGGGGCTGGCGGTCTTGATTGAGCCAGCGGGAGAAATGTGGTCCGTGGTTACGCTGTGGCCCAGCTTTGCGAGCACGCGTGCACCAGAAATGTCCTTCACCTGCGCGGGACGCACGGGCATATCATCAAAGTAAGGAGCCCGTTTGATGTAGGTGGAGTTCGGCCAGGCGTAGGTTTCCCCTTCGGGGACGCGCAGCTTCTTCCACTCTTCATCGCCATCGAAGATGGTTTCATAATTGTGCTTGAACATGCCGGAGTCAATGGCTCCGGCGATCGCGTCGGTAACCTCTTTCTGGCTGGGCCAGATGTCGCGGAGGTAGACCGGTTTGCCATCTTTGCCATTGCCGAGCGCATCATGCGTGAGGTCGAGATCGATCCGGCCGGCAAGCGCGTAGGCAACCACCAGCGGAGGCGACATCAGGTAGTTCGCGCGCACTTCCGAGTTGATACGGCCCTCAAAATTGCGGTTCCCTGACAGTACTGAAACCACCACCAGTTCTTTCTCATTGATGGCATAGGAGATATCCGCGGGAAGAGGTCCTGAGTTGCCGATACATGTAGTGCAGCCATAGCCGACGACGTGAAAGCCGATTTTCTCGAGATAGGGGAGCAGTCCGGCTTTGCGATAGTACTCGGTGACAACGCGCGAACCGGGAGCGAGTGACGTCTTGACCCACGGTTTACGCTCAAGCCCCTTTTCGACGGCCTTCTTAGCCAGCAGGCCGGCGGCCATCATTACTGAGGGATTCGAAGTGTTGGTGCAGCTAGTAATGGCGGCGATCACCACCGAGCCATCATGCAATTGCTCGAAGACGTGGTCGCCCATCTTTTTTGTTGCAGCTGGGGCAGCAGGGTCCTCAACAGCCACCGCAGTCATACCGCCTTCAGCTTCGAAGCGTGAAACTTGCTGAGGCGCGGCCTTGGCGCCTGATGCTTTAGGACTGCGCGGCCCGATCAGGGTCGGCAACGCTGACTCAAACGACTCGCGAGCTTTGGAAAGGGGTGCGCGATCCTGAGGACGCCGCGGTCCGGCCACGCTGGGTTCCACAGTGCCCAGATCAAGCTCCATGACTTGTGAGTATTCGGCTTCTTCACTGCGCGTTGTGCGGAACAGGCCCTGCTCTTTGCAGTAGGCTTCCACGAGCGCAACCTGATCGTTGCTGCGGCCTGTAGTGCGGAGAAAATCAAGTGTGGCCTGATCCACCGGGAAGAACCCGCAGGTCGCGCCATATTCAGGCGCCATATTGCCGATGGTGGCGCGATCCGCCACGGGAAGATGGTCGAGCCCGGGACCAAAGAACTCAACAAACTTGCCTACCACGCCGGTCTTGCGGAGGAGTTCGGTTACGGTAAGAACCAGATCGGTTGCTGTGGCGCCCTCTCTCAAATAGCCGGTCAGTTTGAAACCTACAACCTGCGGCAGCAGCATGGAGACTGGCTGGCCCAGCAATGCGGCCTCGGCCTCAATGCCGCCCACTCCCCAACCCAACACGCCCAGGCCGTTGATCATGGTAGTGTGCGAGTCGGTGCCGACAAGCGTGTCCGGATACGCCTGGATTGTGCCATCTTTCTTTTCGGAGAAGACGACGCGAGCGAGATACTCGACGTTCACCTGGTGAACGATTCCCATATCGGGCGGCACGACTTTGAAATTGCGGAAAGCAGATTGTCCCCAGCGCAGGAAGGCGTAGCGCTCCTGGTTGCGTTCGAATTCGAGGCGGGCGTTAACGCCGAATGCGTTTACGGTGGCAAACTCGTCTACCTGCACAGAGTGGTCGATCACCAACTCGGCGGGCTGCAAAGGGTTGATCAGATTGGGGTCGCCGCCCATCTTCTTCATCGCATCGCGCATGGCGGCCAGATCAACGACGGCCGGAACGCCGGTGAAGTCCTGCATCAGCACGCGGGCGGGCGTGAAGGCAATTTCCTTGTCCGGTATCGCCTGCGGTTTCCAATCCGCAAGGAAATTGATGTCTTCAGCAGTCACGCTGCGGCCGTTTTCGGTGCGCAGCAGATTTTCCAGAAGGATGCGCAGAGTGTAAGGAAGGCGCGCGGGCCTGCATCCATGCTTTTCCATCGCGTCCAGGCGAAAGATTTCGAATTCCTGGGCGCCAACGCGCAGTTTAGAGCGGCTGCCAAACGTATTCATATTTATATAAGTCCACCTTCCTGATTGGATTCGCGTGCGCGCTGCGGAGGCTCAACTTGCCGTGGGGGGCCGTTTTTAGAATGTTCCGCCGACGAAACGGTATAGAAGCAAGAGGTTCAGACCGACGATCACGGCAGTGACAACATACGCCATGATGTTGGTAGGCCGCCTGTTCACCATGTCTGACATGACTGATTGTGACCGGGTGAGCAGGACAAGCGGCACCAGCGCGAACGGAATCGCAAAACTCAGCACCACCTGAGATAGTACCAGAATCTTCAGGGGATCGAGTTTGAGCGCGATCACAATCAATGACGGAATGATGGTAAGCAGCCGGCGTAGGAAGACGCTGAACTTCACATCCAGAAAGCCCTCAATGATCACCTGCCCAGCCATGGTGCCGACCGTGGAGGAAGAGAGTCCGGAGAACAACAACGCCATACCAAAGGCCGCGCCCGAAACCGCAGGCAGGATCGGCCGCAAGGTGAGGTGAGCTTCGTCGAAGGTAAACGGCGTGCCCGTGCGGAACCAGACCGCGGCGGCCATCACGATCATGGCGGAATTGATCAGCCATGCGCCGTTCATCGCCGCCAGCACGTCAAACAACTCATAACGGAGATGCTTCACCGTCAGGTGCCACTGCTCGTGCTCGCCCTTTTGCGCGTCTTCACGGACGCGGTGCTGGACAAGCGCGGAATGCAGATAGATAACGTGAGGCATCACCGTTGCACCCAGCATGCTAACCGCAACGTAGATGCTTTCGGAATTGATGTGGGGCACGAAGACCCCGTGGGCCACAGCGCCCCAGTCGGGCTTGACGATGAACATCTCAAACGCGTAACAGGCGGCGATGGCAAATACAAACGCCATGATCAGTTGCTCTAGCCGGCGAAAGCCGTAGAGTTCCACCGCCAGCATCAGGAAGACGATGACTGCCGTGATCAGTGCGGCGGCGAACAGTGGTATGCCGAAGAGCAGGTAAAAGCCCAGCGCGGCTCCCAGAAATTCGGCGAGGTCTGTTGCCAGGGCAGCGAGCTCGGCGGCGACCCACAGACCGAAGTTTGTCTTTTTGCTGAAGAAACTCCGGCAATTTTGCGGAAGCGTCTTTCCGGTGGCGATACCCAGCTTGGCGGAGAGGTACTGAATCAGAATCGCCATGGCATTCGACCACAGCAGGACCCACAGGAGGGAATAACCGAACCGGGCTCCGCCCTCGAAGTTGCTGGCAAAATTCCCCGGATCCACGTAGGCCACACTGGCCACGAAGGCGGGCCCGAAATAGCGCCACATCTCCCCGCTTTTCAGCGTAGGGAGGAGTCTTAACTTCCTCGGAGAGTTTGGGGAGGCGCTTGGCGCAGCCATAAAGCAGAACAGTATACGAAAAACCGGTTGGTAGTCGTTAGCCCTTAGTAGTGATCAGGATATGAAATTTCTAGCACTTGCCGTCGGCGTCTTTGGATGTGTTTGCCGATAGCCGTGGTAATCGAAACTGGCGCTCAAAAACAGAGTGATGCAAGCGGCGAGAATCAACCCCAGGGCGGCTTCCGGCAGGTTTTTGCGCCGCAAGAGACGGTAGAGAGGCACCACATATGCCATCTGAAGTACGCCTATGCCGCCTACCAGAACGTAAAAAGGCGCGAGGAATTTCTCTCCTAAGAGCGTGAAAATCCAGAAAGATAGCCCGAGGTGGAACACGTTGAGTGACCAGCAGATCAGCATGCCAAGAAGAGCAAGGCCGATACGGCGGGGGAGCTCGGGGCGAGGTTCTTCCATCTGCAACTCTCGCAACCATTATTCCAGACGTGCATGTACTTCGGGGGTTACTGCGCTGCAATGTGACAGCACAAAACCGGCCCAAGTCATCAGACAATACTCGAATGGCCGTTATGAGCGTCAGAACCGCCGCTAAGCTCGCTACTATGCAGGTTGCGCTTGCGATGGCTATCTGCGCGCACGTGGCGCAAGCACTTCCGCCGGAAGACGCATCTCCGCGGACGCTCTCGCTGGAGCAAGGACAGGCTCTGGCCGATTTTGCTTCCCGCTTTGGCCCCGAAGTGAGTCCCAAGCCGGACTGCTCGCATCTTGTACACCTCCTCTACACCCGAGCCGGATTGAATTACGAGTACCAGGATTCGCGCCAGTTACGGCGTGGCGTGCCCGAGTTTGTGCGGGTGAAGACGCCGCAACCGGGCGATCTGGCGGTGTGGTTTGGCCATGTGGGAGTTGTCCTCTCGGCGGAAGACAAGACGTTCCTGAGCTCGGTACGTTCCGGCATCATTGTTGAATCGTGGACCAACGATTACTGGTCAGCGCGCGGCAGGCCGCGTTTCCTCCGGTACGTTGTGAGCCCGCGGGCAGAGCTGACGTTGCTGGCCGGTGTCAGTTCGCGCAGCGACGACGGCGCAGGCGATGAAGAAAACGGCAGGGCGGCCTCGGATCCCGGGAATTCACTGCAGGCATCTACTTCTGACGAACCAAACCTGCCGTCGGCCCTGGCCACGATGCGCCAGCACTCCAAGCCGGATAAACGGGACATCGCGAGAGCATTTCACGAGGGCAGCATTGATCTTTCACGCTCCCTTGACGTGCAGCCGATGCGGACCAACGCTCTGGTCTCCGTGGTTGAACGAGTGGAAGTAAAACAGGTCAAAATCAGTCACAACGAAGGGAGCGTGCGTCTCAAGCTGACGGAGACTCTCGCTCTAGAGCACGGCAAAATGAAATCGGGTTCCGTGATCGAACGGGAGCTGACGGTTGAACAGCGCGATGGCGCATGGGTGATCTCCGACCCTGATCAGCGGGTTTATGTCCTGCGCGAGCAAGCCGAGGCGGTTCTCGAGAAGCAACTTCGACTCAAGCTGCAAACGGGAACCGCGCGTAGCGATAAGCGAGCGTTGGTCGCAGCCCTGAATTACCTCTACGAGCACGAGCCTTCTGGCGTCACGAGAGCGGAAGCGCGCAAGCGTTAACCCGTCCGTGGCCGCAGTCATTGGTTCCCAAAAAAGAAAAACGCCCCCGGCGGTGGCCAGGGGCGCACCAAAGTTGAAATGGACGCTAAGGCACCATTTCCTCTGTCAATGTTGCACCGCCCATCTCGGGCAGCACGGCCGTAACCTTCACCGGCTTGCGCGAGTCTTTGGCGACCCACAGTGTGCGTTTATCGGCGCCTCCATCTGCGGAAGCGACTTCGACTTTGTATGCATCAAAGGTTCCGGCGGGAACGGTCACGCTTTCGCTGCCTACCACCCTCAATGACATCAGCTTCTCTTTTCCCTTGCGCACGTCGAAGTTACGGAATTCGGCGGTGTAGCCTTCCGCAAGAGGAAGAGCAGCCAACGAGAGTTCAGAGGCAGATGCATCAGCGAAGAGCGGCCCGCCCAGGTCAGCATCGACCGGACGGTCCTGGCCGTTCATGTTCATCTTGCCGGTTGCCTTCTTGTCTGAGAACTCCAGGTTGATGGACGCCGGGCCCTGCTGGACGTCCTGCTTGCGAAGGATAAGCGTCCCTTTTTCCAGGATCGCCACGTCCGTGATGTGACCCATGGGCCCTTCCAGGGCTGCGCTGGTCATCCACATGCCTTTGTCTTCTTTCACGGTGGTGGTGAGATCAAGGTTGATTTGCTGGCCACCTGCGGAAATAACGGCCTTGTATTTGTAGGTGCCGGGCTGAAGGTCGGCCGCGGGTTTAGGAACCCCGACCGATTTGGCGTCAACTTTCTTCGCCACTACCACAGTCTTCGGATCAACCGTGAGTTCCTTCAGGCGAGCCACAGCTTCGGGGGAGCCACCGTCCTGGTAGCGTCCGCCAAGATGTTTGGCCAGGAATTTCTCCGCAGCCATATACATGGCCAGGTTATTGATGGGGCGCGCGAACCCGTGACCCTCATCGGGAGCCAGGATGTATTCCACCGGGAAACCGCGGTCGCGCAAAGCGATCACGATCTGGTCGGCTTCGCGCTTGTTCACGCGGGGATCATTTGCGCCTTGAACCACGAGGAGCGGCGTCTTGATCTTGTCAGCGTAGGTGAGGGGAGAACGTTCTTTTAAGAGCGCCTGGCCTTGCGGCGTGGAAGGATCGCCCATACGCACGTGGAAGATTTTGCGGATGCTCTCCCAATACGGCGGAATCGATTCAAGCAGCGTGATCAGGTTGGATGGACCGACAATATCGACCGCCGCCGCGTAGGTATCCGGGGTGAACGTGACGCCGGCAAGCGTGGCGTAACCACCGTAAGACCCTCCGAGGATGCCCACGCGTTTGGGATCGGCGATGCCTTCGCCAACCAGATATTTCACGCCCCAGGTGATGTCATCCTGCATGAGCTTGCCCCATTGCAGGTTACCGGCATTCAGGAACTTCTTGCCATACCCCGTTGAGGCACGGAAGTTGGGCTCAAGCACGGCGTAACCACGATTGGCGAAAAACTGCGCCAAGGTGTTGTAGCCCCAAACGTCACGGCCCCACGGACCGCCGTGCGGGATTACGAGCAGCGGAAGAGATTTCGCTGGCACGCCCTTGGGTAGCGTCAGATAACCCGGAATTTCAAGTCCGTCAGAGGACTTGTAGTGCACGGGCTTCATCTCGGCTAGAGCCGTGCGTGGCAGCTTTTCCCGGATCGAATACTGCTTATCGAGCTTGTGTGTTTTCCGATTGAAAAGATAGGTAACGCCCGGCTCCGTGTCGCCGAAGGCCGTCACCACCCAGATTTGTTCATCTTTGGTGCGTGAGCCAATGCCAAGTTCGAGTCCTGGCAGCTTGCGTTGCACGAATTTGTAGTCGTTTTCGAACGCCTTGTCCTTGAAGTAGAGCCGTGTCTTGTCATCGACATAGGTCGTGACCACCAGCTGGTCTGTAACGTCAGAGAAAATAGCGTTACCAAAATCCACCCGCTTCAGTGGATCGGATTCGACCATCTCTGTTTTGCCGGTTTCCGGATCGAGCAGCATCAGGGAAGCGAGGTCGGCTGAGCCCTTGTTGCTCTCGATATAAACGTGCTTTCCGTCTTTAGTGAAGCGAACCGTTCCGCAGGTTTCTTCCACGGTGCAGGAATAGATGGGCGTCAGCTTGTCGGCATCGACGCGCAGGATCTCCGTGTCGCCGGCATCCGTGGTGCGGGTGGCCATGCGGAGATTGCCTTTCAGGTCAAATTCCCAGCCGGAGATGCGGTCAGTGTTCTTGCGCACCAGCGTCTTCTCGCCGGTGGAGAGCTTCAGCTTATAGAGATCGTGCCAGGCCTTGTCGCGGTCATTGAGTCCAATAAAGATCGTGTCCGGATCGTCTTTGGGAACGTCCACGATCATGACGCGGGCACCTTTGACTCCGGTCAAATCGCGCGAAGGCGGCGCGTCAGCGCCGGCGGCCGGCTTGGCCGCGGGATCGACAGCGAAGATGTTGAAGTTTTCGTCACCATCGTTGTCTTTTACGTAAAGGATGTATTTGCCGTCGCGCGTCCAGAAATAACCAGCCACGGGCCGCTTGGTTTCCGTGGTCAGCAACCGGGCCGCAGTGAAGGGTTCGTCCACGCCTTTTACCCAGACATTCCGTGTGTCTTTGTACGGTTTGATGAAGGCCAGGTACTTTCCATCAGGAGAGACCTGGGCGCCGGCGATCTCGGGATTACCGAAAAAAATCTCACGGTCGATGACGGGAGGCACGGCAGAAGAAGGTGCGGCCGCTTTCGCTGGTGCAGGAGCTTTTTTGTCCTGTGCCGCGCCGATGCTCACCATCAGGGCCAGACACAACAAGCCTTTTAGAGCTCGATTCATGCAGGGAATCCTTTCATGAGGAAGAAATACTTACCAAAGGGGGGACGTGACCTTCTAAGATTCTCATCCTGCAGCTATATTGCTGTCCAGTGATAAAGAAACCTAGTCGCTGGTCTATTGCCTTGACCCGGACCGCAGAGCATTACTAGAATCGGCCCGATCATCAGAGTTCCTGCCGCTGTTTCCAGATACGGCGGTCGTCCGGAGTCCCTCACCAATGAAGATACGTTTCAGCTCAGCTGTAAGTTTCCTAACCCTTTTGCTCGTTTCCGCAGGCTGGGCGCAAGTGCCGCGCGAGGCCGGCCTGGCCGCTGCGCCCAAAACGGAAGTCAGAGAAGTTAAAGAGACGCTGCACGGCGTTGAAGTGGTGGATCCTTACCGCTGGCTCGAAGACCAGGAGAGTCCTGAAACGCGGTCATGGATCAACAGAGAGAATGCCTACACGGACTCCCTGGTGGCGAAGCTACCAGGACGTGATGACGTGAAGCAGGTGTTGACCGGGCTGCTGAAAGTGGATGTGACGAACGTGCCCCAGGTCCGCAACGGGCGTTACTTCTTCACTCACCGCAATGCCGACCATGATCAAGCCGCGCTGTTTATGCGCCAGGGACTGGAAGGAAAGGACGAATTACTGGTCGACCCTCTGGCTCTCAGTCCCGAGCATGCGATTACCGTCAACCTGAACTCGATATCCCGCGACGGCACGATGATCGTCTACAGCCTTCGCAAGGGCGGCGAAGACGAGGTCGTTCCTCATCTTTATGACGTGAATACGCGCAAAGACCTTGCCGATCAGTTCCCGCGCGCCCGTTACAGCGGAATCGCCATCCTTCCCGGCAAGAGCGGCGCCTATTACACGAAGCAAACCAAGGAAGGTCCGCGCGTCTTCTTCCACAAGATCGGCGCCAGTGCGGACCAGGACACGGAGATCTTCGGCAAGGGATACGGCCCGGAGAAACTTATTGGCACGAGGCTTTCCGAAGATGGCCATTACCTCACGATCACAGTTTCATACGGTTCGGCCGCCGAGCAGGAAGAGGTCTACCTCAAGGACCTGAAAGCAAACAGCCCGATCACGACGATCGTGAAGGACTTGAAAGCCACCTTTACGCCGGTGATCGCCGGCGACAGGATTTTTCTTGAGACGAACTGGAAAGCGCCGAAGGGCCGGCTGGTGGAAATTGACTTGAAAAATCCTGGGCATAACCACTGGCGTGAAGTGCTGGCGGAAAGCGATGCGGTACTCGAAGGCGTGAATGCCGTCGGCGGCAAGCTGGTAGTCGCGACCACCAAGAACGTGGTTACGAAGCTTACCATCCGCGACCTGAACGGCAAGGCGGTCCGTGAAATCACTCCACCCACTCTTGGTTCTCTCAGCAATGTAATCGGCAGGTATGGGAATTCAGAAGGCTTCTATGTATTCAGTTCCTTCCATACACCGCAGACGATCTTCCGTTATGACGTGGAGACCGGCAAGCAAAGCGTATGGTTCCAGGCGAAGGTACCTCTTCAGGCAGACCAATACGAAGTAAAGCAAGTCTGGTACACGTCGAAGGACGGAACCAGGATTCCGATGTTCGTGGCCCACAAGAAAGGCCTGAAACTGGATGGCAGCAATCCGACGCTGCTGACCGGCTACGGTGGCTTCAACCTGAGCTCGAATCCGAACTTCAATCCCTTCGCGGCTGCATGGCTGGCGCGCGGAGGAGTCTATGCAGTGGCCAACATGCGTGGCGGCGGTGAATTCGGTGAAGAGTGGCATCATGCCGGCATGAAAGAGAATAAACAGAACGTATTCGATGATTTCATCGCCGCAGCCGAGTGGCTCATCGCGAACAAGTACACCTCACAGCAGAAGCTGGCCATCCGTGGCACGAGCAACGGAGGCCTGCTGATGGGCGCCATGATCACGCAGCGGCCAGACTTGTTTGGAGCGGTGATCTGCGGTTACCCGCTGCTGGACATGGTGCGGTATCACAAATTTCTCGTCGCCGGTTACTGGGTCCCGGAGTACGGATCGTCGGATGATCCCGACCAGTTCAAGTACATCTACGCATACTCGCCTTATCACCACGTGAAGGCGGGAACGAAGTATCCGGCAGTGCTGTTCATCAGCGGAGATTCAGATACGCGCGTCGCACCCTTGCATGCGCGCAAAATGACGGCGCTGATGCAGGCCTCGCAAGCCGGAGACAAGCCAATTCTGCTCCACTATGACACCAAGGCGGGCCACTCGGGCGGCACGCCGGTGAGCAAGCAGATCGAGAACAGTACGGACGAGATCATGTTCCTGCTGTGGCAGCTTGGCACGCTGCAGCCGGTACAGACTGCTGCCGGACAGAACTGAAGTTGCCCTGTGTCAAAAATAAAGGCCCGCATTGCGGGCCTTTTTTATTCCGTGACGGCAGTTATTATTGCGCCTGCTTCTTGTAAATCGTGCCGCTCTTCATCACGAAGACGGGATTTTGCAGCAGGGTTACGTCTTTCGTGGGGTCGCCATTCACAGCGATGATGTCGGCAAACTTTCCCGCCTCGAGCACGCCGATACGGTCTGACCATCCGAGCAGATCGGCAGCATTCACGGTCGCCGTCTGGATGGCCTGGACCGGCGTCATTCCCATCTGCACGTAAACGGCGAATTCGTGCGCGTTCAAGCCGTGGGGATAAACAGCCGCATCGGTTCCGAAGGCGATTTTCACCCCTGCCTGCATTGCTTTCTTCACGTTCTCGCGGGAAGCGGCCGTTACTTCTTTCATCTTCCCCGCGAACATAGCCGGAAGCCCGATTCGAGCGGCGTTCTCGCGCATCCAGTCCATGAGGTATTGCGTGGGCACCAGATACGTGCCGTGCTCTTTCATCACTTTAATTCCGCTGTCGTCAATGTACGAACCGTGCTCAATGGAATCGACGCCAGCTTCGGCGGCCCAGGCGATCCCCTGCGCGCCATGGGCGTGGGCAGCGACTCGCCGGCCGAGGCGGTGCGCATCGGCCACGATGGCTTTCATTTCTTCCAGGGTGAATTGCGAGGCGCGAGGGTCGTCGCCTTTGGAGAGCACGCCGCCGGTGGCGCAAACTTTGATTACGTCAGCGCCGTACTTGATCACCTCACGGACTTTGTGTTGCACCGCTTCGACGCCATCTGCCACGCCTTCCGCTGTGTGGTGGTATTCGAAGGGCAACAGGTTGTCATCGCAGTGACCGCCGGTGATGGAAAGCGCCGGGCCGCTGACGATCATGTGCGGGCCGGGCACCATGCCTTCATTGATTGCATCACGCAAGGCAACGTCGGTGTAACCACTCGCTCCGACATTGCGTACGGTGGTAAACCCTGCTTCGAGCGTAACGCGCGCGTTCTTGGCTCCGATCAGCGCCTCTTTGGGAATACTGATGCCGAGCTGCTGATAGCCAAATTGCGGATCAAAGGTGATGTGGGTGTGGACGTCGATCAGGCCGGGCAGCAGTGTGGCATTGGGAAGGTTGATCTCGGTGACGTTGGCCGGGCGATTGCCCCATGTGGGCGCGCCGACCCTGGTGATCTTGCCGTTTTCAATGACCAGCGTCGGGTTGTTGAGCAGCTGGCCGGTCTTCACGTCGAGCATGTGGCCGGCGTGAAGCAGCACGATTCCGCCGCTATCTTCCTTTGCTTGCTGAGCGGAAGCAGGGAATTCGTTGAGACAGAGAAATGATGCAAGCAGCAGGAGAAGGCAGTAAATGCGATTCATAGGTGGGCGGGATTATAACAGGCACATTCGATGAAATCGTTGAACAGCGTACTGCGCTACCGTGGATGTCCCGGTTGCATGCGATAGCAACGGCCCTGCTCGTCCCAGATGATCTGGTCACTGTGTTCCTGCCAGAACGCGTGCCATTTTTTTTCCAGGCCACTGCGCCGATATTTACGGATAAGCCGCGCAATACCTGCTCCGGTGTTTGTGAGGGGGAACTTCGCTCCAGAAATGTGTCCCAGTCGAGTTCGTGCGCGGTGGATTGGCCATCGGGATCTTTGAAGAGATCGAGCACGACAACAAGAGCTACGTCGCCGACCTGCATGCCGCGCCAACCGCAAAGAATAGGTTTTGGAACCGGATGAGAATCACGTATACGCCGCCCGAGCCACTCCAGCGAGTTCACACCATTGAGCATAATCTGGGCCATGATGTGCTGACGATTTTTGAGGTTTGAATCCTGGATCCGGCCATTCGTGATGCAAGTCCCTTGGGTGAGTCTGGCCAAATCGAATTGCAGATTAGCAGGGGATTGCTGGGCTGGCAGGCTGCCGGCAAAGAGAGCGAACAGGACCCACAGGTATTTCATAAGAACCCAATTTTGTGTGTAAAGCTCAGGCGGTTGCAGTGCGGGGGATCACATGGCTGTTCATCCAGAAGACAGGGATTACTCCCGGCGCTCGGGATTTAAAAGCACCTATCGGGCTTTCTCCGGGACCGAAGCGGGAATCAGTGCCTCGAGCGGCACGAATTCCGTCGGGTAGATGCCGGTGTAGCACGACGTGCAGTAGGTGGTCTTCTCACCTTCAGCGCAAGCTTCCCGCAAACCTTCGAGTGAGAGATAGGCGAGCGAGTCAGCACCGATGTAATCGCGGATTTCATCCAGCGACTTGTTGGCGGCGATGAGCTGCCCGCGCGAAGGAGTATCCACGCCGTAGTAGCAGGGCGAGATTGTGGGCGGGCAGGAGATACGCATGTGCACTTCTTTGGCGCCGGCGTCGCGGACCATGCGAACGATCTTTCGGCTGGTGGTACCGCGCACGATGGAATCGTCAATCAGAATTACGCGCTTCCCGGCGAGCAGGCTGCGCACGGGGTTGAGCTTGAGCTTCACGCCAAAGTCGCGCACGCGCTGTTCGGGTTCGATGAAGGTTCGGCCTACGTAGTGATTGCGAATCAGGCCGAAACGGAAGGGGATGCCGGCTTCCGCGGCGTAGCCGAGAGCGGCGGTAACACCTGAGTCGGGAACGGGTACCACGACATCAGCCGGAACACCGGATTCGATGGCGAGGCGGCGCCCCATGGCTTCACGGCTGGTCTGAACGGAGCGGCCAAAGACCATGCTGTCCGGCCTTGAGAAATATACGTGTTCGAAGATGCAGGCGCTCTTCTTTATCTCCGCGCCGAAGAAGCGGGAGGACACGCCTTCCGGACCGACGACGACCATTTCACCGGGCTTAACATCGCGCTCGTACACCGCGCCGATCAGATCGAAAGCGCAGGTTTCAGAGGCGAACACTATAGTGTCGCGTTCCGAGCCACCCCCGTTGTGGATGCGACCCATGGAAAGCGGACGGAAGCCGCGCGGATCGCGCATGGCGAACACGCGGTCGCGAGTCATCATGACCAGTGAGAACGCACCTTCGATGCGGCGCAGCGCGTCACAAACTGCTTCAGTGAGGCTCTGCTCTTTCGATTGCGCGATCAGGTGAACGATGACTTCGGTATCGCTGGTGGTCTGGAAGATGGAACCCTGAGCTTCCAGCTTGTGCCGAATGTCCCAGGCATTGACGAGGTTCCCATTATGGGCCAGCGCAATCATGCCTTTGTTGCAGTCCACCATGATGGGCTGAGCATTGAGCACAGCGGAATCCCCGCTTGTGGAATAACGCGTATGGCCGATGGCAAGGTGCCCGGGGAGGCGGCTGAGAGCGTCTTCAGTGAAGATGTCAGCAACCAAGCCCATAGATTTGTGGAGGTGAAGGCGAGCACCATCAGACGAGACAATGCCGGCGGACTCCTGGCCGCGATGCTGGAGCTGATGCAGCCCGAGGTAGGCGAGCTTGGAAGCTTCCGGGTGGGTGTGGACTGCGACTACCCCACAATATTCCTTCAGTTTGTCGAATGCCATGCTCGCCTCGGTACTTGGTATTTGGTACTTGGTATTTGGTTCGGGTATGGCTCCGCCAAGTACCCAATACCAATTACCAACTACCGGGGTTAACTCTTCTGCAACGTCTCCGTGACCAGATGCTCCGGAGTTTCGGTGTGCAGAGCCTTTTTCAGGGCTGTATCCCACGCGCCGCGCAGTTCCGACACTGAGCCTGCAATGGCGGTTTTGCCGTCAATCTTGATTTCCAGCTTGTCAGGAACGGTTCGCCCGAGCTGCTCTGCTCGCAGACTCCATTTTACCGCTGTTCTTTTGATGTTCTCAGCCTTTTTGTGGTCGCAGGTAATCAGGATCCGAGAGGCAACCTCGCCGAAAAGAAGGACTTCCGGGGCGAGGTCGTTCGAACTAAGGTTCACCTCCGCGCCTGTCCAACTGGGGTTGGAGCCGCGAACGAAGCTGGCTTCGGCGAGGGCGACGGCGAGGCCGCCATCGGAAAGGTCGTGAGCGGATTCGATTTCGCCGGAGGCGATCAGTTCGCGCAGACATTTCTGGAGGGCAACTTCCTGCTTCAGGTCGAGCGCGGGTGGCTGGCCCCAGATCTCGCCGAGGATTTCTTTCGCGTATTCTGACGAGCCGAGTTCGACTTCGGCCTGTGCCTGGGTGGCTGGCTTACCCGCGCTGATAAGCATTATGGCGGCATCAGGGCGGCGGAAGTGGAAGGTCATGGCGCGATTTATGTCGTCAAGAATGCCGACGATGCCGACGACAGGCGTGGGATAGATGCCTTCCCCGAGTGTCTCGTTATAGAGGCTCACGTTGCCGCCAGTGATGGGCGTCTCAAGAGCAGTGCATGCCTCGGTGAGTCCGTCCACTACTTCAGAGAACTGCCACATGATCTGCGGCTTCTCAGGATTGCCGAAGTTCAGGCAGTTAGTGGCCGCCACAGGGTTCGCGCCGGTGCAGATGACGTTGCGCGCGGACTCCGCCACGGCGTGCATGGCGCCGAGCCGCGGATTGAGCCAGCACCAGCGGCCGTTGCCATCGAGGGCCATAGCCAGTGCGCGATTCGTGCCCTTGATGCGCATCAGCCCGGCGTCCGCGCCGGGGCCTTCTACCGTGTTGGATTGAACCATGGTGTCGTACTGCTCGAAGATCCAGCGCTTGGAGCAGATATTCGCGGAGGCGAGGAGCTGCCTGAGCTGCGAAGTGTAGTTGCCGGAGCCGCCGAGTTTCACGTGTGCCGGGCGGGTCTGCGGGACGGGAGCTTTCCACGGCTCCATGGGACGGTGGTAGAGCGGAGCATCATCAGTGAGTGAGGTGTTCGGGATATCGGCGACCAGCTTGCCGTGCTCGAGCACGCGCAGCCGGGCACCGCTGGTGACTTTGCCGACGATCACCGCGTCGAGCCCCCACTTTTCGAAGACACGCAGCACTTCCTGTTCGCGTCCGCTTTCCGCCACCAGCAGCATGCGTTCCTGGGATTCGCTGAGCATGATCTCGTAGGCGTTCATGCCGGTTTCGCGCTGCGGTACGCGGTCGAGTTCGATCTCAATTCCCACGCCGCCGCGCGCTCCCATCTCGCAGGTGGAGCAGGTAAGTCCGGCGGCGCCCATGTCCTGTATGCCCACGACAGCCCCGGTCTGCATGGCTTCAAGGCAGGCTTCCAGCAGCAGCTTCTCCAGGAAGGGATCTCCGACTTGAACATTCGGACGCTTCTGCTCCGATCCTTCGGTGAACTCTTCGCTTGCCATGGTCGCTCCGTGGATACCGTCGCGGCCGGTTTTTGCGCCGACGTAGATCACCGGGTTTCCTTCTCCAGCAGCTTTGGCGTAGAAGATCTGGTCACGGCGCACGAGGCCGAGGGCAAAGGCGTTGACCAGCGGATTCTGTGAGTAGCAGGGTTCGAACCTGGTTTCGCCGCCGAGGTTGGGAACGCCGAAACAGTTGCCGTAGGAGGCGATGCCGCTGACTACCCCTTCCAGGATCGAGTGATTGCGATGGATGGTTGCCTGGTCGGTTTTGCCGGCGCCCTTGCCTGCCGTAACAGGACCGAAGCGCAAGGAATCCATCACGGCTAGCGGGCGTGCGCCCATAGTAAAGATGTCACGCAAGATACCGCCGACGCCGGTAGCCGCGCCCTGAAAGGGCTCAATGAATGAAGGGTGATTGTGCGACTCGATCTTGAAGGCGCAGGCCCAGCCATCCCCTATATCAATGATGCCGGCGTTCTCTCCCGGCCCCTGCACCACCAGCTTGCTGCGCGTGGGAAGCCGCTTCAGGTGCACGCGCGATGACTTGTAAGAGCAGTGCTCACTCCACATCACGCTGAAGATGCCCAGCTCTGTAAGGGATGGTTCGCGCCCCAGCGCGTGCTTTATGCGGTCATACTCTTCCGGGGTGATGCCGTGCTCTTCAATGACTTCAGGGGTGATCGCGGGCAGTTGGGTGGTGGACATAGAGGGTACCTACATTTTCTCACGACATAAAATCCGTGGCGACAGATCGCCGTAATCGCCGGAAACGCGCGTAACCGCCGGAATCGGAAAACCAGAACAGTTCTTCGCGGCAGTCAACTGCTGCGGGAATCTGAGCAGAGAAGATCGTGGAGTTTGTTGCTGGTAGGCCAACTCTCACTAGCAGCCGCGATTTGGCATCCCTATGCGCGCGCTCGAACATCGCAAAGAGAAAGGGAGGAGAACAATTCATGGCAACAACAAGATCGAACAGCAACAGGAGCAGGGGAGCGTCATCCAGCCGCAGCAGGTCTTCGAAGCGTGCTGGAACAGGAAATCGGGCTCGATCAAGAAGTCGCGCAGGATCAGGGAATCGAGCGGCAGGAAATCGTGCTGGATCACATCGCAGTACACGGAGATCATCAACTTCGTCTTCTTCCAAGCGTAGTTCAGCTTCCGGCGGGCGCTCGCGCAGCACGGCGTCAAAGCGAAGCTCAGCGTCGCGCAGCTCATCAACAAAACCAGCGAGTTCACGCAGCCGGTCATCTTCGAGCCGCAGCAGCGGAAACAGGTCACGCGCTGCAAGCACGCGATCCGCGAGCAGCCGTTCAAGGAGCAGCTCCCGCTCGCAGGGCGCGAAGAGCGGTTCAAGTAGTTCTTCGTCGCGCAACAATGTACGCACCATGCCTCGACGTGGGTCGTCTTCGCACAGCAGAGTCCTGACCGAGCGCAATGAGATCCAGCAATGGGCGGAGGAACGCAAGGCTTCGCCGGCCTGCGTGCAGGGCACAGGCGGCCGCGAAGATGTGGGCATGATCCGGTTGGATTTCCCGGGTTACACCGGAGCGGGTTCGCTGGAACGCATTGAATGGGATGATTGGTTCGACAAGTTTGAAGAGCGCGGGCTTGCCTTGCTGGTGCAGGATGAAACTGCTGGTGGCGAGCGCAGCAACTTCAACAAGCTGGTGAGCCGTGAGGCGGCGGGATCGTCCAGCAGCAGCCGGAAACGAAGTAGCGGTAGCAGCCGAGGACGGAAAGCGGCGTAAATGCTTACTGCGGATTGAGGCGGCGCCAGGGCGCCGCCTTTTCGCGTCGCGTGCTTCGGATAGCCTTCTCACACCACTCAAGCTTTTCTGCCATTTTTTGGCTGGGGAAAACATACCTAAGGCGGCAACCTGCAGCAGCTCGTTTCGGCTCTCATCCAGCAGCAGCCTACCTTCCCCTGGTGGAGAGAACGTATGAAGACCTCTATCTCTGCCCAGAGCAGGTCCGTCCTGAGCCTCCTGACAATTGCACTCCTCGCCGGCTGCGGAAGTGTAAGTTCGAGCAACACGCCGGCTCCTACTGCGTCACCTACGCCACCCGTAGCCACGCCTTCACCCACAGCCACGCCCAATCCGTCGCCGAGCCCGTCGCCCACAGCCTCGCCGAGCCCAACACCAGCGGCGGCGCATGGAACGTTTGTTTTCGTGAGCGGCACCGGGAGCGCTTCGCAGCCCACCGATGGCTATCGGCTAAATCCGGATGGCACGCTGACATTGCTTTCTGGTTCGCCATTTGCAATCGGCGGAATGCTGGCCAGCAGCGGTAATTTCCTCATGGTGGCGAGCGGCAATGCGGTGAGCTCATACCGCGTCAATCCGGGAACCGGCGCTCCCAGCAAGGTCGCCAGCATCAGCGTGGGAAGCACGCTCGCGATTGCAGCTGATGAAAAGGATGTCTACGTGGCGAGCACGGCCTCAAATAATAGTCTCATTTCGGGCTTCCATGTTTCGCCTTCAGGCGCAATGAGCGTGATTGCCGGCGATCCGTTCTTCTATGCCGAGGTGTGCGGTGGGTGTCCGCTGCCCAACAGCCTGGCATTGAACAACCGATTGCTGGCAGTTGGCGCCATTGAGGCGCCCAACACGGGCGACTTTGGCCAGTTTGCGATCTTCACGCGTGCCTCCAATGGGAGCCTGACCTTCTCCGGTGACTTTGACGGGCCGGAAGAAGACTCGGTAGCTCTACAGCACCCGACCGGCAACGTGGGCTTTGCTATTGACAGCAATCTGGGCTCAATCAACTCGTACCTTATCGATGCAAACGGCGGCGTAACGGCTGGGACAACAGTTCCTGCGGGCGGGGCCTTCTTCATTGATGAAGTAGTGGACGCCACGGGAAAGTTCCTGCTAGGACTCGATACTGCAGGTGTGGTCCACATCTTCGCCATTGACTCCACTAACGCAGGCATAAGCCAGGTCGGCACATCCGAGCCGGCAGGCAGCGGCGGCAGGCTCATTGCAATGGATCCGAGTGGCCGCTTTGTGATCGTGGCCCAGTCAAGCAGCGTGGGAACTCCTCCCGGGACCGATCAGATCACCGTGTTTACCTTTGATCCCGCCAGCGGAGCGATGACCAAGCTGCAGTCCTATCCTGTGGGAGCAAAGCCGGGCCACATGACGATTGTTGCGGAATGAACTGAAGAATTGACATGGAAGAAGAGGGCGGCGCGAAAGCCGCCCTCCGTATCCTTGCTTCTACTTCTTCGGAATATATGGCCGCATCATCTCATTGTCCTCGTGATCGAGGATGTGACAATGCAACACGTATCCCGGCCCGGTGGTGGGATCGAAGGAGAAGTAATTTGTGCCCGCCACGGTGGATCCGGCGGGGTTTGCCTGCGGTGTGAAGCGCACGACAACGCGAGTTACCTGGCCTGGGAACATCTTGAAGACGTCCTTCCATCCTGCTTCCTCGGGCAGAGGTGGCGTGATGCCGTCCTGCAGGTAGGGAGCCACGTCCGGATTTCCGCCGATCGCGCCGGCGGCGTTGGGAGTGTTGTAGTTGTTTGGCGGTCCAAAGCCCGGCGCGAAGAGGCCGCCCGGGAAGAGGGCATCATAGGTCTGCCGGTACTGAGTCACGTTGAACGGCTGACGGTTCATCAGCTGGAACTGGATCAGGTGGATGTGGATCGGGTGAGCGTCGGCGGTGGTGTTGATGATCTCCCACACCTCGGTTGAGCCCAATTGAGGAAGCTCGGTGACGAAGTTGCCATTCACCGGGGTTGCGCCGGGAATCGGGGTATTGGTTCCCTGCTCCAGGCCGTCCCACTTACTGTTGTTGACCAGCACTTCCACCGGTCCGCCCGGGCCTTCCACTTCTACCAGCACCAGTTGCCGTTTGACGTTGGGTACGATGCCGGCAGCCAGCGTTCCGGCGACGGGATTGACCAGCCGCACCATGGGAGTGCGGAGAGGCGCGCCGGTCGCCGGGTTGTAGGTCGTGTCCTTCCCTTGCAGCGGCGAGACCACGCGGAACTGCATAACCTCACCAAAGGTCTGCGGATCGGGCGACATGCCGTTGGGGAAGGGCGCTTTGGCGCTGTTGACGAGCGTCAACGTCTGTCCGGCAAAGCCGGAGAAGTCGATGATGACGTCATAACGCTCGGATGGCGCCATGAGCAACCTCGGTGCCTGACTGTCAGGCAGGGTGGGATCGTTCAGTTTGACCGGAACGTCGAGCAGGCCGCCATCAGTGCCGATGACGAAGAACGCAGGGCCCTGTTTTTTGGTGTCACGGTTCTGCAGCCGTAGCTCGTAGAATCGCGCGTTCGAACCGTTCAGCAAACGGAAGCGGTACCGCCGGGGCTCGACGTTGAAGAACGGCCACGATTTACCGTTCACCAGGACGACGTCGCCGAAGAACTCCGGAATCCAGAAGGGATGCTGGTCCGGATTGGGCGGTCCTCCGTTCAGACCGGAGCCGGAGCCATCGGGGAAGTAGAGCTGCCCGTTCGCGTCGAATTGCCGGTCCTGGATGAGGAGCTCGGTTTCATACTGGCCCGCCGGCAGGCCGATTGGATTATTTGTCTGGCCGGTATCACGATCATCGCGCAGCAGGTAGAACGCAGCCAGCCCGCTGAGAACGTTCAGACGCGTCATGCCGAGCGCATGGTCGTGGAACCACAGCGTGGTGGCCTCCTGCTTGTTCGGGTACTGATACACGGCCGCGTTCACCGCGGCCTTGCTGAACGTGCGATAGCCATTCCCATGGAGACCGGTGGCGGTGAACCAGGCCTGAGGATTGCCGTCGAACTCCGAGGGCACCTCGGCGCCGTGGAGGTGGGTTACCAGCGGAATCGGGCCGGTGTAGGGCGGCGGCGGAAAAGGCAGCGTGTCCATCTGGTTCAGCGGATCGGCCCAGTGAACGCTCTGGTCTACCGTGAGGAACTGCTGCAGGAACGGGGAGACCAGGTTGTTCACGTAGGTGATGGTTGTGGGCGTGCCCTTCTTCGCTTCCACGGTTACGCCGGGAAAGCTCGGTCCTTTGTTGTTGAGGTTGTAGCCCCAAACTGTGGTTTTAGGAAAATTCGCCGGCAGGATCTGCTGTTTGAACTCCTGCATGCCGGCGGTGATGCTGGTGGCCGATACACGCTTGCCGAAGTATGTGGGAAGAGGATCAACGTAACGTGGGATGGTGCTGCCCACCAGCGGAATCTGTGGGGTGGTCACGGAAGCCATCGCAGGAAGGCTCCAGTTGCTGGGAAAAGCAGCTCCCGCACCCGCCAAAGTTGCGTATTTCAGAAAATCTCTACGACTAGACATGAAGATGATCTCCTAAGGAATGCTTCGTTCTTATGTAGGCCCTTGCCGCCGTCCCGCCGCATAGCGGGCGAGGCATGGGATAAGCGCGGGTTGGTGACGCGGCTTATTCGCGAGATGGTGTAATTTCAGGGGACAAATCACGACCTCTGGGACAGGCCGCAAGCCTTGGGGGAGGGCACCTAGTTAAAAGACGTTGCCAGAGTAGACCGACAGCGATGGACCGTTGTGTGACGGGAGTCACCGGAGCAGGTGATTAATCGAACTCAGGCGGTTTGCGAGTGGGCGCGTAACAGGTGATTAGAGTCTGCCGCGGGTGCACGCGGATTGAGGTGGCGGATGCGCCGCCATTGTTTCGTGTGGTAAAGAGTTGACGGGCATGATGTCAATGGTTTTCGGTTCGTTCTGTCTGAGATCATTCCCTTTATTTATTGTCGCTGCGCTGGCGCTTCGCGACGGCCACGGCGTAAGGAGGTGTGCCGCTGGCAGCTTACCCAGCCCTTATTCCTCAGCTCGCGCTGCTCGCCTCGGAAACGGACTGGGCTAACGTATGCCGCGCCTACGGCGCTGGGATCACAGTGAGGTTCGAGATCTGTGAGGCTTCCGTCCAGATACAAAGAAGCAAGAATGCCCTGGAAGGACTGCGCAGTCCAGGAAGCCGCCTTTCCTGCCTAGCCGAGAGTTGAATCTCAACCAAAAACAATGCGCATACGCGAAGAGTTAGTTGGGCTCTCCGCCGGTGGGCTCGTCGTAATTGTGCCTGGGCAGCAGGCGGTCGCGGTCGTAAGGCGGGTCTTGGCGCGGCGGAATCGGGTCTTTGGGAAAGTCCTTGTGCCATTGCCGGCGGTAGTCTTCGTCAGCGTAGTACTTCATATAGAGCTGGTTATCTTCCTCGCTGCCACTGCCCAGCAACTGGATGTGCCAGGCACCATTGGACACGAGCGATAATGCTTTGGTTTCTTCGCGCAGGGAATCGTTCCAGAGATGAGTGTAGAGCTCGCGATCGCTGAGGTGATCGGTCTGCTCGATATACACATGCAGCAGGGCGAGCTTCTGGATTACTTCCCAGAGTTTTGCCGTCAGCTGCTCATCATTGAGCGACTCCGGCGCGGGGAGTGACACGCCGGCGTTCTCAAGTTGCTGGAAGTTCGTGGTCCACGGAGCTTCCTCGTACTCGACAACGTGCTTCCAGAAGCCTTCTTCCACTTCTTCCGGGTAGTCCTCTTCTGCCGGGTAGTCGTCCAGCCTGACGACGTCCATCTTGCCGCCAGAGAGCTCTTTGGCGCGGCGCTTCAAGGCATCGATTCGCTCTTCCGGGGTCGTCTTTTCCGGAGCTTTCTGCTTCGCGGTTTTATTTTTCGCGACAGACTTGGATTTCGTTTTCTTCCTGGCTTTAGGTTTTGGCACGATTACCTCCCCGGTCAACGGAGGACAAGATCGCGCAAATCCTACACGATGGAAGGGCCGGTTTTCTACGATGGCGGGAAGAAATTCGGCTCTCAATTGATCTGAGGCGCGCCGTTTCTTATTGTCGCTCCGCTTCGCTGCGCTCCCGCCTACGGCAGTGATGAGTGGCTTGTTGGCCAGCTTACCCAGCCCTTATCTCTCAGCTCGCTTTGCTCGCCTCGAGAACGGACTGGGCTAACATATGCCGCGCCTGCGGCGCTGGAGCACCGTGAGTTCAACATCTGCGTAGCTTCCGTCAACATTTCGAGAAACCGGGAAGGTCCCGCACTTTACTACACATGTTGCCGCCAGCATCCAAGGGACCAGCCGCG
>DATAEJ010000017.1:0-30091 GCA_036258095.1 Candidatus Angelobacter sp. | reverse complement strand
GCCAGAGACTGTCATCCAGATTGCGAATTGCCGCGCGCGAGGCCTGGCCATTAATTCCCGGCCAGAACTGCTCCAGGCTGTCACCCTGGTTGTGCTGCGTCCCATCGGGATCGCGCGACCATACAACCATGAGCCACGGTTGCGCGCTCTTCTGGAATGCAGGAAGAATGGCTTCGGTGACCACGTTCGAATAGTAGTGCTGTTGGCCGTAGTTAGAAGCAACGGTCCCGGAGCGGCCATTGTTCTGCTTTGACTCTGGCTGGCCATTGCTGCGGTCAGGCGTGGAGGTACTCAGGCCGACGGAAGCCATCTCACGTTTCATGGAATCAGGCAGAGGGATTCCGCGCGGGCCGGTAGAGTCATCCACAATCACGCCTTCGGTCGACCGGAATTCGCCGCCGGTCCTAACCACCTCATCAATGTCCTGGATCGCCACCGGCCCAAGCTTGCCAACTGTAGCCACGGAGTAGCCATTGCGGCGCGCAAGGTGCAACAGCGTTTCCTCCTGAAGGTAATTTCCTCCATAGAGGCCGTTGATGTCTGCAAGGATGCTGTCATTCTCAATAAACGGAAGAAGCGTGGCAGTGTTACCGCTGTGAATGGCGTGTCCAACGTAAAGCGCATTACCGAAGTCGCCAGTATCGCCCAGGAGGTGTCCGGTCGCGAAGGCCGAAGCATTGGGCGTGGTGAATGTCGGATACAGCGAATGGCTGTTGGCGAATTCAACTCCCTGCTTCCGCAGGGCAAACATGGTCGGCGCATTCTCGGCTGTCAGTGAATCATGCCGCATCCCGTCGGTTATGAACAGGAGTACATTATGACGCTCCGGCTTGGGCGATCCACTCTCACCGGCTTGGGCGGTGCTTACCGCCGAGGACAGAGCGACGTAGGCAATAGTAATGAGGAGCAGAGAGTTCTTGTTCATTGGAGAAGCGTTTGAAACTAAATGGAAAGATACCACGAATGTGCGAAGACGGGTTAAAGCCGCGCAGCTTCGCCGTCAACGGAACGCGGATGTGGACCGAGCCTCTGCTGGACAGCGCTGAATACCTGATGGGCAGAAAGCTCGATCGGCTGGTTTCCGTCAACGACCAGTTGCGCGTGTCCGCGCGAGGGCAGAACGAAGTGTTCGCAGCCCGGACGGACGGTTTCGCGATACTGGTGGACGATGGATTCTACCGTGCGGCCACGCTCGTGCACGTCGCGCGCTTTGCGCCGTTCGAAACAGACAGGATCAGGCGCGTCCACGAAAATACGCATGTCGAAAGCGGGACGCACCTCCGGCCAGTAGAGAGTGAAGAGGCCTTCCACAATGAGGAAATCGCCCGGCTTTATGAGTGCTTGTGTGTCGCGTACTCGCGTGTGCGTGGCAAAATCATAGAGTGGCTGACGAATACTCTCGCCGGAACGCAAAGATTCGAGGTGCTGCGCCAATAGTTGGCTTTCCAATAAGGCGGGATCGTCAAAATTTTGTTTTGCGCGTTCCTCATGGGGAAGATGCGAGAGATCCAGATAGTAAGAGTCGAGACCGAACAGTATGGTCTCGCCAGGCAGCATCTCGACCAACTTCCTGGCAATGGACGTCTTACCGGCGCACGACGGTCCAGCAATCCCGATACAAAATGGAGGTTTTCTCATCCCGAGCATGGTTAGCTCTTCATCAGCAGGCCGACAATTGAAGCCGACATCAAGTTTGCCATGGTTCCCGCGAGCATTGCACGTAAACCGAGTTGCGCCAGTTGATCGCGTTTGTTGGGTGCAAGCGCGCCGATCCCGCCGATCTGGATGCCGATCGAACTGAAATTCGCGAAACCGCACAATGCAAATGTCGCAATCGTGAATGATCGTGGATCGAGAGTTGCCCGCTGCGCACCCAGGAGAGTGTACGCGTAAAGTTCGTTGATCACCATGCGTGAGCCGAGCAGGTTGCCAACGGCTGTCGCGTCCTTCCAGGGTACCCCGATCAACCATGCGATCGGTGAGAAGATAACACCGAGCACACTCTCAACACTCTGTGGAAACCAGCTCACATGATTGTGAATCCCGCCCATCATCCCGTTCAGCAGCGCGATCAGAGCGATGAAGGAGATCAGCATAATCCCAACGTTGAAAGCCAGCTTGCCGCCATCAATCGTGCCGCGTGCGATCGCCGCGAGGAGGTTGGAATCCTTGTGCATGTCCTTGTCTGAAATCTTCACGGTACCGGCAGTCTTAGGATTCTCGGTTTCCGGCACCAGCATCTTGGCCATGAGGATAGTGCCGGGAGCGGTCATGATTACCGCGGCGAGCAGGTGCCTGGCTTCGATTCCATACTGAATGTACGCCGCCATGATGCCGCCGGAGACGTGTGCCATTCCGGCGGTCATGATTGTCATGAGTTCCGAACGCGTGCACTCCGGCAGCAAGGGACGGATGCTGAGAGGCGCCTCGGTCTGCCCCATGAAGATGGAGGCGGCCACGTTGAGCGACTCGGCGCCACTGACAGACATAAACCGGCTCATCCCCCAGGCCATTCCCTTGATGATGAGTTGCATAATTCCGAAGTAGTAAAGGATGGCAAAGAAGGCGGATATGAAGATGATCGTCGGCAGGACCTGAAATGCGAATACAAAACCCACCGTGGAATGCCCCGGAGGCAGGAACGGTAGATTGACGTTGGGGTCTGCAGGCAAACCCAAATTACCGAACACAAACGCTGAACCCGCGAAAGCAAATGCAAGTCCTGCGTTCACCACATCGCCGGCGCGCTTCATCGCCGCCTGCCCCCAATTCGCGTAAACCACGATCAGAGCAAAGACAAATTGCAGGCCCAGTCCCCATAGAATGGTTTTGAGGCGGATGGCTTTGCGATCAGTTGAAAAGAGATAGGCGAGCGTGAGCAACACAACAATGCCCAGCAGTCCTGCGAATCGTGACATTCTGGTCCCTGGCTTGAGATTGAGATGGATTGTTGCTGGAAATCCCGTCTATTGTAGCTGCCGTGTCAAGCCGCTATACCAGGTTGCACCACTTGAGTGGCAGTTCAGAACCGGCTCTCAAAATTCGCCAGAGCCTTTTCCAGTGCCCACTGCGCACGGGCGCGCGCACTGACTGACAAGAGCTTCTCGCAATCCGCCGAAACCTTTGCTGAACGAGGACTGTCTTTCTGGCAGGCAGAAGGCCCGCTGCTTTGCCACAGGCCTGCGCCGGGAAGAAAGCTGTACGCAAGGCTGGCGCGCGCGAACTTTTTCAACTGCGAATAGTTAAAGTGATACGTTTCGACTGCCCGCTGGTACTCCTGAGTCATGCTCGAGCGCGATACACCCTCGTCGTCAGTTGCCAAGGTGACCGGTACGCCGAACTTGAGGTACATCAGCAGCGGATGGCGCGTACCGCTCACCCCCAGGATCACGTCATTGCTGGTCAGACAAACTTCAACCAATACGTTACGGTTTGCCATTTCCTTAAGGAGTGCTTGAGGATTTGTCTCATCCATCACATCCACGCCATGGCCGATGCGCTCGGCATGGCCTTCTTCCACCGAAGCCCGGATGTGGAACAACTCCTCGGGCGCGGCAATTTCAGGCGTAAGTTCTCCGGCGTGCAGCGTGATGTGGACTTTCGGGTAGACCGAATGCAGGTAGTCGATGATCTTCATGTGCAACTTGAAGTCATGTACGGGTACATACCAGTCTTCCGCCATCACCAGGTTTAAGCCGACCACGCGCGGATCTCTTGAGGCCATTTCGAAACCGGCAAGGATCTGCGCATAAACCATTTCTTTAGGAAGACCGCGAGCGACCTGATAGAGATAGCGTGCCTGCACGGCACAACCCGGATCGGCCTGTTGTGTACCGCAGCGGAGCTCCTGATTTTCCCGGCTTTCTATCTGGTCAAGTCCCTGCAGCGCACTGTTGACGATTTCTGGAAGCCCACCGGCCAGCAGCTTTCCGCGCATTTGTGAAAGATCGTCAGTCCAGCCGACGCGCTTCCCTAACGCGGCGGCCTGCCCGTTGTCGGGATTGAACATCACTTCCAGGTATTGGAGATTTTCACGCGCTGCGCGAGCGCGGACTTCGGTCAGCATCTCGGCCGTGTGCCCGTTCGTAGCCGCCCCGAACTTGCCGAACGTCGCAAAGAAATGGTCGTGGCCTGATTCACGCGCCGGAAGCCATCCGCGCATGGAAAAAGCATCGAGAAGCTGGCCGTAGAGCACGACGTCACTCAGGGCGGCGCTGGCGGGAAGCTCGGTCTCGGAATGATCGCAGGTCACGAAGGTGGAGCTTGAACGGTTGATGCAGAGCCCATCTTCCACGGCCCATCGAATAAAGCTTTCGGCATACACCGCACCGGAAAGGTGGTTGTGCAGGTCGGCTCCCTTCGGCATGTCATGCAGAAAATCCATCAGCCGGGAGGGCTGGTTCTTGATGGACTCGAAGTACGCGGCAGTCCGTGCTTCCGGCGACGATGATCTCTTATTACTCTTTGCCGCCTGTGACCAGCCCAGAACAGAACAGATCAACAGCACGGCCACACAGCGACAGCTCTTCAGCGCGAACATTTTGCCTCTCCGATTCAGGTGTATCGGGCAATATAGCATTTACAATCCGTTGCTGAAACCAGCAGAGACTCGGGGGAGAGGCAGTGGCCAGCAAACCGGCACCAGCAAAGTCAGGAATGAAACCGTCGAATGACGCATTCGCGCAAGCGGAGCAGGCAGCAAAGTTCATCCAGAAGAAGATCAAGGTCAAGCCTCAGGTGGCCATCGTTCTGGGCTCGGGGCTCGGCAGCTTTGCCGACGACATGACCGATGCAGTACGACTTCCCTATGGCAAGATTCCTCACTTCTCACGCTCGACGGCGATCGGGCACGCCGGCCAGCTTGTGATCGGGAATATAGCGACAACGCCGACGGTTGTGATGCAGGGCCGGTTTCATCAGTACGAAGGATATCCGCCGCAGACTGTGGTCTTCCCTGTCCGCGTGTTCGCGCGCATGGGAGTCCGCAATATTATCCTCACCAATGCGGCCGGCGGAATTAAGCTCGACTACGGACAGGGGCGGCTGGTGCTCATCACGGATCACATCAATCTTCAGGGTAACAATCCGCTGGTCGGACTCGAAGATCCACGGTTCGGCCCGCGTTTCATCGACATGAGCGACGCATATAACGGTCGTTTCCGCCAAATAGCTCATCAATCGGCAAAGAAGCTTGGCATTGAACTGGGTGAAGGCGTGTACGCTGGGCTGCTCGGACCGAGTTATGAGACCCCGGCAGAGATCCGCTTTTTGCGCACGATTGGGGCGGACTTGGTGGGGATGTCAACCGTGGCGGAAGTTATAGCGGCGCGTCAACTAGGAATGAATGTTTTGGCCATTTCCTGCGTCACGAACATGGCTGCGGGCATTCTGGATCAGAAGATCAACCACGAAGAAGTACTTGAAACCGGAAGACGTATTGCCGGACAGTTTAAGGCGTTGTTACGAGAGGTTGCGCCGGCGATTGCGAAGCGCTAGTGTCCCCGATGACGCGGTAGACCAGCTTTCTTTCTTCTGTGGGTCTGGCAGCTGAGATGGTGTAGCTCTCTTCAAGGAATGGCGTTGCTCGCTCAAGGCGTTCTTGAGAGTTGTAGTGGATCGTGCAAAGCGAGTCGCCGGCAGAGACGGGGTCTCCCAGTTTCTTGTGAACCATGATCCCGACAGCGGGATCAACCCTGTCTTCTACCTTTTCGCGTCCGCCCCCGAGCAGGACAGAAGCGGTGCCAATCTGCTCGCAGGCAATTGCCGTAACATAGCCTGAAGTTTTGCTTGAGATCTCAGTTGTAAACTTTGCTTTCGGCAGCAGCTGGCGGTCCTCCATAACAGCCGGATTGCCCCCCTGCAGCCGGATCATCTCCGCGAATTTCTGTCTGGCCTTGCCGCTGGCGATCATCTCCTTAGCAAGGCTGCGGCCGGCTTTGAGATTCGGCGCGCGTTGACCCAGGACCAGCATCCATGCGGCAAGAAGCATGCACAGTTCGCGCAGATCTTGCGGGCCTTTCCCTTCCAGCACGTCAAGACATTCAAGCACTTCCAGGGCGTTACCGACCGCCTTCCCGAGCGGTTGATTCATGTCAGTGATGAGAGCGACCACGCGTTTGCCAAGCCTCTGCCCTGTCTCCACCATCAATTCGGCGAGGAAAACAGCATCTTTTTCATCCTTCATGAAAGCGCCGCTGCCGGTCTTGACATCGAGGACCAGCGCGTCAATGCCCTCGGCCAGCTTCTTGCTCATGATCGATGCACAGATTAAATATGGGCTCTCTACAGTGCCGGTCACATCGCGCAGCGCGTACAGCTTCTTGTCAGCCGGCGCGATCTCGGCGGTTTGGCCAATCATGGCTGCGCCGCATTGTGACAAGACACGGCGGAAGTCTGCGGTAGAGAGATTGACGTTGAATCCCGGAATCGATTCCAGTTTATCCAGTGTGCCGCCCGTGTGACCCAGGCCGCGACCCGAGATCATGGGTACATAAAGACCGGCAGCAGCCACGACCGGCGCAAGGACCAGCGACGTTTTGTCACCGACCCCACCCGTGGAATGCTTATCGACTTTGGCAGCAGGAAGATCAGAGAAGTCGATCACCTTTCCGGAATGGAGCATGGATTCGGTCAAAGCGGCCAGCTCGGCACGCGACTTGCCCCGCAGAACCACAGCCATGAGCCAGGCGGAAATCTGATAATCAGGGATATCGCCGCGGGTATAGCCATTGACCAGAAATTCAATTTCAGCGCGCGAGAACTCGCCGCCGTCGCGCTTTCGCCGGATCAGTTCAGTGACATGCATCTGCAGCTCAGGATAGCCGGAAACTGTACGGCAGTAAATCCTGAATAGACATGTCCAGATAACCATCCTGGCCCTTGAAGATGACACGGCAGTCTTCTGCGAACTCGGAAATCACCTGTCGGCAGGCACCGCATGGTGAGCATGGAACGTCGTCGCCAGTGACCACGGCAACAGCGCGCAGCCTGAGCTTCGAGGACTTCCTCTCACGCACGGCCGTAAAAATGGCGGACCGTTCAGCGCAGTTCGTAAGCCCATACGATGCATTCTCCACATTGACGCCGGTGAAGATCTCGCCTGCGTCGCTAAGGACAGCGGCGGCGACGCGGAAGTTGGAATAACGGGCATAGGCACAGTTCAAGGCAGAGCGCGCGGACTCAAGGAGGCGATTGCGTTCAGCATCGGGCAGTGGGTGTGACGGCACGAGAGACTCCTCAGGGAAGGCTTACCTTATCACGTCGCGTGTTCCGCCTATGCCAAAGCGGCAACAGGGTTCAGCGCCGCCCATAAGCCTGGTCGAGCTAAGCCATTGAAAACGCAGGGACATGAAAGATTTAGGAGAATGGAGCCCTGTTTGAGATCTGCATATATTAAGGAGGGCGGCAGCCGGACGAGAAACCTGTTCTGTAGGCATATTCAGGGTGTCTCAGTCATGTACGGAGGAAATACACGACGTGGCTGCGCAGACTACCACAGTGCCAAACATGTACAGCGTTCGGGCGGATTCATGCCCGGATCGCTCGAACACTCATGGGGCCGCTGTGGCGAGTCTCCACTCTGGTGATCGGGCGCTGATGCCGGCACGCAACAGCGCCTCCTCACCGGAAGTTCGGAAGGGGACCCTGATTGCTATAATCCCGGGAATGCACTGGGATGAGCTTTCGGATGAGGCGCTTATCGCGAAGTATCGCGGCGAGGCCGACCAACAGCTCGGAGAGCAGTACCTGAACGAGCTGTTCCGGCGGCATCATATAAAGGTGGCCCGCTGGTGCATGGGTTTTACGGGCGATCGGGAGTCAGCCGCCGACCTGGCCCAGGAGATCTGTACCAAAGCTTACCAGAACCTTCCGTACTTCAAAGGTCAGTCAAAATTTTCCACCTGGCTGTTTTCCATCGCCCGGAACCACTCACTCAACTTCATTCGGTCTCGCAACGCTGGGCCGCAGATTGAAGAAGATGAGGCGGTATTCGATACGCTTCCGGACCTTGCATCAGACAGCCCGCTGAAAAGCGTAGAACGCAAGCAGCTCACTGAAATCGCGCGCCAAATCGTCAATGAAGAGCTGGATGAGACGGAAAAGCAGGTTTTCACTCTGCATTTCGCGGAAGAGATGCCGCTGGATGCGATTACCCGGACCCTGAACCTGACGAACCAGAGCGGCGCAAAGGCTTATCTGGTAAGCGCCAAGCGCAAGCTGGACCGGGCTGTAAAACGCTGGAATGCGAAAGCTTAAGCACGACGGAAGGGGAGAAACACCATGGCCGGCAATGATGAGAACTCGAAGATATGGCAGGACGCAGTCTCTGCCACCAAGGACTGTCCGGGCGTTGAAGTTTTGGAAAAAGTAATGGAAGGCGCGCCCGCTGATCCAAAGGCACAGCAGCACGTAGTAACGTGCCCGCACTGCCAGTCAGAAATTGCCTTGCTCAAGACTTTCTTAAGCGCGGAGCCGGCGGAAGGTGAAGGCGCGGCGGTGGCGTGGATCGCGGCACAGCTCGCAAAGAACCAGCAGCCCGCTCAGATTCAGAAGTCTGCCCCAGTCATCCCCTTCTGGCGCAGCATGTTCCGTCTCCCCTACATGGCGGCCGCAGCAGCTTTGTTCATCGCTCTGGGATTGGGCATTTCGTTCTTCATCAATCAGGAGAGTGGCAAACAAAATATCAGCCACGACATCGGTATTACACCCTATCGTGATACAAGTATCCATTTGACCGGCGAATTCACCCAGGCTCCCGAGCAGCTGAGCTGGGACGCGGTGCAGGGCGCCAGCAGCTACGTAGTAGAAGTGACGGAAGCTGACCTGGATCACACATTAGTCTGGAAGGGCCAGTCGAACGAGAACTCAATTACTGTTACTCCGGAGCTTAAGGCAAAAATGAAACCAGGAAAGCCTCTGGACTGGAAAGTGACGGCGCTCGACGCATCCGGAAAAGAGCTGGCGCGCGGGGAGGGCCGTTTCCGAGTGAAGAAACCGGCGTCAGAGAAGTAGGAGTTAACTTCGGGTATAGCCGTTACTTAAACGCTCACCGGACGCGCCAGCTGCTTTTTCGACCGGGCACGGTCACGCAACTGCACAATCACGATCGCAACTGCCGCGATCAGTATCAAAGCAAGCAAGAATAGCTGCCAGGGAATAAATGGAGGAACCGGTGCGTTGCCGTCACCGTTGATCACGAATGCTGCCCAGTATTTAGGATGGCTGAGTTCCCCGCCGGAATTGAGAAATTCAAGTTTCGTCAGGCGCAGCGCTTCGGCCTTGTCCTTGTGTTTCTTGAGCAGCTGATAATAGAACTGCTGCATGAATTCTGAGGTCGGCTGATCCGGCACGCGCCACAAGGTTGTGAGCGCCGACCTTGAACCGGCAGAAAGTAATGCCCGGCTGAACGCCTGCACACCTTCACCCGGCACGAGACGTCCGCGTTCGGTGTCGCATGCAGAAAGAGTAGCCAGGCTCACACCGCGAAGATCAAGGCTCTCGTCATAAAGTTCTTTCAAAAAAACAAAGTTGTTGGGCTGACCCGGCCGATCGGGAGAAAACAACAGCCGCGAACGCTCAGGGTTGTCCATGTCGGCGATGGCATGAGTACTGACATGCAGAATGGAAGCGCGTGAACGCGTGAAATCGAAGAACTCCCGCTTGCGATCCTGCGCACCGAGGAAGAGTGCTGCGCGCCCGGGAGCCATCCTGGCGATTCCCTCGATCTCCACCCTGGAGCTTGGCAATGACCCAAACGGAGCGTCTCCGCCATTGCGGGTTGCCGCAAGAACGGAGCTCTCGCCCGAGCCCACGACTGCGGGGTCGCCGAAGGCGACCAGTTGACGCTGCCAGGGCATGCCGAGTGCAACCGAGTTCGGAACCGCGCCGCGCAACAGGAGGACAGCACTGGGCAGATAAGTGACGTCGTGGTCCTCAAGCAACAGGCGGCCCGAGCCCGCAGGCATGAGTTCGAATGGAACCATGCTCAGAAAACTGTCAGGCACGATCAGGAGGTGACGATAACCGGCTTCACTGAATGGGACAATGCCCGGCGGAGCGAGCGCTCCGATTTTCTCGAACCCTTTGCGCCAGTCGTTGCCAAGGTTACCAGGCATTCTGGAGACGAGTTCGGCGAAATCTTCTAGTTCCTGCGAAGAAAAGTGTTTCTTAGCAACGCCCTGCGAATCGCGAGTGATCCAAAGTGCTGCTACTTCGTCCGCTCCAATCCAAAACTCAACCAGGGCCGTGTCTTCGGACAAGCGAGCGCGAAGCGAGGCAACGCTGAGCGAACCAAGCTCGGCGTTCTGTCCAAAAAACCGGTCCTGGAATGAGCGCGCACGGCTACGCTCCATGAATTCAAATCCGTCTGCCAGATCGTTCCGCCCCAGCAGCAGCTTGATGAGCGCATCGTAAACGTCACGCTTGTTCGAGAAGAAATCAGTCTTCAGGCGGTTGAGTTGCAGCTTGGAGCGCAGGCTCTCAATCTTGTTGATCGCCTCTCGATACTTCTCTTCGGCCAGTGGCAAGTTGCCTTTTTTCTCGGCGATTCGCCCCAGCCCGTATACGGCCTTCCATTGTTCTTCGACGGTCTGGAGTTGCACGGCTTCATCCAACGCGACGTGAAAGACCGTCGCGGCGTCCTCCGTCCGGCCCATGCGATCGAGCGTCTCTCCGCGGTACAGCTCAATCTGCATGACTTCGCGCTGATTGCCGGTCTTATTTGCAAGTTGCAGAGCCTTATCGAACGTGGCAAGAGCATCCTTTAACCGGCCAAGATCGAGCGCCTGAAGAATGCCGACGTTCTTGAGCACACCGATCTCTCCATCAGAATCCTTCTGCTTCGCGTACCAGTTTTCAGCGTCGTGATAAGCCTTGAGTGCATTTTCGGCGTCGCCCAGCCGGCGGTACAGGATTCCAAGGTTGGCATAGACGTGCGCCGTCTCGCGTGCGGTAAGTGGTTTGGCCGGCGAGTGCATTACGTTGCGGTAGATGTCGATCGCATGCTGACTATTGCCGACGCGCTGGTAAAGTGTTGCGAGATTCAAGCGCGTGATGTCCCGATAGGCGACAGCCCACGCTTCTGATGCATTCTTCTCCACCTCGCCGGCTGCCTCTTCGTACGTGCGAAGCGCTTCGGTGTATTTGGCCTGGTAGTAATAGACGTTCCCCAGGTTGTTGAGGATCATGACGGTGGTTGCGGGCTCGTTCGCTTCAGGGGCAAGCTTCAACGCAGCCTCAAGCTCGAGTGCTCCGTCAGCGTAGTTCCCGGCGTTTGAACGAGCGAGTCCAATATCATTGTGGGCACGGGCCTCGCAGATGCGGTTGTGCAGCTTAAGGCAAACCTGGAGGTATTCGCGTGCAATAGCGGCGGCTTTATCGTATTCGCCTGCGAGATTTGCGAGATCAGTGAGGCTGGTGAGGGTGTTCCACAACAGCACGCTGGCGCCCCGCGGACGCAGTTCAGCCGCCAGTGGCTCCAGGATCCTGCGCGCCTCATCAGATTTACCTTCGTCCGCCAGAGCCTTGGCTCTTTCCCATCGCTCCTGAGCATCTGTGGGAATACTGTTTTGTGCCTGCGCGCAGGTCGCGAGCAGGACCAGCAACAGCAGGCAACGACATAGTGATATTCCCGAAAAGCGGAGCATGAGAGTGCGTCAAAGCAAGTATAAAGAGATTTCCTGGGCAAAAAGCAGCCTGAGGAGCTAAAAGGCAACCATGCGAGCCGTAAACTGCACCTGTCGCGCACTTCCAAACCGGGTAATATCGGGAGCAAAAAGCGGCTGGCCAGCGCTTGCGACCGAAAATGCTGGGTTCCCGAAGAAACTCAAGGCTTCAGGTCCGAAGTTGCGATTGCTGGAGCCGGTCAAGTTGAAGAGGTCCAAAAACAGATCCAGGTGATGGCCCTCTCCCTTTAGCGTGAAATCTTTCACGAACCGCAGGTCGAGATTGAAGAATGCCGGCTGGCGGAAGATGTTGCGCGAGGCCAGAGCCTGAGTTGACAGTGCGCGATCGTTAAGGTCATTGGCGTCGTTTTGCTGATCGAACCCGAGAATGGGCGTGTACGGCATTCCAGAGCGTGCCAGCAGTGCTGGATTGCACTTGAATCCCCAGGGCAGATTGACGATGGCGTTCACGTTGAAGTTGTGCCGCGAATCGAATGTTGAAAAGGCCCTCTCTGCCGGAAGGTCGAAGGGATTTAGCACGAGCGGCTCTGAGAACGGCCCGAAATCGGCGTCATCGTCGCGTGTACGGGAGAGTGTGTAATTCGCGGTGATCTGAGTACGGCGCGAGACCTGCCAACTCGAGGTCAGCAGCATTGCGTGATAGCTGGAGTGCGCGCCGGAGACAACATTGAAGATCTGGCCAAAGCCGGCGAGCCGACGGTTCGCCGGAAAGACCGGAACACCTGCGATGGAGTTCGACGGAGGAAGCAGGTTGCGATCAAGCTGAACCGGCAGACGCCAGGTGGATGCGTGGATGTAACCGGCGCTCAATGTCATTTTTGAGCCAAACTGTTTTTCAGCGCTAGCTGCGGCTTGAAACGATCTCGGATTGACGAAGTCCGGGTCTACGGCAGAAACCGTGGATGATTGCACATTGCGAGCGGCGGGAAGACTGCTGAGAGCGTGAAGACCACCAGTGGTGACCAGCGGCAAAAGGTCAGGATCGAAATAACTGTCCAAAGTGACGGAGTTCACACCGTTTTCGGTGAAGGCGCGCTGAAATGTGAGAGCGGGAGTGGGAGCATCGAACAATCCCACCGATGCTCTGATCACAAGCCCCTTCCGGGCGTTCCAGGCCAAGCCAAGGCGCGGCTGGAATTGGCCAAGATCATTGGGCACGGCTTGCGTGCCGGCGATAAGCGGATTCGGATGCTGCGGATGCGGGTTCCATTGACCATCCCAGCGCGCGCCCGCCGTGATGGCTACCGACTTAGATGGATTGAATTTGAACGAGGCATAAAGCCCAATTTGTCGCCCACTGCCGCGGAATTGCGGATCACCTGTGATAAAAGTCTGGCGATAACGCCGCGGAAGACTCGCGTTGAAGGTCGCAACAGAGTTGAAATCAAAGCGGCCGTTCAGGTATGGCTCGCGCTGGCTGCGGAACGGATCGTAGGCAAACTGCGCGCCGATGTGCAGAAGGCCAGTATGTGACGTGAGTGCAAGATCGTCACCGATCTGGACGCGCTGCGAGAGCGAGTGTGCCGGCAGCAACCCGTTTCCGCCGAGCACGGCAACACCGTTGATCACGAGTTCCGGGGATGGGTCATTTGCAGTGTGGGTGCGGCGGTCGCGCGCCCACTGAACGAGCACCTGATTGACGCCGCCATGCAGGACTGTATTCAGCGACCCGCGCAACCAGTAGCTCTCTCCGGAGAAATCGGCGCTGTGCCCGACGGGAGCAAGCGTACGCGTGCTGCCTTCGCTGATGTCAGTCGCGTGGATATGGTTAAAGTTCGCTTGCAGGTTGACCGTGTTTGCGGTATTCAGGATCAAATCTGCGCGCCCAAAGAGCGCGGTAGGTGAGCTCTTCTCTACGTTCTGTTGCTGCGTGGCGAGGATTTGCGGGGACAGGAGCGCCAGGTCCGACGCCAGAGCGAACTGTGTCCAGTACGGCACATTGAGGAAGTCCTGCTCTGCTCCGCCGTAGAAAAATGCCTTGTCTTTACGGAGGGGGCCACCGATGGAACCACCAAACTGGTTTTGGGCATTATTGAGCGAGTGGCCAAATGCGTCCGACGAACTCAGCGCGGAGGGCCGGCCGATGTAAAAGAACTCGCCGTGCAGTTTGTTGCTCCCTTCCTTTGTGACAATGTTGATGAATCCGGCATTCGTACCGCCGATCCCAGCTTCCGCACCCGAGCGAATCACCTGGAATTCGCGCACTACGGTCTGCGGGAAGAACGGACCGGTATCATGCCCGCCTCGCTGGCCGCCGAGAAGTGGATCGCTGAAGTCGGCGCCGTCGACCGCAGCCTGAGTTGATTCAGGACGCTGGCCGGCTATGGAGACGCCTGAATCAGTGCTAGCTGAGCCAGCAGTAAGCTGAGCAAAGTCGGTGAAATCGCGATTTCTACTTGGAAGATATGTAACCGTCAGCCCGGGAAATGGGTTTCCCGTCTGCGCCTCAGTCAGGTTTGCCTCCGGTGCTGCGGTGTTTCCTTCCACTGTGGCGCCTTTTCCACTGACGGTGACCTGCTCCGGCTTTGTCGCGATCGAGACTTGCAAGCTGACGCTCAGGCTCCCACCCGCGCTCAACGTCACTCGCAATGGTTTCTTCATCACGAAACCGGGAGCCTGCGCCTGCAGTACGTATGAGCCGCTCGGCAAAAACGGAGCGACAAACTGACCTTCGCTGTTGGCAGTCAAGGTTCGGGTAGAGGAAAAGTCAGCGCTCTTGATGCTGACGTTCGCGTTCGGAACGGGACGGCCCTGCGGGTCAACAATAACTCCGGTGATGGTTGCATTCGCCGCTGTCGCCTGTGAGTTCGCGGTTGGAGAAAACAGAATTGCCTGAACGGCGAAAAAGAAGATTACAAGGAGCCGGTTAGCGAACAAGGATTTCCAGAATTTCATGCATGGCTGGCAGCATAGTGCCCAGGCAGACGAGATAGAGGGCACAAGCGGCTAACAGAAAGCCAGCAGCGCGCAAGGGATGAGAGTCCTTCTTTCCATGGGGAAGCTTCCCGGACTCAAGAATTTGCCGCAGCCGCGCGGCGCGCGTAGCGGTGGCGGATTTGCACTCACAGGGAACAAGGTGAGAGGCAGCTACCGATCCGAAATTCGATTCGCCGGCTGCCAACCGGGCGACCTTGATCAGGGCAGCTGAGAGGTCGAGGGGAGGAGCACCGGTAGCGAGAGCCGTTTCGTCGGCGGCAACTTCCGAGGATTGAATCCAGGCGTGATCCAGATCATGGAGTGGCCGGATCCAGGACGGCAGGTGAGTAACCTTGAGGACGAACTGCTTCAGGTTATCCCACGAGCGAACATGGGCGAGTTCATGGCGGATAGCAGCATCCAGTTCCCGGGGGGTGAGGGCATCCGTAATATCTGCGCTGACAAGGATCGTCGGTCGGAAGATTCCTGTGACGGCGAGGAGTGAGCTTGGGTCAGTAGTGCGATAGATCTCCGCGTGCGGGAAAGACGAGGGCAGCTGTTGCGCACTCTTCCGCTCACGCAGCCAGCGCCGGGTAGAGAGCATGAGGCAGCCGGCACGAACCAGCAGGACACAGCAGACAAGCACACCACTCGCTGCCAGCAAAAGCAAAGGCCAATCCAGCATTTCATGCGTTGTACGGGGCTCGAATTCAAGAAACGCCGGCAGAGCCAAACCTGCACTCACAACGATTCCGAGTAAGAACGGGAACAAACGAAACAGCAGAACGAGATTCGCGGCTGCGCTCGCTGGCAGGCGGCGCAATACGGGATGAATGACTCTCGCCAGGGGAATAGACAAAAACAGCGTACCGGCAGTGACCAGGACCATCACAGCCAGACAGAGCGCGATGCACAAAAGATAAAACATTACAGCTATTCCGTGCGGCGCAGCGCCCGCCGCTTGGCTTTGACCAGTTCATCCAGTTGATCGAGCATCTGGCGATCGGTTTCACTGATGGCGTCAACAAAGCGAGAAAGCACCACCTGGCTGTCACCCGTTCCCTTCAGCACCATTCCGAAAAGATGCTGTGCAACACGCTCCTGATACTGCTGCTCTGAAAGTACGGCACGATAGAAGAATGCCTTACCTTCCTTGCGACGGCTGAGCAAGCCTTTTTTGTAGAGCCGATCAAGAGTTGTCATGATTGTGGTGTACGCCAGCCGTCCGGAGAGATCGTCGTGGAGATCTCGGACGGCAACTTCGCCACCTTTCCAAATGCGATCCATGATCTCGGTTTCAAGCGCGCCGAGCTGCTCCAGCGAGGCGCGCTTTCCGGCAAAATTCTTCTTCAGCCACATGATCCGTCAACTTTATCAAAAGGTGATGCGGGCAAGGAACTGCAATTGCCGCGGCTGGCCCACATTGGCGATTCCGGCCGCCGGGGTGCCGAATGTGACGAGCGGCACACCGGTGGGATCGTTCCCGAACACGCCATTGCGGCTATATATGTTCTGGTGATTGAAGGCGTTAAAGGCCTCGGCCCGCAGGCTCACCCTGGCTCGCTCACCGATCGCGAACGTCTTCTGGAGGCTACTGGCGATATCATAGATCGGTGTCCCCTGACCTGCGTTGCGCGGCAGCAATCTGCCATTCAGGAACGGACGATCGGAAGTCGAGCCGTCGCCGCTGTTGTCCGCGCCAGTCGTGATGTTGTATGGGAAGCCCGATCCGAGCTGGGCGAAGGCGCTGAAGGTCATGTTCCAGGGAAGCTGATACGTCCCGCTCAGGGTGGCGCGATGGCGCTGATCGAAAATAGTGGTTGCCTTCTCGATTGAGCCGAGCAAGTTTGAGTCAAGCGGATCCTGTTGCGCGGCGTCCTGATCCACTGTGCCAATTGAATGCGACCACGTGTAGCCCAGCAGCAGGCTGAAATGGCGGGACAGCTGCTTGTTCAAACGAAGCTGCAATGCGTTATAAGTGGCCGAACCGAGGTTGGCATTCGTGATCACGCGGCGGAAACCGCCGGGCACAGGAACGATGGGCCGGCTCGCGTCCGCAAGCGCGGCGGCATTGGTGAGTGACCCACCTCCACGCACCGCGCCGGTAACAGCGGGCAGGAACGGCGTTGGCGCGTTCAAGTCCACTGGGCGTTCAATGCGGATGGTATGCAGGCCAATATAGTCAACCGACAACACCCATTTGCTGGCGAACTGGTGTTCGAGGCCGAGCGTCCACTGCTGCGTATAAGGATTCAGCAGCGCATCGGGACAGAAGTGCAACGCTGAAACATTCAGGATCTGGTTCAGTTGATCGCACTGGCCGGGCCGGACTGTGATATCGCGGGCGGGGAAAACGGTTCCCGAAGGGAAATTCGTGATGGGACTGAAGGAGGTTGGGAAGCCTGCCTGGCCGGGGCGAACAGTGAAACTCACGAGACCGGAAGCGCCACCAAGAACATCAGCCGCTGCGAGATCGGTGCGCTCTTCCGAATAGTAAATCCCGTATCCGCCGCGAAGCACGGTAGAGCGCACATGCGGCAACATCCAGGCAAAGCCGATGCGCGGAGCAACGTTATTCAGGTCATTAGTGAAGGTCTGACCTTCATAGCGAACGCCAAGATCAAGGGTGAGCCCGGAGCGCACGTTGTACGTATCCTGGAGGAAGACGTCCCAGAGCGTTTCCCTGATGTTGTAGTTCTGGTTACCGAAAGCCTGCGTGAAGCTGGTGATAATCGGCGAGTTCTGCTGGGCGGGAGTTCCTGCAGTACACAGCGTGGGTTGGGCCTGACCGGGATTGAGCGTGACCAGAACAGCGGGAGGGAGAGTGGAGCAGGCCGGATTCACGGTAAAGCGTCCCAGAGTGAAGCCGCCACCAAACTCCTGGCCAAATCCGCCGGAGGAAGACCAGATCACATCGGCGCCGCTCTTGAGCGTGTGTCGTCCGCGAACGGTGCTCAAGGTGTCACCGAACGAGTACTGGTGGTTCATCAGGTTGGCCGACCGTGATTCGCCGATCGTGTAAAACCCCGCAAGCGCGACCTGTGGGGAAGGGCTCACCGGCGCAAACCGCGTGATGGGAGAACCGAGCTGAAACTGAGCACGCACTTCGTTAACGGTGTTCGCGCCGAAAGATGCGGTCTCAGTCAAGGCGGCCATGTAGGTGTCGCGCGAGAAAATGCGCCCGGCGCTGGGCAGGGTGAGGCCACTCACCACGTCCTGGGGATTGGTGTCAGAGAATCGATCAAAGTTGGTGCGCAGCGAGAGGCGGTTGGTGGCATTGAGCTCGTGATCGATGCGGGCAAGAAAGAGGGTCTGCCCAAAGTTGCCGGCAAAGAGCGATCGCGGCTGGATGGGCGTATTGATCACAGCGTCACGGTTCTGGCTGGTGTATTCCAGCGAAGTAAAGAAATGGGTCCTGCCGCGGAAGATCGGGCCGGAAACAGCGGCACTTCCCTGCGCCAACGTGTTCGCCGTCTTTTGCGGCGCGCCGGGCAGAGTGGCCTGAGAGAATGCGGGACGCCCCATACCGACAAAATCGCCGTGGAATGTGTCCGTACCGGACTTGGTAACGATGTTCACCGCGCCCGAGGTGGTGCGGCCATACTCAGCAGAGACGGCATTGGACAAAATGGTGAATTCCTGGACGGAAGAGAACGGCAGGGCCGTGAACATGGTCTGGCGTCCCCAACTATCGTCGGCGGTAGAGTTGTCGATCGAATAGGTGGTCTGGCGGCGCCCGCTGCCGTTCATCGCGACCAACGTCTCGTTCAGGAAGAGGTCGCCTGTGGTCTGCGCGAGCCTGACAGCCGGATCCAAAAGTTGAAGCGAGGTCATGCGATTGTTGAGGACCGGCGTGTTTTCAATCTTCTCCAGATCGAGACGGGTGGCAATCTGGTTCGACTCCGTGTTCAGCGCGCCTGCGGTGCCGAAGACTTCTACATCAACACGGTCAGCTGCAACATCGAGGCGGAAATCGATAACGGCGGTCTTCCCTGCCGCGAGCACAATGCGGGTGCGTTCTGCGGGAGCAAACTTTGCCAATCTGACGTCAAGAGTGTACTCACCCGTGAGAGGCAGGCCAGTGAAGACATAGTTGCCTTGTGCGTCCGTTCGGACGGTTCGGGAGAGCCCAATTGACGAATTACGAAGCATGACTTCCGCGCCAGGAAGTACCGCGCCTTGGGGGTCCTGAACGTGGCCGCGAAGGACGGCCAAATCGCGGGTCTGGGCCGGAGCAGATCCAAGGACAAAGGTGAATATGATAATAATGAAAACGGCGCGCTTAATTCTGTTCATCTCTGAGCTTTCATATGAGCATCGCCGCACAGCAAGCCGGCAGAACCCATCCAAGGTAAGACGCGCAATCAGAATAAGGATTCAGCACACGTACTACAACGGCTCGTAGATGTGAGTTGGAAGAGGGTTGGGAGTGGTCAATCTGGTTGAAAATACAAGGCAATTTTGCGACCGCGCTGCTTTGACACCGGGTTTTAGCGACTGTTAGTATCGATTGAGTCGGAATGTAAGTACCCGCCTGCAAGCGTCCCCGTCGTCTAGCCCGGCCTAGGACATCGCCCTTTCACGGCGGTAACACGGGTTCAAATCCCGTCGGGGACGCCAAATCTTTTCAACCACTTAGCCAATTCGGTCAAAAAGTCGCGGTACATCGACGGTACAACTTGATTTTGGGCGAATCATGCTCACCACCTTGCTCTGTGCCGCCCGCTTGGCCGGGGTCAGCGCTTGTGAGTAAGTGTCAAGCGTCATCTTCGCCGAGGCGTGACGTAACAACTCCTGTACCACTTTCACATCCTCACCGTTTGCTTTGAGCAGCGTCGAGAAAGTGTGACGGAAGGTGTGCCAGGATAGTTTCTTGTTGATCCCCAGATCCCGAGCTTTGGGTTGGATGTGGTAGCGCATTACGGTGCTGAGCCAGAGCGGCTGCTTGCCGCGCCTAGCCCCTGCCCTGCGGCTGTCGGTCGTAAATATCCAATCCGAGTGAGCCTTGTAAAGCGTCTGCCCATGCCAAGCCAACAGGTCTTGGGCGAGGTACTGATCGATCGGAACCGGCTTCTTCGACACTTCTGTCTTTGTGTTCCCTACCTGCTGCTCGACAACAGATCGGGTCACGTTGACATACAGATCCTCGAAGTTGACGTCTTCCCACTTGAGTCCGGCTAACTCCCCGCGTCGGAGGCCAAGCGCCATGTCGAGAAAGACCATTGCCCTCTCTCGAATGGCCAGTGCTTCCAAAAGCCGCTGCATTTCGTTCACTTCCAGAACATCAGGGGTACGCTCACGCTTGGACGAGACACGTACTCCGGAGCCTCTCACCGGGCCCGTGATCGGGTTCCGGTCGGTGAACTCCCAGCGGATGGAGTGATTGAATACACTGCTCATCGCGTCGCGGATCTTCCCCTTGCTGGCCCCGGCGAGTGGTTTGGATGGGGAGACTCGTGTGTTCGCCAGGGTCTTCAGCCATTGTTCGACCGCAACGGTTTTGATGGAGCGAAGTTCCATTTTTCCCCATTGCGGAAGAATCCAGCGGTCAAACAACAGCGTTTTCCGCCGGCGTGTTGAATAGGCTTTGCCGTTAGCACCTTCATCGGCAAGTTCGTGTAGCTTGTAGTGTTCGATTGCCGCGGCCATGGTCACCGAGGTCAACTCGGTGGGACCGTCGGTGTTGATGTTAAGCCGCAACTTGGCCAGCAAGTCCTGCAGCTTTTTACTGCCCTCCGGATAATCACGCACAGGCCCCAGGGTTTTTTTGCGCTCGCGGCTCACCCCATCGGGGCAAAGGGCCTGCCAGCGAAATTGCCATCTCTCAACCCCGTCCTTGCGTTTGATTTTCTGTAAGCAGCCATTCTTGTAGCGTGCCAGCATTCATCTGCTCCTTGAATTCTGGCACCGGTCGCAGCCCGAATGTACTCTACTGCGCGCCCATGCGTCCAGCTCGGATCTGAGGAATCGCCAAATGCGACGCCGGTTCCCTGTCAGCGGATGTGCTGGAATTGATCCTTCTCTCGCAAGACGAAGCAGGGTCTTCGGATGCAACTTGACGAACGCAGCCGCCTCACTGGCATCGATGAATGATTCGGTCGGCTCTCCCGCAATACCGGTTACTTCGGGAGGGACCATGGGCTCTCCCAATCGGCTTCCTCTGACAGGAACAGGGCGCTTCTCGGGGCTGGTTGAGACTTCGATGACAGCTTTCATTGCTGCCTCCGTTTGACATCGTTACGGGCGTTTTAGTCGAGAACATGAATTCAGTCAAAAAACGCGTTCCCAGTGGAAATTTGACCGGAATTTGAAATCGACATAACTTCCTGTCGCACCGGCAGCAGATCAAGCTGGACCGGAGAGGAGAACGAAGTGTTTTCATCAGCCGCTCAAGCCGAGGAGGCCCTCGCTTCAGCTGGATATATCACCGATGGGATAAGCGCGACAGTCGTGCATCTGGCAGCTAGATTGAAAAAGCCCATTCTGCTGGAAGGGCCTCCGGGAAGCGGGAAGACAGAACTGGCTTACGCGATGGCGAAAGCTACCAACACAGAAGTCGAGCGATTGCAGTGCTTTGAAGGGATCAACGAGGAAAAAGCCATCGGAAGATTTGACGAAGCGCTGCAAAGACTGGCGGTGGAATTGCGCTCCAAGAGCGGTCAAGTCGAATGGGAATCCCTCAAACAGGAACTGCACAGCTTGGACTTCTTCACCGCTGGGCCTCTGCTCCGTGCGCTGCAGTATCCAAAGCCCTGTGTGCTGTTGATCGATGAGGTCGACAAGGTAGGTCAAGAGTTTGAAGCAATGTTGTTGGAAGTACTCTCCGTCTTTCAACTGAGCATTCCCAAACTTGGGGTGATCAAGGCGCAGAGCATCCCATTTGTCATTCTCACGTCGAATGAAGAACGCAGGATCGGAGATCCCCTGAGGCGGCGTAGCTTCTATCTTCGAATTGAACACCCAACACCGGAGCGCGAAGCCAGGATTCTTGAGCTGAGAATGCCCAACCAGAAGGCTGAGCTCCATCGCAGCATGGCTGGACTGGCGAAGGCACTCCGAGGTTGGAGTTTGGAGAAACCGCCTTCCATTTCAGAAATGCTGGACCTGGCCCAGGCGCTCGAAGTGCTTGGGACACAGGAAATTACGTCAGAGATACGAGACATCTTGCTGCCGCTCGTGGCTAAAACCGAAGCCGACAGACGAAAGCTCTTACTGCGCGACGGATGGGCCAGCCTTGTCCATGATGCGCAGCAGTACAGCCAGGAGGCAATTGAGCCGTGAAGGTGCTCAAGTGGCTGCTGATTCTGGCGCTTACAACTTCCTGTTGGGCAACTTCGAGCTACGGAGACAGGCAGGAGGCGGAATACTACGTCGCAGCCTACGCGCTGCACTACCAGGTACCGGTAGAGTTCGTTCGTGCCATGGTCGAGCAGGAATCCGCATGGCGAAGGTGCCCGGTTTCCAGCAAAGGGGCCGCAGGGCTGATGCAACTCATGCCGGACACAGCCACAAAACTTGGCGTTAGGGACCGCTGCGATCCGCAGCAAAACATTTCCGGCGGAGTTCGCCATCTGGCTTACCTGATGGCCAAGTTTCATAGCGATCTTCGGTTGGTCGCAGCCGCCTATTACGCAGGCGAAAGGGTAGTGGAGGCCAAGGGTCTTCGGTACTCGAATCCCGATGTGGTCGCCTACGTCACCCGTCTTCGTGAGCGATTTGAACGGCAGAAACAATTTCAAAGTGCAAAGCTTGCAAGCAGTTTGGGGAGAACACGATGAGAGTTCAACTATTCTTTGTCATTTGTCTGACATTCAACGCAAGTATCGCGTGTGCGCGAGTTGTGCCAAGTGTAACTTCCGTTTCAATCGGCGAAGGCGCCGTCACACTGCTGCACCTTGCTCCTGGCTATACGACTTCGGTGAAGCTACCAGAAGAGGTTAGTTCTGTTGTTATCGGTGATCCCGCGAGCTTCAAGGCGGAACACTCAGACTCGGAACCCCGGCTGGTTTTCCTGAAACCGCTCACAGATCAACCAGCAGAAAGCAATGCCCTCATCACGACCAAATCCGGACAGGAAGTCACTCTTCAGTTGGTGAGCCCCGGCAAGGCAGATCAAAATCCAAGGGTTGATTTTGTCCTGCAATATCGGCCGCCAGAGAGCCTGCTCGTTGTCGCCGACAGACAGAGCTTCTTGCTTGCCGATACACGTCCAATTGCTCCGCCAGCAACTTCAGCGGGTTTATCACCTCGTACACCAGACCCGGTCGCTGATGAACTTGAAGCTCAGAAAGGGATATCGGCTTCCACATGGCAAGGCAAGGACTTGAAAGCAGCGGTAGGAGCATCCGTCAGCAGCGGTCGCCAGACGATTCTTGGATTTTCAGTCCTCAACGATACAAAGCAGACGATTGAATTATTGCCGCCGGGGATTGAGTTGGCTGGTTCGGTGCCCGGCAACAAAGCCAAGCAGATCAAAGCTGAGCCCATTCCGATTACCGAATACCGCATGACCCGTCGCAGGCTTGCGCCTGGAGAACGGGCCGACGGTGTAGTGGTCTTCGAGCGCCCGGCGTTCAAAGAATCAAGGGAAAAACTCGAACTGCAGCTGGCCCGAGCTGACCAGGTGGACCGTCCCATTCTCTTGCCTGTCCCGTTTACACCCGCAAGCCAAGGAGGTATGCAATGAATCGAAATCAAGAAAACGGATTCCATGGAGTTCAAGTAGCAGAACAAGCATCGCAATCAACAGTTTCGGGTCCTCCGCCAACTGAGACCGGCAACACACCCTACGTGCCTCAAAAGGAGAAGCCGAAATCATCTTTGAAAGACAATGCCCGTATTCTGACCATTGGAGCAGGACTTGTCGTCGTCATCCTCCTGCTGGCATTTCAGGGCATCTCGCATCAGTATCTGCCGGCCAAAAAGGCACCAGCGACGAAGGATAGCCACTCTCAAAGGCAATCCGCAAATTCTGATCATCCCCCTGCCACTATTACGCCGATCATGGAAATGGGCAGGACACCCGCCAAGGAGAGCGACGGCAGCCAGGTCAGTCCCGACCAGATCGCGCATACAGCAACCAAAGCACCGAAACCGAGTGCAGGAAAAGATCTCGCCAGCGTAGCCCCATTCAATGCCGCTCAGCAGTGGCAACCCGCTCCCTATCAGCCACAGATGCAGCCAGTGAAGAATATCGAACCTTCTGCAGCATCGCCGATCAACACCAACCTCAGGGGCGAGCGCGCATCATTGGACAAGGCATCTCTGGTATTCGTGAGAAATGCCTCTGCGTCAGCGGCAGCCTCAAAGACTCAGAACCCTGCCATCGCCCCTGATTTGGGCATTGGTCTGGCTCCAGGAACAAGACTCCGGGCCAGACTGGAAGTCGCGGTGAGCACCGCAGTGAGAACGCCGGTTGTGGCGGTCATTGAATACAACTACGAGCTGAATGGTGAGATTGTGGTTCCGGCCGGAGCCAAGGTATTTGGGCATCTCGAGGCGGCCGACCGTTCCGGCTATTTGGGAATCCGTTTTGATTCGCTGCTGATGCCGGACGGAGCGACCGTAGCTCTTGAAGCCGCTGGGACGGACCTGCAGCTTCAGCCCTTACATGGGAAAGTCGAAGGAAAACACACAGGCAAGAACATATTGGTACGCTCTCTCGCCGGCGTTGGAGAAATTGCGGCCACGCTGGTAGGACGCGGCAGTCTGAACCAGCCTCTCAGCGAAGGCGATCTGTTGCGCGAGCGAGTCACTAACAATATCGGGCAGGCTTCCGATCAGACCGTAGCAAATCTTGCGCTTACGGAGCACATCATTGTGTCGATTCCGGCAGATACTGACATTTATGTTGTTTTGCAGAAGCCTGCCAAACAGGCTGGGCAGGCATGGCACACACAATCGCTACCCTCGGAATATCTGAACCAACCCAACATCGACGAGCTGCGGCAGTTGCTGCAGTTGCAGCGTGAAATGAATCAATCTCAAACGACAAAATCCGGCCAGGAATAGGCTCTAAGCGCGCTCACTAAGGAAGCGCACATCTCGGCTCACGAAACGGCCTGAGCTTCTAATTCCCTCCAATTTAGCCAAAGATCTCAGGTTATATACATTTTCTGCTCGAGGGCACCGCTGCTGTGGAGCGACCCTGCTGATGTCCAGCTAGAAGATACGAGTCGGTCAAGGGTTTGCATAACATCACCGCGTCGCTCCAATGGGCAGGGTACCGTGTGGGCTCCTTCGACCTCGACCAGGCCGAGACCGAAGGCTGACTCGGCATCGCACAAGAGAATATGGACCTCAGTATTGAATCCGGTTCACTACTAATAAGTCGGCTTGTGTGAATCGATCCAGAGTTTCCTGGAGAACGGGCTATACAGAACTTTCCTTCGTTTAACAGCCGTGCTCGTCCTGCTCGGGATTCAGCGCCGCTGCATCCCTAAGTCACTGGGCAAAAACCCAAACATCCTGCCAATCACTTGTTGTTTTGGCTCGAGCCCTCTTGCGCGGTGGGTTGAGACGACGAATTGCCCCTATGCCGCTCAGGATAACTGGGCAAAATCCTCAATGTCGTGCCGGTTGCTTTCTTGGGGCCGGTTACCTTTTTGAGCGGGCCAGGAGAAGGCGGCCGGGGGCATGTCATTGGGCAAAAACCCGAAGATCGTGCCATTGACTTGTTGTTTCGTCCGAGATCGAAATTCAGCGTCGTAAAACGAAAAACCGCCCCGGTTTCTAAAAATCTCCCTCATATCTTAATCGGAATTGGCCCAGAAGCCCTAACCAGTCGGCCTCGGGAAATTTGCGCGAGTTCTGAACCAGCCCTATGTTTTCCCTGCGAGCGGCAAAAAATGGAGCTCGCTTGAGAGGGCAGCATGCAGTCTCAGATATCAAGAGAGTTTCCAGTCAGAGTGGCCGCGGTGTTCCTCTTCGCCATCATTCTCCTTCAACTGTTCCCCATCGTGGTTCAGGCGCAGAACCTCGGTGGCACTCCCCAGGTTGACAAAGCCGTACAGGGGCAGACCGCCGCTCAGCCTGAGGGCGCTTTCCTGAACCTGGTCAACTGGGTCGGCAATGTGATTGCTCCAGTGGGCGCCGCCCTGTGCGTGGTAATGGCAATCATCAATTACACCCACGGACGCGGTGTGGCGCGCTGGGCCATTGCGGGCGTTGGGCTGCTGATGGTCTCCGGCCTGACTCGCCTGCTTGAGTTCTGGATCGCCAACGGCACAGCGGGAGTGCAGTAGCCGAGGACAGGAGACCTGAGGCGGAACCCAATGACCATACCGCAGCTACTCGTGGATCTGTTGCAACTGCTGTTCGATCTGGCACTGCCAGCAGCGATGTGCACGATGGTGCTGGCCGGCTTGGCGCTGCGGCAGGAGAGCGGCGTCAATTTCGAGATCGGCGGCCGGTTCCAGCGATGGATGCTTTGGTCGGTCATCCTTCTGACATTGCCGCAGTTCCTCTCGTGGTTTGCTGCCCAAGGGATAACGATGCCGCCGCAGAGCGCAGGAATCGCAGGGGCGTGGTTACAAGGGATGGAGACCCGCTTCACCAGCTTTGTCTCAGACGTGGTTGTGGGCAGGTTGGTCCCCATTCTGGCGGCGTTCTTTGTGTTGAAGGCAGCGCTCGACGCAGCACATGGCTCGAGTCCCCTTGGTTCAATCATCTCGGCGATCTTCCTGCTCGGGCTTTCCGGAACTATCCGGCTGATGCAGGGCTTCAACAGCGGCGGCGAGTTCGCGACCACAGACATGCTCGTGTCGCTTTGGAATTATCTGGCGGGAACGATCCTGCCGGAGGCGGCAGGTCTGGCAGTTGTCGGAGCCATCATCAACTTCTCACGCAGGAAGCCTTTTATGCCCCTGGTGTTTTCGGCACTCGCTTTCCTGAGCGTTACGGGATTGTGGGAGCTTGTCCAGGCCATGGTCAGGTTGCAGTAAAAGATCGGAGGTGAAACATGTTTGAAAACGGACTGCTGAACCTGACCAACTGGGCAGGCAACGTCATCATGCCGACCCTCGCGGGACTATTTTTTGCGGCAGCGATCTATTGCTTCAGCAAGGCCCATCCATATTCGCATCTCGCTTGGGCTGGATTTGCGTCACTGATGTGTTCCGGCCTCTTGAGGACATTAGAAGCATTTGTTCAGCAGGCCGGAGCGGCCGATCCGGACCGTTACTGGATTGCGATCCTGACGCTCGTGAACTGGGTCGGCAACGTCATCCTGCCGCTCTATGGAGTGATTCAGGTGGTGATGATGGTCCTGCACTCGGCAGGACTGCTCGAACGCATGACCATCGGCGAGGCCTGGGTAAGAAATCTTGTTTCCGCCATGATGTGCTTCGGGCTTTCCGGGCTGTTGCGACTGTCGGAGTTGTGGATCCAGAACGGTACGGCGGGAGTGAGGTGACGGTATGGCATTGGACGTCACGCCAGTCAATCGAAACTTGCACACCAGAGTGACCTTTATGGCGCTTGAGTTTGAGGACCTATTTGTTGTCCTGGGGCTGGCGGCAGCGATGAACGTGGTGAGCCGGTTTGTGAGCGGGTCAATGAGCGCCTGGCTGCAGTATGGCGTTCCCCTGGCTGTCGTGCCGTTGCTGATGGTCTTCAAGTACGGCAAGCCGCGTGGTTATTTGCGCGACCTGCTCTTCTGGTACATAAAACCCCGGACCTACTGTGCCGTCTCTCGCGACCGCCACCTTCAAAGCAGTTACCTGAGAAAGGAGCAGGAGTAATGCCGTTGACACAAGAGCAGCGCGAAAAACAGCTCGACGATCCCGCGATTTGTGAGCAGCTCCCGGTGAGGGACTATCTCGACAGCGTAATGGTGCGCACCAGCGGCGCCCTGGTCGCCGGGTATGAACTGCGCGGGATTACCTCGTATTTCGGGAGCGATGAGGAGCGGGACCGCGGCAAGGTGATGCTGGGAGCGCTGCTCAAGTCCATTCCCGAACAGAGCATGCGGGTGCAGCTGCGGTACGAGGTTGTCGAAGACCTTGGGAAGCTGCTTGAAGTTTATGAGTCCGGCGGTCGCTCCGGGAATGACATCGGGCAGATGCTCGATGCCGCGAGGCTGGAAGCATGGCGGAAGAAGGCCGAAGCCGGCAACTATTTGCGGCCGCTGCTGCACATGTATCTGATCTGGGATCCGCTGATTCATCATCGCATCACCGGGAAGACCACCAGACGCACTCTCACGTGGAGCCTGTCAGCAAACACTTGTATCGAGCGCAGCCGCCGTGAGCACGAAGAAATGCTCGCCGAATTCGAAAGCCTGCTGGTGGGCATTGAAGCGACCATGCAAGCCGCAGAGCTGGGACCGAAACGGCTCACAGATCAGGAGCTGTTTGTTGAAACCAAGCGCGCACTGAATCCGATCAATCGCGATGATCGCCGCTACACTCCGGCTGAAGACCATCTTGAGTACCGCAGCGCGCGTCAGCAGTTGGCCAACGTAAGCATCGTCGATGAGACCGATTCCTATCTCAATGTGGGCGGGCTGCTGTACGCCTTTGTCAGCCTCAAGGAGCTTCCCGACGCGACCTTCCCGGGGATCTTGCGAGAGCTGATCGCGCTCGATTTCCCCTTCGTTGTCAACGCACAGTTGACGATCCCCGACCAGACCAAGGTGCTCAAGGGTTACAAGAGCCGCTTGCGCAAAATGCAGGCCGCGCAACGCGATAGTCAGGGCGGATTCCGGGTGAACGTCGAGGCGCAGGTTGCCGAATCGCAGCTCTTCAAAGTGCAGCAGGAGATCATTGCCAGCTCAATCAAGACTGCCAAGATGAGCCTGATCATCGCGATCCGGACATCGAAACCAGCCGTTACCCGTGGCGATTTCGAGGAGGCGGAACGCACGATTGAAAACCGCCGTCAGCAGGTGCTCTACGCAGTGGCAAGAATGAACGGCGCCAAAGCCATCCCTGAGACACTCGCAAAGAGGCGGCTCTTCTTTGCCGGGCTGCCAGGAATGGCAGAGAACGACAAGCGCGAGCAGGACATGCTTACGCCCAACGCCGCTGATCTATTGCCAGTGGAAGCGCCGTGGCAAGGCACGCCAAGATCCCCGCTTTTTCTGCTGGAAACGCCGTACCGGCAACTCATCCCGTTTTCACCATTCGATCCGTCGTTGAGTGACGCCAATATGCTCATCATGGCCAAGAGTGGCGGCGGCAAGACCTTCATGGTGCAGCAGCTCTTGTCGATGGCTTCACGGGCCAATCCCCTGGTTTCCATCATCGAACGCGGAGATTCCTATCGGCCCCTGGTTGAGCTGATGGGCGGGCGGATGATCACCATGTCGCTTGACGCCGACCATACCATCAATCCGTGGGACCTGCCCAAAGGAGAGAAGCAGGCCTCGCGCGACCAAGTGGCCTTTTTGAAGAACCTGACCCGACACATGCTGGGCGAGAACCCTGCGGAAGACACGGAACTGCTCGACAATCTGATCAACGAAGCGATTCTGCGCACATATAAACGGGCCTCAATCCGTCCATCAAACCGTATTCCAACTTTTTCTGATCTGCGCGATGAACTTGCGCAATGGCAGGACGAAGAGAAAAGCCAGCGCGTGATGGATGAAGCGCACCTGGCGGCGATCAAGCTTCGCAGCTGGACGGGAGAGAAAGGAATCTATTCGCGGTTATTCGATCGCCCGACGACCATTTCGCTCGATAACCCTTGGTTGTTTTTCAATGTGGAACAGCTGGCGGACGATGCACGCCTTGAAACCGCAATGAGCCTGCTGATCGCCCACGCCACCGCACAGCGCGCATCGGGGAAAACCGGTCAGCCCAGCATCACCGTTCTCGATGAGTGCTGGTTTCTGCTGGACTCTCCGGTCCTCGCTCCGGAAGTTGTCCAGTTGTTCCGAACGGCGCGCAAGCGCAACGGCAGCGTCTGGGGCATCAGCCAGACAGCCGAAGACTTTGTCGGGTCGGAATCGAGGCCTCGCGTGCACGGTGCAGGTATTGTCAAGAACTCCAGCACGAAGATCGTGGGGCAGCAGCCAGGAGACATGACAGCCCTGCGCGAGCACCTTCACCTGAACGAAACGGCGTTGCACCAGGTGAAGCATTTCAGCGCCCCACGCAAAGGACGCAGCGCCGACGCCCTGATCGTCATCGGCGAGAAGGCTGAAACCACGCATACCATCCGCATGGTCCCAACGCCAGTCGACTACTGGATTAGGACCACATATGCACGAGAGAGGCTGTATCGATCGTGGTGGATCGCTCAGCATCGGGACATTTCGCTGATCGATGCGTATCAGCAACTGGCGAAGGCATTTCCTTTCGGCCTTGCCGATGTCGCGCCATTGCCGGAGGAACTCCGTAATGAAGTCGCGCAAGGAGCACAGAAGTTATGAATCGATTTATCAAAAGACGCGTGCTGGTCCTCTTTCTCGCTGGATTGCTTGTGCCGGTGGCGGCCAATGCGGGAATAACGGACATCATCACGCTGCTGACCACCATCAGCAGCAC
>DATAEJ010000016.1:0-31255 GCA_036258095.1 Candidatus Angelobacter sp. | reverse complement strand
ATGCAGCTCTTCGCAGGATGCTGCAGTTTGCCGAGGAGCAGAAGATTTCGCGGACAAACGTGATTGTGGATGTGGACGCGCTCTCGCTGCTTTAGCGCGTGGTCGGTTGTGGGTTCTGCTCCTGGTATCTCTTCATTCGCTCCTGGCGATACGACTCGAGCTGGCGTTGCAGACTGCTGTTCTCGATCTTCCCTGTATCGTCGTCGCGCTGCTTGATTCCGGCCGGAGTGAACGTCAGCAGAAACATGAGGGCCGCAAATGCCCCCAGCCACCAACGCTTCCTGTTTACCGGCTCCCCGAGCGGTACATGCGGGTGGCGGGCTCCCGTGAGCCTCAGGATGATGGCCCACACAATCCAACCAGCCCAGTAATACCAACTCAGCACCAGCAGTACGGTAATCGTGAGGAACGAGATTCGTTTGTGCCACTGCGGCTTGAGCGCGTAAAGAATGTGTCCACCATCGAGTTGCCCGCCTGGGATAAGGTTGAGCGACGTTGCGAACATCCCTACCCAGGCGGCAATCGCCACCGAGTGCAGATGGATTTCCGAAAGCGGCAAACGGCTATTCACAGGATTGCCGATGGCTGCAAGCAGCCAGTGCGCCACATGGAATACCAGTGGCAGGCCAAATGCAATCCCGGGCTGCGCAGTATCGACCGTTACCGGGTGCGAAAGAGCCAACCCCCACATCAGCACGGGTACGCCCACCACGAAACCCGCAATCGGCCCGGCAATTCCGATATCGAACAGATCAGAGCGGCTGCGGAACGGCGACATAATCCGGATGAAAGCTCCCAGCGTACCAATGAGCGTCGGAGCAGGAATGAAGAACGGCAGCGTCGCATAAACCCGGCGGCGCACACAATAAACGAAGTGCCCGAACTCATGGGCGGTCAGAATGCCCAGCAGCGAGGCAGAAAACGGAATTCCCAGCTTCAGCAGGCTCAGGTCGCTTAGAGCCCACTGCCATGGCCAGTAATCCAAATCAGCGGTAAAAGCGGGCAGGTTGTGGTCAAAGTTGTATTGCAGGCGCGCCCCGATGCAGAGTGTGGTGAGAACGGTCAGCAGAAACAGGAGGATATGAAGCCAGTAACGCCGCTTCGGCGGGTGTATGGTGAACACCCGTATTTCCTGGTGCTCGGGATCAAAAACCTGGTATTCGAACGACGGGGGAGACTGGTCCGGCATGAAAAGCTTTTCCGCCACTGGGCGGCTTAGTCGATCGACTGCAGCTCCTTGCCTGGTTTAAAGCGGACAGCCTTTCCCGGCGGAATGCTTACCTCAGCCCCCGTCCGGGGGTTGCGCCCAATCCCGGTCTTCCGCGGACGTACATTGAACACGCCAAACCCGCGCAGCTCAATACGTTCTCCTTGGGCCAGGGCCTTCTTCATGCTCTCAAACACGGTTTCCACGGCCATTTCGGCCTTGGTCTTCGTGATGCCGGTTTTGTTCACCACTTCGTTGATGATATCCAGCTTGATCACTTGGGTAAGCTCTCCTGATCTTGGCTGCGGGGCGTAACTTGCAGATAGTATTGGACTTCTCCTTCTGTTGTCAATGATGCATTTCTGCCTTTAAGATGGCTGCTTCGCTCTCCTATTTCACCCGTAAATCGAGGACTCAAGACCTGCATGGCCATTAAGAGTGACCGCTGGATTCGCCGCATGGCGCTGGAACATGACATGATCAACCCTTTCCATGATCGCCAGATTCGGGAAGGCGTAATCTCTTATGGCGTCTCCTCTTATGGATACGACCTCCGGGTGGCCGATGAGTTCAAGATTTTTACCAACGTAAATTCGGCCGTGGTCGATCCCAAGAATTTTGACCGGAATTCTTTTATTGACGTGCAGGCGCCCTCTGTCCTAATACCGCCCAACTCCTTCGCGCTCGCACGCTCGGTTGAATATTTCAAAATTCCCCGTGACGTCCTGACCATCTGCGTGGGCAAGTCTACCTATGCCCGTTGCGGAATCATCGTGAACGTCACCCCCTTTGAGCCGGAGTGGGAAGGTTTTGTGACGCTTGAGATATCGAACACCACGCCTCTGCCGGCCAAGATCTACTCCAACGAGGGCCTGTGCCAGATTCTCTTCTTCCAGGGCGACGAGCCCTGTGAAATCAGCTACAAAGACAAGAGCGGCAAATACCAGAAGCAGACCGGGATCGTGCTGCCCAAGCTATAGACCGTGAGCATGACCACGTTGGCGCACAGTGCTTCCAGCTTGCCTAAACAACGGTGGAGCGCAAGCACTCTTGCCTGCGCGGTTTTTCAAATTATGAAGCCGAGGCCGCCAATTGCACCTGTTTCCCTGCCCTCGCCCGCCATTCCATGAGCCCAGCGATGCACATGGCCAAAAAGATCAAGTAGAGTCCTGCCGTTACATACAGATGCTTGTAAATGTAGAGTGCAATCACCAGCGTATCGCCGACGATCCAGAACCACCAGTTCTCCACCAGCTTGCGAGACATCATGTACTGCGCGGTAAGAAACAGCGCCGTGGTCAGTCCGTCAGCGAATGGCACCGTACTGGGAGTAAAGCGCCGCAAGAGCCAATAGAGAAGGGCTGTTGCCCCGGCTGCCATGCCCAAATAGCCGAACCATCCCGCGCCGGACAGGCGGCTCACCGTCAGCTCAGAATGGTTGCGGCCCCCGTGCAGCCAGTTCCACCACCCGTAGATTGAGATCGTGATATAGACGAATTGCAGGCCCGCGTCGGCAAACAGGCCGGAGTGGTAGAAGATGATGACGTAAAAAATGTTGTTCGTAATGCCCACAGGCCAGTTCCAGATGTTCTCCTTCACCAGCAGCCACACGCAGACCGCTCCGGTGACAAAGCCCACCAGCTCCTGCCAGTTACCAGCCAGGTAAGCTGACACGTCAGCCCAATGAAGGTCCATTGTGGCCGCTTCAGCCCTTGGTAGTAGTGCCTTCGCCTGCTTTGTAAATGTACCGGATGGAAGGTTTGTAGATCAGCAGGTTATTGCCCCCGTTGCGCACGACCTTGATCGAGTTCCGGTCGTACCACTCGATGCAGCCCTGCACCTGCTCACCGTCTTTCAGAACGATAACCAGGGGCGTTTTGCCCTGAATCTGCTTCTGGTAGTAATAGTTCTCAGCGTGCGTGGTATCGCTCGCGCCGTTGGATCTGCGCTGTCCGTTGGAAGGCATGCGGTCGGTACGCTCCAGGCGTTCCCGGCGTTCTGAAACGGGCTCCGTGCGTGGCGGTGGCGTGCTCAAGGATGGTCGAATAAGTTTCCGGCTGACGAATTCCTGATCCGTCGTATCAGGCGCCTGCCGTGCTGCTGTTGCATCCATTGAATCTTTCATCGTGTCGCTCCGGTGTGCCCGCCAAGCAGAACCACGATGGCACGAGGATTGCCGATCGGGAAAGCCGATCTGATCCCAACTGTTGAACGAAGGAAGTCAGTGCGGGTCGTTGCAGTAAACCGTATCACAGCAATCCGGCAGTTTCAATGGACTGGAAGGTCAATGCACGGCTCGCCCCAAAATCCGCGTTTTTTCCCTTGCTCTGCGTTGAAAAATGACTTTCCTCATGCTTCTTGCCGCTCAAGCGATAGCGCAAACGAATCGAGCGAAAGTGAACGCAAGACATTTCGTCTCATGCCGCTCTGCACCTGCCCAAGCTGTCGCGCCGCCTGGCTGATCCACTTGAAATCCACAGCGGTAGCCATCGACTTTAGCTCGGTCACGATGTCGACATTTCGAATAAGTTCCGGCGTTCCCGACGTCAGCGCCAACAAATCCTGCAATATTCCGTAAGCTGCACCAAGCATCTGGTCCGTTTTTTCTTTTCCTTCCGCTCCCGCACGGTACACTTCCGTAGTCCGAAAGAGATCAGAGTGCTCCGCACCACGAATCGCGCTCGTGATCATCACCAGGGCGTCCTTGCGCGCAGCCATGTAGGCAGCCAGATCCAGCGATTGTGCCTTACCCACAGCTCCCATGCTGAGCCGCGCCGCCAATTGGCGCTGTCGGGCATTCCAGTCAGGGTGCGCCTTGGCCACGTATTGCTCGATCTCCGGCTCCGGAACGGCGCCTAGTGTAAAACTCACGCACCGCGAACGAATCGTCGGCAACAATTCACCGGGATTGCGGGCCAGGAGGAAGATTGTGGCGTACTCAGGTGGCTCCTCCAGCACTTTGAGCAGCGCATTGGCCGCTTCTTTCATAAATGTCGCCGCTGAAAAAATAAACACCCGCCGGCGCGCCTCGGCGGGCTTATAGCGAATGGTCTCATTCACTCGCCTGACTTGGTCTACCTTGATCATCATCTGCGGTGGGTCCGGTGGAATGATCAGCACGTCAGGATGCGGTTGAACGAGAATCCGCGTCTCGCGTTTATCGGTGTCGCGCAATCCCTCGCGAACCTCTACTGCTTCCGCAAACCTGGCCTCCAGATCAAGAGCCTCTTCAATACGCCGGCAGTTCTCGCAAACACCGCAGAAATCGGGAAGGCCATCGCTTACTTTGGGCTGAAGGCAGGTCATCGAACGGGCCAGCATCAGTGACAGCGTATACTTTCCCGCTCCTTCGGGTCCGGCGAAAATCATGGCGTGCGGAAAGCGGTCGCGCGCCAGCATTTCGCGCAGCCGTCGAACTATGTCTTCGTTTCCATGAAAGTCGCTGAAACCCATTTGAGTGATTCTAATCCACCAGGGTCTCGGCGCCCGTCCGTCGAACTGGTCCATCCGAACAATGTCGCTCGATTCGAAATTAGACTTTTTAACTGCCTTCTAAGGGAAAGATAAGGCGGCAAGGCGCAAAGTAGCTTCATTCGCGGCTCCCCCAGGCCCTCGTACACTACCTGAAAGCCGCCTATGTCCGGGTCCCCCCGCAAGCCGAAAGTCGTGCTGCGCCCCGGCTCACAAGAGGCTTACCACCATGCTCGAACTGCTGAAATCGGCTCTTTACATGGCCGTTGGCTGCCGCCACTGGAGGCGCGGCCCGCTCATCACCATTCGCCCCGGCCAGCCCCGTAAGGGTGTGGCTGCCCTCACCGGAACCTATTGCGTCTGCCTCGGATGCGGCAAGGAATTTGCATACGACTGGGAACAGATGCGGCTTTTTGATCCCGCACCAGGCCGCGTTAAGGCAATGTTCATGAAGACGGCAGAGGTAACGACTGAGGAATAACGACCTGAGCGGCGAACTTTTCCGTTCTGGAAGGAATCACATGGCCAGTTTATTGAAGAAGATCGCGATTTGCCGGCACGATAGGTCAACTTTCCTTCCTGTCTATGGCTCGAATGAGCGGCCGCCTGCAGGATTCCGTACGCCACATGGCACCTTCTGTCTGACTTGCGGTGAAAAGCTTGACAGTGACTGGCAGGACATCACTGTCATAGAAGTCGAGCCCAGCCGGAATCCTTCGATCGGCACGAAGGCGGAGGCATAGTGTCTGGAAACGTGCATTAATAAACAGGTTGGAGCAGCGTCACTGATTTGAGGGACTTTTCTTACGTGATGCCGTACCTTCGTGTGGCCGTGAATCGATTCGTCCGCAAACTCCCACTCATGCTTCTGCTCTATCTGCTGTTCTCGGCTTGCGCAGGTATTGCCATCGCGGAAATCAGCCTCAAGCTCTACCGCCGCCCGATACAGCACCGCGCGGAAGCTGCTGAATTTGTCCTGCGGCGCTACTCAGCACCCCTTCAGGAAGTTTCTGTCACCGCCTCTGATGGCGCAGTTCTTCGCGCCTGGTACGTTCATCCTCGCCATTTCAACGGCAACACTGTCCTGCTGTTGCACGGAATTACCGACAATCGCGAAGGCATGGCCGGGTTCGCCCGGCTATTCTTTGATCACGGTTATGGAGTGCTCTTGCCAGATGCGCGCCGCCATGGCGAGAGCGGCGGCGAATTGGCTACCTACGGCATCAAGGAATCTGGCGACATCCACGATTGGGTCTCATGGCTTTACGCGAATGATCCGCCGCATTGCCTCTACGGCTTAGGTGAGTCGTACGGTGCCGCGCTGCTCTTGCAATCACTCGCCGTTGAAGATCGCTTTTGCGCTGTCGTCGCAGAAAGTTCTTTTTCCACTGCCCGCGACATGAGCTACGAGCGGATCTCAGGTCCCTTGCATCTACGCCCATGGTTCGGCAGGACGATCGGCTTTCCGGTTCGCGAGGCTGCGGTCCTTTACGCGCACTGGAAATACTCCATTGATCTGCTTCAACCTGATCCACTCAACGCAGTCGCGCACTCCACCGTGCCCGTGCTGCTCATCCACGGTAACAATGACGCAAGTATCAGTCCTCGCCATTCCCAGCTCATCGCTTCAGCAGCTCCAGATCATGTTCAGCTGTGGCTTGTGCCAGGCGCCGGCCACACCATGTCATGGACTGCAGCCCATCAGGAGTTCGAATCGCGCGTTCTGGGATGGTTCTTTGAGCACCAGCGGCCTGCTCCGGGTGCTTCAGGCTGTACTCAGTCATCCGCTGCGGGAGCACACTGAGAGCAGCTGAATTTCTATTTCCGGGAACTTTGAACCGACATTCACCTTTTCACCAGCAGCCTTACAGGCGCTAATTCCGCATGAATAATCAGCTTCTTGTGATGGTGTTCCGTTTCCGGAACGGGCCAGCCGACTGTCCTTAATCTATCTTGACCCACGCTTCGGGCAAGGTTTACGCTCTCGCCCCTGAACTGTATCAATTGCAACCACCCTAGCCCACGCCCGCCGTATCGGCGCGGACCATCTTCAGTCAAACCAACCCAACGAGCAGCAATTTCAATTCGTGGAGAGAAGCGAATGAATCGGAATCTCGTCAAGTTGTTTGTTTGTGTCGTTCTCGCCTTAGCTCTAGCCGCGTCAGCACCGGCCCAAACCCTCGCCCCCAAACCTGCTCCCACATGGCCACAGTGGGGACTGAATTCGCAGCATACGTTGTTCGACAACGTGGCTGGCCAGCCTTTGAATCAGAACCTCGTAAACCTGGTTTACGACTTCAATATCGCTGCCGAAAAGGCCGATCCGAACGCCCAAGGCGACCTGCTGGTTCATTACCAGGTTCCGCTCGTGGACGGCAATGACGTTTACATCGAGTCAAAGGACGGCACCTACAGCAATAACACATACAGCACGCAGCACTGGCACCAGAACAAATACACCTGGCAAGGCAGCAACTTCGTGAAAGTCTGGACTTTCGACACCGATTGGTACGCGCCCGGTTCATCGAATGATTTCTGGGAGCCTGTCTATCACGCTGTGCTGGCCAATGGATTCCTGTACGATCCCGGAAAAGGCGGTACGATCTGGAAGGTCAACAAGAGCACAGGCGTCGCGGTGCGGCGGATCAATCCGTTCGGCAGCACCGTGGATCCGAACACCTACACTGCTTCCCCGCTCTCGACCGATGCGTCCGGCAACGTTTACTACAACGTTGTTCAACTCTCTACTCCTCCCACTTCGAGCTTCTTTGCTGCTGACTCGGTCAACTCGTGGTTGGTTCGGGTGGCCCCTGATGACTCGATTACGAAGGTCAGCTACGGCACTCTGCTAAGCCAGGCAGTAATCAAGGGCGAGGCAGTGCAACCGGCCAACGGTCGTTGCAACGTCTCCTTTACCAATGCGCAACTTCCCTGGCCTCCGCAGCCCAATGCCAACCCGCAGACAACGCCCTGCGGAACCCAGCGGGCAGCCTTGAACATTGCTCCTGCGGTCGCACCGGACGGCACCATTTATACCGTCAGCAAAAACCATTTTGTGACCCGCTACAACTACCTGATCGCCGTGAACCCGAATATGACAGGTAAGTGGGCAGCTTCCATGCGCGGACGCCTGAACGATGGCTGCGGAGTGAGCTTCCCCATCGGCAATCCCGGAGGCGCGAACGCCAATGGCGGCTGCAATGCCGGCGCGACCTTCGGTGTTGATCCAGCCACCAACGAGCCGCCGCCGGCACGCGTGCTGGACGACTCATCATCCTCTCCCACAATCGCGCCCGATGGCAGCATCTTCTACGGCGCATACACGCTCTACAACTGGGCTCAGGGACACATGGTTCACTTCAGCGCTAATGGTGACTTCCTGAACGCCTTCAACTTCGGCTGGGACAATACGCCTGCCATCTATCCGCATGGCGGAACCTACTCGGTTGTCTTCAAGAACAATCACTACGGCGGCCCCGGTTTCGGCGCCTACTGCGATGACCCCAACTGGTGTCCGGATCGTTCGAACCCGAACGCTTCGTTTCTGGGACCAGAGCAGTATTTTGTCTCCCAATTCGATCCCAACTTGAACATCGAGTGGAGCTTCCAGAACACGAATACCCAGAGCTGCACTCGCAATGCTGACGGTTCCATCACCTGCGTCTCTGACCACCCGAACGGCTTTGAGTGGTGCGTAAACGCAGCCGTAGTGGATGCCAACGGCATCGTCTACGCAAACAGCGAAGACGGCAACCTCTACGCAATTGGCCAGGGGGGTGTGGCGCTGCAACACATCTTCCAGCAATTGGCCATCGGCGCAGCCTACACGCCGGCGTCGCTCGACTCGAGCGGCCGTATTTACTCGCAGAACGATGGACACCTGTTCATCGTCGGCAAGTAAGCCACATTTGACGAAACAAAAAGGGCCCGTTCGGCGGGCCCTTTTTCCACAGATCACTGTTCCCTAACGTGCGGCCTTCGCTGGCGCCTCTGAAATTCGAAGCCGCTCTTGCAGAGCTGCCACGATCTTTTTATGGACTTTAGGGATCTCCTGAGTGGCGTCCACCTTCACCACGCGTTCGGGCTCCCGCCGCGCAATTCCAAGATATGCATCCAGCACGCGCTTATGAAACGCCCGGCTCTCCTTCTCGAATCGATTTTCATCCTCATATGATTGCTTCGCCTGTTCGACATTGCGTCGGCGCGCTCTAGCCAGGCTGTGGCCCAGGTCGCCCAGCATAAGAACGGTGAGATCCGGCTTGAGATCGTGACAAAGCGTCTTATGCAGCGCGCGAACGGCGTCGCTCCCGATCCCACGGCCAGCTCCCTGATACGCCTCGCTGGAATCAGTAAAACGGTCGCATAGCACCCACCGCCCTGCATTGAGGGCCGGCAGGATCTGCTCGTCAATGTGTTGTGCGCGATCGGCAAACATCAGCGCAAGCTCAGCCATGGGCGAGAGCCCTTCCGTTCGAGAGCTGAGCAGCACAGCCCGCAGTTTTTCTCCCATCGCGGTCCCGCCGGGCTCGCGTGTGGTAACTACGTCAAACCCAGCTTCGCGCAGCCACGTCGCGAGCCTCTCCAACTGGGTGGACTTCCCCACCCCATCCAGCCCCTCAAAGGTAATGAATTTTCCGCGCTGTTTCGGCACGCTACAGATTTAATCACAAGACATGCAGGCTGGGTTTCCGGCACAATGGAATTTTCAGCCATGCCCATCACAACCATTATTGAGCCCTTCCGGATCAAGAGTGTTGAGCCTATCCGCTGGACAACACGTGAACAGCGCGAGCACTACCTGCGCGAGGCCGGCTACAACCTCTTCCTGCTGGCTGCGGAAGATGTCTTGATCGATCTCCTTACCGATTCCGGTACCGGAGCGATGTCAACCGAGCAGTGGGCCGGCGTCATGCGCGGCGACGAAAGTTATGCCGGCAGTCCCAGCTTCCTTCGCTTCCGCGACTCTGTACAGGAGATTTTCGGGTACAAGCACGTGATCCCCACGCATCAGGGGCGGGCCGCGGAGCGCATCCTGTTCAGCGTGATGTGCAAAAGGGGCGATGTCGTTCCCAACAACACTCATTTCGATACCACACGTGCCAACGTGGAGTTTGTCGGCGCCGAAGCCCTCGATCTGCCCTGTCCGGAGAGCAAAGATCCCGCCGCACAGCATCCTTTCAAGGGCAACATGGATGTGGCGGCTCTTGAAGAGACGATTGCCCGCGTCGGCCGCGACCGCGTTCCTCTGGTGATGCTCACGATCACCAACAACTCCGGCGGCGGCCAACCAGTCTCAATCGAAAATGCCGAGGCGGTTCAATTCGTCTGCCGTAAACACGGCATCCCGCTGTATTTTGATGCCTGCCGCTTTGCCGAGAATTCCTATTTCATCAAACTGCGTGAGGCTGGTTACGTCGACAAAACTGCCAAAGCAATAGCACAGGAAATGTTCAGCCTTGGTGACGGCTGCACCATGTCGGCAAAAAAAGACGGGATGGCCAACATCGGCGGGTTCCTCTGTACGAACGATGACATGCTTGCGCAGCAGGAGAAGAACCTGCTTGTCCTGACGGAAGGCTATCCTACGTACGGCGGACTGGCAGGCCGCGATCTTGAAGCCGTCGGTATCGGCATTCAGGAGGCGCTCGACGAAGATTACCTCCGCTACCGCATTGCATCTACCGCATATCTCGGCCGACATATCTCGGATCATGGTGTCCCGATCATCCAGCCGCCCGGCGGCCACGCTGTTTATATTGACGCGCGCGCGTTTCTTCCTCATGTCCCGCAGACTCAGTTCCCCGGAGTCGCTCTGGCCAATGAGCTTTATCTGGAAGGCGGCATCCGTTCGGTCGAGATCGGCACACTCATGTTCGATCAGGCCGCCCGCATGGACCTGGTGCGTCTGGCCATTCCACGCCGCGTCTACACGCAGAGCCACATCGACTACGTAGTTGAAGTAATCCTTGAAGTCTGGAACAAACGCGATCTGATTCGCGGCTTGAAACTCAATTACGGAGCGCCGTTTCTACGCCATTTCACTGCAAAGCTGGAGCCGGCTTCCAGATGAATCGGACCTTTGGAGACTGAATGCAGCGAAAAATCTTCTGGCTGCTCTTCATCGTGAGCGGCCTCGCGCTGGACCTCGCGTTGCCGATTTACTGGAGCCTGGCACTTACCATACCTCTCCTGATCCTGTGCTGGTGGATTGCTTATCGCAGCGGATGGTTTGAATAGCATCGTTCAGACACGCGCGGATCGTCCGCGGTAATTGCCAGCAAAGTAAGCACACCATTCCCTGAGTACACACTTGTCGCATTTTGGTTTGCTGCTTTTGCAAATCTCCTGACCATGCTTCTTGAGCAGAAGGTATGCCTGCTGGCGCGCGGAGTTCGTCTTTGGGACACCATCTTCCAGAGTCTGTTGCGCCTCCCGGTAGGTGACACCATAGTTTTCGCGTTCTCTGCCATGGAGCACTCGCACGATGACATGGGGGCAGTTCGACGGTACTGCAGCTACCCGCGCCAAACCGGCAAACAGCAGGATACGGTCGGCTCCCGGATCGGCGATGTTGGGAAACTTCTTCAGGGTTCTTCGCGCCTCGTTGATAGGTCCAACAAGGGCATTGCGCAGATCGCCGCCATACTCATCCTTGATTCGCGCGGCAATTTCTTTGAGCCGCATCGCCCTCAGTTCCGGAACCATGCCTCCGCTCCTGAGGGCAGCGGCAAGCTTTGAAGGCGTCGCCGCAAGCAAAGCGTTCGGGGCGATGCCGATTTGGTTTATGAGCGCCTGCCAGCCCTTCGCGCATCTTTCGTCGCTCGCAGGATATCCACAATGCCACCAAACCAGAAACTCGTATGGATCTGTGGGCCACGTTGGTGACTGGGATCCGTAGACGGTCTCAAGTTCGTGGAGGATTTCAGAAACTGAATAGCCTGGTTTGGCCATAGGCGCGCAATCCTACTACAATCCTGGCCGTGGGAGGATCAATGAAGCCGGCAATTCTGACGGTATTATTGTGCGCTGCAGTCCAGTCTCTGCTTGGCCAGGGTGCCCCGCCCCAGGGCGGAGCGGACCAGCCTTACGTGATGGAGTACTACTACAAAGTCCAGTGGGGACATCAGCAGGAGTTCCTGCAACTCTTCCTGAAAAATCACTATCCGCTGTTGCAGAAAAACCTCGACGGCGGGCGCATGCTTTCGGTGAAGATTGAAACTCCTTCAAACCACATGACCGAGGACGCCCGTTGGGACTATCGCGTGACGATCCGCTTCAGGAACTCCACCGTGGCCACGACCGCCAATCCACAGGAAGAGACGCTCATCAAACAGCTCTGGCCAGACCAGGAAACGTACAAGCGTGAAGAACAACGCCGTTTCGAAATCCTGCTGGCGCACTGGGACCTGCCGGTCTCGGATATCACCCCGGCAAAGAAGTGAGCTGACTGCGCCCAGAGTTGGCCCGTAACTCGGCGCTCTCTCATGCAGCGGCTAATTGCCCATTGCTATTTGCTAATTGCTGAGATGGCGGAGAGGGAGGGATTCGAACCCCCGATACCCGTTAAGGTATGGCCGCTTTCGAGGCGGCTCGTTTCAACCACTCACGCACCTCTCCGCGCGCAGGAAAAACGTGGTTGCAGACTTATTCTAACAGGTGAGTGGCAGGAACCAATCCGTCAGCAAAAGAAACGCCGCCCGTCTCCGGGCGGCGCTGTTGGTTGAATTCTTTCACGCCGTTACTGGCCGAGGAACTTGACCCCGTGCGGTACCAGGTTCGGAGCCACATAAGCATAGAACATCACGATCAAGCCCACGATCGCCCCCAGAGCGATGGAGTGCCAGACCACGAAGCGAAAGATCATGCCTTCGTTGCCAACCTGATTCGTAGCCGCAGTGGCTACGCAGATTGACTGTGCATCCACCATCTTGCCCATTACGCCACCGGCGCTGTTCGCCGCGGTCATGAGCACCGGATCAAGGTGCAACTGTTCGGCAGTGATACGTTGCAGGCTGCCAAACAGGGCGTTGGATGACGTGTCGCTGCCCGTCAGGGCCACGCCGAGCCATCCCAGGAAGGTTCCAAAGAACGGGAAGAACCATCCTGTATGGGTGAACGCCAGTCCCAAGACGGCGTCAGTCCCCGAGTATCGTGTGACAAAACCGAGTCCCAACATGCACGAGATGGCGAGCACCGCCCATCGCATCCTGAAGACGGTATGCCCGAAGATGCTGATCAACTTGCCGATGCTGACGCCACGAATCAGGCCGCCCACAATTGCTGCCAGGAAGCAGCCGGTTCCGGTCGCTGAGAGCCAGATGAACGGGAACTTCGCACCTTCCGGAGCCGGTTTATTCACAACTGGCTTATCGCGCGAGACCTTTTTGTGGATCGGAGTATCCCAACCGCCATTGGGCTTGCCGTCAGCCGTCTTCCATGCCGGCGTGGTGTGATTGTTCATCCAATCCTTCACCGGCTTATATCCCCATAGGAACACGAACACCGAGAGGATCAGGAAAGGAACCCACGCCTTGAACACCTGACCACCGGTGTAGTTGTGGGCGGTGAGGCTGGAGCTAGAGGCACCGGAAACGCTGGGTACGCCAGTTGCGGTTGTTGGTGTCGCCTGAATGTCATCCTCAAATCGCCAAATACGTTTCGGCTTCCAGAACAGCAGGAAGACGACCGTGCAGAGCAGTGAGAAGAGACCGGCGGTGATGTCCACCAGGTTGCTGTCCATGTGGTTGGCCCAGAAGTACTGCATGGAAGCGAAGGAGATGCCTACGACCAGAATGGCTGGCAGAACTTCGAATGTTTCAGCCCAGCCGACCATGGCGCGCACCAGCCAGAACGGAACAATAATGGCGGTGATCGGGAGGATGCGGCCAATCATCGCGTTCATGTCCGGTTCGGGGAGGCCAGAAACCGATGCCAACATGTGGACCGGTGTGCCGATCGCGCCCCATGCTACAGGAGCAGTGTTAGCGATCAGGTTAAGCGCGGCGGAGTGGAACGGCTTGAAGCCCAGGCCGATCATGAACGCACCGGCGATCGCTACCGGTGAACCGAAACCGGCGCAGCCTTCAATGAAGGCGCCAAAGCAGAACGCGACCAGCAGCAACTGCAAACGTCGATCCGCGGTGATCCCGCCGACCGAAGCTTTCATGATTTCAAAATCGCCTGTACTTACGGAGATGTCATACAGGTAAACGGCTGCGACCACGATCCACACAATGTTCATCAGGCCGATCGCAATCCCGTAGACGAAGCTGCCTCCGGCCAGGGACGCCGGCATGTGGAATACCAGCACGGCGACGACCATCGCGGTCACGGCACCTGACAACGCTGCCCAGTGCGGCTTCACGCGAAGCCCGGCCATTAGCGTGAACAGAACAATAATGGGAAGAGCTGCCACCAGAGCGGAAAGCCACCACAGGTGCTCTCCGAAAGGAAAATATACTTGCGTATATGTCGGCATAGTTTCTCCTGAAAGTGAGGACGCCCCGGTATCGTCCTTTTTCTGGCTCTGACTTGTTTGTCAGCGCACCTCTACCCTCGCGGCCAAACGATTACGGGTTGGAGACATGGAAGTGCGCCGAATACTTTCTTCCTTGCGTTCCCGTCTGTCAAGTCTTTTGTTCAGTTCTGGTGCACTCTGCCCGGCTCACGCGAGCCCTGCATAACTCACGTTTCTTCATCGACTAAGCCACTGTACTTAACTCATCCCTTCACCGCTCCAACCGTGAATCCGGCAATGAAGCGATCCAGGAACAAGTTGTAGAAGAACGCAATCGGCAGGCTGGCAATTAGGCACGCTGCCATGAGCGATCCCCAGAAATACACATCCCCACGAACCAGGAAGATCGGAATGCCCACTCCCACCATTTGCTGCGATTCCGGAGAAACGAAGGTCAGAGCGTAAACATACTCCTGGGTCACCAGGGTAAAAGTGAAAATGACAACAGTGAGAATGCCGGAAATAGAAATCGGCACCACCATTTTTACGAAAGCGCCGAAGCGCGTCAGTCCATCCACCATGGCCGCGTCTTCCAATTCGCGCGGGATTGACTTGAAGAATCCCATCAGCAGCCAGATTGAGAATGGAATTGTGACACTCGGGTATACCAGAACGAGCGACCAGATCGTGTCCTGCAAGCCCAGCACGGCAACCACCCGCGAAAGAGGGATGAACAGGAGAGTCGGTGGAACCAGGTACGTCAGAAAAATAGCGATGCCCAGCCGCTCGCCCCATTTCCCTGTAAGGCGCGCCAGCGCATATGCAGCAGGTACCGAGAGTAACAGCGTGATCAACACCACAATCGCGCCGACCAGCGCAGTATTCTCCAGCCAGCGCACGTAGCGCGTCTCTGTGAACAGCAACCGCAGGTTGTCGAACGTCGGTGGCAGATTGAAGATGAAGGGATTGTTTTCCATCCCATAGAGATCAATGTTCCTTTTGAAGGTTGCAATGACCATCCAGTAGAACGGGAAAGCGAGTAAAACGGTGAAAACAGTCAGAACCAGCATCTTCACCGTCGTGGGCCACGGACTAAAGGCTCCGAAAGCGTGTGATACCTCACTGGATTGCAGGTACCAGAGCAGCAAAACAGCTATAAGGATTTCAAGGACCAGCGTGGTCGCAAGCTGGTACTTTGACTGCCGCAACGCATACAGGAACAGCGCCATCAGGCAGCCGATAACGTCTGAAGTAAGCAGGAAGAATAGGAAGATGCGTGCGTTGTTCCGGAGCGACCATATGCCATATGCCAGCAGGCCTAAAACCAGGACCGCCAATAACCTGCCGACGCCGCTCAGCCCGCCGACATGCTGGATTAAGGTACGAATGAGCAGAGAGACCGAACCCAGCAGCAGCAAGCCCGTGAGCACCGCTACTCCGGTGGGACGTTTCACCGCAGGAAGAGCAGCAGCTGCCATTACGCCACCTCCGCTCTGTGGGCGACGCGCAGCATCAAGTAGGCGATAACCACCAGCACCGGAACGAGGAAGGCCGAAATGGCCGCTCCCGCTGCCAGATCGCTGCCCTGGATGCCCTGGTTGAACGCATAGTTCGGTAAAGTCTGGGTAGAGTCGTACGGGCCGCCATTGGTCAGGATGTTCACCACGGCAAGGTCGGTGAATGTAAAGATTGTGCCGAACAACGTCGCAACACCCAGGATTGGAATCATCATTGGCAGGTTGATCTGAAAAAGTGTGCGCCAGAAGCCTGCTCCATCAATCGAAGCAGCTTCCGGGATTTCTTTCGGGATGGCCGTTCTTCCCGCCAGCAAGATCACCGTCGAGAATGGGATCAGACGCCAGCAGTGCACCAGAATCACCGATGCCATGGCGAGCTTCTCTTCACCCAGCCACATCGGCGGCGAGAACTTACTCACGAAGCCCAGCCAGATCAGCACCCATGTGATCACGCTATAGATGGAATCGAGGATCCACTTCCATCCGATGGTTCCCAGCGAAACTGGCGCAACCCAGGGCAGCAGAATCAGGAAGCGCACCGCTCCACGCCCTCGAAACGGCTTTTCCAGCGCTATAGAAAGAATATTGGCGGAAACCAGAACAACGATCTGCGCCACGACCGTAAAGATAATGGAGTTCTCAAGTGCCTTTCGGAAACTTGGGCTTTGCAGGATGCTACGAAAATTCTCAAACCCCACAAAGTGCAATTCATTGCTGCCGATTCGGGCGTCGCTGAAGGCGTAAAACAATGCCATGACAAATGGGAACCCGATCAGCAGAACGATGTAGGTCACCGCCGGAGCGAACATGGCGGTACCAAGTAAAGGGCTCGTAGCCGCACCTGCAGATTTCAGTTTGCTCCGCTTCGGTTTCAGCCCGCTCGGTTTTTCTGCGGTCGCCGAAAGCGCGGAGGCATTCTCAGCCTGAGATTGCCCGGATTGAGGAGTAACCTGGTTTACGCCCACGCCAGAGCCCTCGCTTCCGTTTTTTTCTCAGTAGTACGATCGAAAAATTTGAGGTGACGTTCCGGTACGGCAAACTCGTAAGTCTCGCCGATCTGGAATTCCTGGCCCAGGAGGAGGCGGGCAACCACTTTTTTTCCGTCCAGCTTTCCGCCGAGGAGAATCCCGCTCAGAATGAACTCCGCGCCCAGATACTCTACGTTCTCAACCCTGAACTTGAAGGTGACCTTCTGCTCCTGAATCGTCGAAGCGAGCCTGAAGTGCTCCGGACGAAAACCCACGATTACTTCTCCGTTTTCAACCAGGTTCATTGGTGGGGAGCCAAGGAATGTTGCAACAAATGTGTCTGCAGGATCGTCATAAACTTCTTTGGGACTGGCAAACTGCCTCACCACTCCCTTATTCAAGACTACGATGCGATCTCCCATCGCCATGGCTTCCACCTGGTCGTGAGTGACGTAGATCGTGGTGGTCCCAACACGGCGATGGAAACGCTCCAGTTCCTCACGCGCGGACAGGCGAAGCTTTGCATCGAGGTTGGATAACGGCTCGTCGAGGAGAAAGACCGAAGGCTCACGCACAATGGCGCGTGCAAGTGCGACACGCTGACGCTCGCCGCCTGAAAGTTCACGCGGCTTACGTTGCAACAGATGGCCGATTCCAAGCAGTGAGGCCGCCCACTCAACCTTTTCTTTGTGCAGCTTCTTCGGGACGTTCTGTGCTTTCAATGGAAAGCATATGTTGTTATAGACGGTGAGATGGGGATAAAGAGCGTAACTCTGGAACACCATGGCGATCCTGCGCTCTCTCGGCGTGAGCTCGTTGACCACCTTGCCGCCGATAAGAATCTCGCCGGCCGTGGGTGACTCCAGGCCGGCGATCATCCGTAGAAGCGTGGTCTTCCCGGAACCCGAAGGTCCCAGGAAGACCAGAAACTCGCCTTCCCGGCTTTCCAGACTTACTTCGTTTACTGCTCCCAGCTCTCCTTGCTTGAATACTTTTGTTAAGTTCCGGGTTTCAACAACCGCCATTCGGGTGGGCCTCAGTTTATTTGAATCGTTCGAAAATACGTTTGTATTCGTTTTCGGCGATTTTGGCTGCGTTCTCGGGGGTTTCCTTGCCCTGAGCGACGGTAGCAAACATCGTCGGAATCACCCAGCTATAGAAAGCCTGGTCGATTGCGGCCGAGCAGTAACCCGGATAGCCTACATTGGTCGCCCAATCCAGCACGTCACCCAGCACTTTGTATCTGTCCGGAGGTGTGGATCGAGAATCGCTGGCGATTTCTTTCTGCAAATTCGGGACGGTTTTGGGGAAGCATGGGAAGTTATAGAACTGTCCTGCCACAAATCCGTCGTGGAAAGCGTCAATATAGTCGACCAGGAACTGCTGCGCACCTTCCTTGTTTTCCGCAAAATCCCAGACCATATAGCAGTTCATCACGTGTTCAGCGGCGATCCGGCGCACGGGCCCCTTCAGCGCTTTGCTGATCATGATGTTCTTATCAATCGGCAGGTGCTCGCGTTCCGCCTGGCGGGTGATTGAAATCGCATTTGCCACATAAGAGACTTTGCCTGCGAGCATTGCCTGGTTATTTGAAGGTGGCGTCCACGTGAAGACCTCTGGCGTTTCCGCCTCTTCATACAGAGCTTTCATGAACTTCAGAGCTTCAATCGTGTTTTTGGAGTTGATCGTTACGTTGCCCGCTTCATCCTGCTCCGATCCGCCAAAGGACCACAGCAAAGCACGCATTGCCATGCTTGTGTCCAGTTCCTGCGAAAGTCCCAGACCGCAGGGATTACCGGATTTGTCTTTGATCGCCTTGGCGCCTTTGCGCAGATCATCGTAAGTATCCGGTCCGTTCGGCATGCCTACCTGTTCCCACAGATCTTTGCGCCAGTTGCCCGGGTCAGGAGCATACGAGTCTGAAAATGCATAGTACTTCTTGGTCTTGGGGTTAAAGGTAGACTTGTGCGCCAGGTCAATCTTTTTGCCCCACTTCTTCTCCACTTCCTGGTAGACATGGGTCATGTCGAGAACCTGGTTCTCATACTTGGCGGGCGGAGAAAGGACCATGAACAGGTCATGCCCTTTTTTGGCCTGCGCTTCCGCCGCCGCGCGAGCGGGAAGGTCCGTAAGATTGATGTTGTCGACCACGACGTGGGTGTTGTGCTTCTGGCCCCACTCCACGGCGAATTTCTTGTTGAACCATTCGTCATAGGCTGGAACGAAATGGCTCCATTGCAGGATCTTCAGCGTTTTCTGCTGGGCAGCGGCACGTTCTGGAAACAGGAACCCGGGACCAACCACTCCCGCTCCAATTCCCGTTGCGCCGGCAATCTTTACGAACTCTCTTCGGGATACACCTCTCCCCTTTTTTTGCTCGTCCTTCATCTAATGCCTCCTCAGGTCAAAAGCGATGCACAACCGCACTATTGGTGAAACGGCCTACTGCTCGTTCTGCTCTGCTAGATGACTAACGTTCCTCGCCGAACCGTTTGAGATCTTCCGGCCCGTCCTTTACTGCAACTTTCTTTGCTCCCTGCACCATCACCCGGATCTGTTCCACCACGTCAGGATTTGCCAGCGTGGTAACGTCACCGGTATCCATGCGATTCGAGATCGCGGCCAATACCCGGCGCATGATTTTACCGGAACGCGTTTTCGGCATATCAGGAACCACATGTACCTGCTTGGGTCGCGCGATTTTGCCGATCTGGTGTTCGATGGCTTCTTTGACTTTTTCCTCGATTGTCCCGCCTCCGTGCGGTACACCAGGCTTCAGAGAAACATAAACCTCGGGTACGCGGCCCTTCACCTCATCCGCTACTGGGACCACTGCGGCTTCGGCGATTTCATTGACCGTCAGGCACGCCGATTCGAGTTCCTTGGTACCGAGGCGGTGTCCAGCCACATTGATCACATCGTCCACGCGGCCAAGAATGCGGTAGTAGCCGTCCGGCGCCTGCACCGCACCGTCGCCGGCGAAGTAAGGCCAGTCGCGCCAGTCTTTACTGGTCTTGTCCTTGCAATATTTCTGGTAGTACTGCCGGACAAAGCGGTCACGATCACCCCAGATTGTCTGGAAAATTCCCGGCCATGGATTCCGAATGCAGATGTTCCCTGCCTTGCCGGAACCCGGCTTCACCTCTTTGCCTTCTTCATCAAGGATCGCTGGATAGATACCCGGAACCGGCGGACCAGCGCTTCCAGGCTTCATGGGATCGATCCCTGGCTTCGTGCTGCACAGGAATCCCCCGGTTTCCGTTTGCCACCAAGTGTCGACGATCACGGCTTCGCCTTTACCGACGACTTCGTAGTACCACTTCCATACTTCCGGCTCAATCGGCTCACCGACCGTGGTCATATGTTTGAAGTGATAGTTGTATTTGGCTGGCTGGTCCGGCCCTGCTTTGCGCAGCATGCGGATGGCAGTCGGCGACGTGTGGAAGATGTTGACGTCAAGGCGCTCGGCAATGCGCCACGGGCGTCCAGCGTCAGGATAGTTTGGGACGCCTTCGAATAACACGCTGGTCGCTGCCAGGGCCAGTGGTCCGTAAACAATGTAGGAATGTCCAGTAATCCAGCCGATATCCGCCATGCACCAGTAAACATCTTCAGGGTGGATGTCCTGAATAAACTTTGAAGTCCCCGTGACATAGGCCAGATACCCGCCCGTTCCATGCTGGCAGCCCTTGGGACGTCCCGTGGTGCCGCTGGTGTACATGAGGAATAAAGGCGCTTCCGAGGGCATGGATACCGGATCGACTTTTTGTCCGGCATATTTCTTCAGCACTTCATCGACAAAATAATCGCGGTTGGGAACCATCGGCTTGGCGGAGTGATATTTCCCCGGGTGACGGCGCCAGACCAGGACTTTCTCGATCTTCGTTCCTTCCTTTTCCGCTGTCTCCACCGCGAGGTCTGCTTTTTCCCGGTGGTCGGTCATGTTGCCACTGCGGTAGTAGCCGTCAATGGTGACGAGGATCTTGCTGCCGGAATCGGCGGCGCGCATTCCGCAAGCCTCGCCGCTGAATCCACCAAACACCACTGAGTGAATTGCTCCCAGGCGTGCGCAGGCCAGCATTGTGATTGGAAGTTCGGGAACCACTGGCATGTGGATGGTGACGCGATCGCCGGTTTTCACGCCGCAGAAATCACGCAGAAGCGCCGCCATCTCGTTTACTCGATGATAGAGTTCCTGGTAGGTGATCGCTACCGGCGCGTCTTCTTCCGGTTCGCCAACAAATATGAATGCGGCCTTGTTCTTATGCTTATCGAGATGGCGGTCAACGCAGTTGTAGCTTACGTTGAGCTTGCCGCCCACATACCATTTCCAGAACGGCGCATCACTGGTATCGAGCGTGGTATGCCAGTAATGATCCCAGCTCAGCAGATCAGCGTACTCACGAAAACATTCCGGAAAATTCTTTTCGCCGAAGCGTTCGTTCACCGCCGGATCGGAAAGATTCGCCTGGCCTGTGAATTTTGCACTTGGATAGTAGTACTGCTCTTCGCGCCAATGGACTGCAATGTGAGCTTCAGTAAGATCGGTTTCCTGGTCGGGATTGGTTAGGCGAGCGTCAGCCATTTTCTTTGACCTCAATATCGAACTCGATTTTTTCGAACTCGAAGGGCCCGCAGGGGGGTGAGCCGCAATGGTAAGGCGGGTGGCTTGCGCCACCCGCTGTTCGAATCAGATTAATCCTACACCTCAGCAGCACCTCTGCTGCAAGCGATGAGGAACGATCCTATTTGCCCGAGACTTCCTGCCATATCCGTGTTCCGTGAGTCTCTCGGAGCAGGATCGAGCCCACGATGAACGTGAGCGCGGCAATGCCAATGGGGTAGTAGAGCCCGTCAAATGGATTGCCGGTAGCTGCCGGAATCCAGACACATATAAGCGGCACCAATCCTCCAAAGACGCCGTTACCTATGTGATAGGGCAATGACAAGGAGGTATAGCGCACCTTTGCGGGGAATGATTCCACAAGGAATGCAGCGATTGGCCCGTAAACCATGGTCACAAAGATGACCTGGATAAAGATGAGCCACATGAGTTTGTTTTTGTCAGCATTGTTCGCCGGACCGGCGGGTACGGCTTTCCCCGTCGCGTCAAGGGTTTGGGGAGTGAGTACCGTGGCACCAGTTACTTTGTTCTTGCTCGCATCCACATGAGTTACATTGTTGCCGGCAGCGCGCTGCATTGCAGGATAGAGTCCGAAATTCGTGCCCGGAATCCGATAAGTCAGGCAAGCGAGGAGAAGGCCGGCCATGATGATCTTTTTCCGGCCGATCCGGTCAGACAGCCATCCAAACAACACGAAGAATGGCATTCCGAGCAGCAGAGCCTTGGCCACGATGATGTTGGCATCACGCGACGGAACTCTGAGAATCGTGGTCATGAAGAACAGGGCAAAGAATTGCCCTGTGTACCAGACCACGCCCTGACCAGCGGTAGCGCCAAACAGAGAGATAAGGACCTGTTTGGCATTCGGCCATTGCGTGAAAGCGTCCTTCAGAGGCTGTGCGGAAGTCATGCCCGCGCTCTTGATCTGCTGGAAGATGGGAGACTCTTCCATCTGCAGCCGGATGTAGAGCGAGATGGTAACAAGGAGTAACGACGCAAGGAACGGAATGCGCCAGCCCCAATTTTTGAAATCAGCGTCGCTCATTGCGGCCTGCGTTCCCAGGATGACTGCGATCGAAACGAACAGACCGAGCGTTGCAGTAATCTGGATGAAGCTGGTGTAGAAGCCGCGCTTATTGTCCGGAACGTGTTCGGCGACATAAACCGCGGCGCCGCCGTATTCACCGCCAAGAGCCAGTCCTTGAAGGATACGGAGAATGATCAAAATGACGGGCGAAAACCAGCCTGCGGTAGCAAAGGTTGGTAGAGCTCCGACCAGTGCCGTTGCGCCGCCCATGATCGTAAGCGTAACAATGAAGGCGTACTTACGTCCGACAAGGTCGCCAATGCGGCCGAAGAACAAAGCGCCGAACGGCCGAACCGCGAAACCGACGAAGAAAGTCGCCAAATACGCGATGTAAGCAAACACCTGATTGCCGGGAGGATAAAACTTGGGCGCCAGATATATGGCCAGTGTGCCAAAGATGTAGAAGTCGTACCACTCAATCATGGTGCCGACAGATGATGCCAGAATGACCGCCCAGATCTTGGACTGGGCTATCTGATTTGAAGAAGTTACTGGCATGGAAGCGCTTGACATTGTGGCCCTCCTGGGAAGGTAGGCAGACCGGCCAAGGGTCTGACTCCAGTTGAGATTTGTCTACTCTAGCCTCTTCGTTGCGATCCGGGAAACAATCCAAGAACCTGCCGCACCGCTACTCAGAAGGTGCGGGAAAACCCCTCCAAATTCGAATGGGGAGAGGGTGCTTCTCAGTATTTGGCACACAAGGGTATTCGGATTACAAGTATTGTCAAGAGGAAACGGCAAAACAGTGCTTCTTGACGCACCTGCCGCCACGCCTGACGGCGTTAAGAATCGCCGTCTTCTCAGAACTTCCGGGAATGCTCCCTGGCCCAGCGTTCCACCACCACCTTCTTCTCAGTGTAGAACTCCACTGAGTCGCGGCCCTGCCCGTGCAACACGCCAAAGAAGCTGTCTTTCCAGCCGCTGAAGGGGAAATATGCCATGGGCGCGGCCACTCCTATATTGATGCCGATATTCCCTGCCGGGGCCTCATAGCGAAAACGTCGCGCTGCAGAACCGCTGGAGGTAAACAGCGACGCCTGGTTCCCGAAAGCGCTCCGGCTCAGGAATGCCATAGCTTCATCCATATCTTTGGCGTGCACCAGGCTGAGCACCGGTCCGAAGATCTCGGTATCCGCCAGATCGCTGGTAGAAGGCAGGTCATCAATGATCGTCGGCCTGACGAAGCTGCCTCGTTCGTACTTCGGAACTTTAGCCTTGCGACCGTCAACAATCACTTTTCCGCCCTGCTTCGCACCGGCATCGATCAGGGACTCAATCCTCGATTTGCTTGTCTCTGTTATCACCGGCCCCATCTGCACTCCGGACTCGAGCCCATTCCCGACCTTCAATGATGATGCCGCAGCACTGACCGAGTCGCGGAACGTCTTCTGAGCCTCACCGACGGTCACGGCCACCGAGACAGCCAGACACCGTTGCCCCGCGCAGCCAAACGCGCTGTCGCTGATGATCTGGGTCGTCATCTCCATATCAGCGTCGGGCAGCACGATCACGTGGTTCTTCGCGCCTCCCTGGCATTGAGCGCGCTTCCCTCGTTCTCCTGATCGTGCATACACGTGCCGCGCCACCGGAGTTGAACCCACAAAACTGATTGCCCGGACTTGTGGATCATCGATGAGGTTGTTCACCACGTCTTTTCCACCATTGACGATGTTCACAACACCTTTGGGAAGCCCTGTCTGTTCCAGCAACTCCATGGCCCTCTTCATCGTGAGAGGCACGCGTTCGGAGGGCTTAAGCACAAAGGTGTTGCCGCAAGCGATGGCATAAGGAAGAAACCAGAATGGGATCATTCCGGGAAAATTGAACGGAGTGATCGCCGCAACCACGCCGAGCGGCTGGCGAATCATTATCTCGTCGATGCCTCGGGCGACGTCTTCGAGGTTGTAGCCCTGCATCATGGTGGGAATGCCGCAGGCTACCTCCACATTCTCGATGGCACGCCGCAACTCTCCCTTCGACTCTCCAAGGGTTTTCCCATTTTCCTGTGTGATGATCTGCGCCAACTCATCAAGATGTGCTTCCAGCAGATGCTTCAGTTTGAAGAGATACTGGATCCGATCTTCCGGCGGTGTGCGACGCCATTCCGGGAAGGCCGCAGCCGCGGCATCCACGGCCGCACTGACTTCACCAGCACTGGACAACGGGGTTCTTGCAATGACCGCGCCGGTGGCGGGATTCACCACATCCAGCCACTCGCTCGCCGGCGAATCCTTCCACTGCCCGTTGATGTAGTTTGGAACGGCGACCGCGGCAACTGTGCTGCTGCTCATGTGTCCCCCTGAACCCGCGCTGAAGTTGTTGACATCTCCATTCAATCACAGCCGTCGAGTGCGCATCCAACCTGTGCCGGAGGCCCGCGCCTTCGCTCCTGTGAGCTTAAGACTCTGCACCCTTCAATTGCACTTGTCCAGTTTCGCGCTACGGAGCTATTATTCACACGCCCCGATTCGCCGTCGTTCGCACGCGTTCTATCTGTTTCCAAGCACAAGATAGTCATCTTCAGGAGATGAATATGCGCATTTTGTCACTTCGTGATCATTTCGGTCGTGCTCTGATGTTTGGCGTTGTTTTTCTGATCCTCTGCATGGCTTCAGCTGCTGCTCAGGACACCATCACCATAGGCGTCGTGCTTCCGACCACCGGCAGTGAAAGCAAGCCCGGTCTTTATCAGAAAGAAGGGATCGAACTCGCGATCAAGCAGATCAATGATGCCGGCGGCATCATGGTGAAGAGCAAGGGCAAGAAGCTCAAAGTCAACGAGATCTTCTACGACGACAGCACCGACTCGAAGAAATCTGCTTCACTCGCCGAGCGCGCCATGAGTGCCGACAATGCTGTCGCCGTGATAGGTGGATACTCCACCGTCCTTGGCATCGCCGAGTCAGTGATGGCGGATCGTTACAAAACGCCCTGGATAACAACCGGCGCGGGCGCCACAGCGATCTTTGGAAAAGGTTACCAGTACGCTTTCGGTTCATTAAGCCCCGTAGCATTGATCGGTACCACCAGCGCCGAATTTCTTGGCGCGATGATTGACCAGGGCAAACTCAAAAAAGGCCTCAAGATTGCCATGGTGGTCGAGAACACTGACCATGGAACAGACTACGTCACGGGCTTTACCGACTGGTCGAATAAGCACCCGGGTTACTTTCAGATCGCAGTCAATGAGAAATTTGAGCTGGGAGCAACCGACTTTTCGAGCATCCTGCAAAAAGTAAAAAACAGCCACGCCGATGTGTTTCTCTCCGATGCTCACCTGCCCGATTACATCACCATGCACCGCCAGTATTTGCAGAATGGTCTACACCACCAGATGATCAGCTATGGTGCGCGCGGACCGGAAGCTGCCGCCCGGCAGGCCCTGGGTGCAGGAACGGACTACATCTTCGCAGGCATCTGGTGGTCAAACAAATTGCCATACCCTCAGGCCAAGAAGTTCGCGACTGACTACAAGGCGTTCACCGGTCATGACGTGGACTCCTGGTATGCTGCTCCGGCTTACGACGGAATGAGAATTCTTGCCAAGGCAATCGAGACGGCAGGCTCACTCGACAAAACAGCCATTCGCGATGCCCTCAAGAAAGTGGAACTCAAGGATTCTGTTCTTCCCGGACAGGTGCTTAAATTTTCTGCCAATGGTCAGGCTGAATATCCATTCGTGATCACCCAGAACAAGCCTGACAATAAGGTGGACATTGTTTTCCCCAAGGACGCGGCGACGGGCGACCCGGTGGCACCGATACCGAACAAATAAAATTCAATGACCGCCATCGAGTACCTGGATCTCTTGTTGAAAGCGCTGCTTCTGGCCGGCGTCTATGCTGCCATGGCAGTGGGCATGACTGTGGTTTACGGCGTAATGAAGATCGTGAACCTGGCTCACGCCGGCTTCCTCATGTTGGGTGCATACTTCGCGCTCGAGATGTTTCAGCGCTTCCACCTTGATCCGATCTGGGGAGCCATCCTCGCCATTCCTGCATTCTTCCTGTTTGGCATGATTGTGCACTGGACGCTCGTGAGATGGCTCCCAAAGTCAGACACACCTACGCTGGCTTCTCTTCTGCTGATGTTCGGTTTCTGGCTTGTGCTGCAGAACATGGGTTACCTTTTCTGGGGAAATGAGGATCAGTCGATTCTCACTCCCCTTACCCTCTCCGCCGTTCACATCGGAGAATCCATCTCAATCCCAAAGGTCAACCTTGTTGTTTTTGCGGCTGCCGCCGTTTGTATGGTCGTGCTACAGGTGATCTTCAATAAAACATGGTTTGGCCGCTCCATGCGCGCCGAAATACAGAACCCATACGCAGCCAAGATTGTCGGCGTTGATGACGAGCGCACATCGCGATTGACCTTTGGCCTCGGTACTGCATTCGCCGGATTTGCAGGTGCCTTGTTAGGAATGCTTTATTCCTTCAGTCCGGATTTCGGACGACCTTTTTTGCTGCGCTCTTTCGTAATCATCGTACTCGGCGGCCTTGAATCGGTTTCCGGCGTGGCGCTTGGTGCCATTGTCCTGGCCGTTCTTGAAACGTTCAGCACTACCATTCCGTTCCCCTGGTATCATCACGGCTGGAATTACTACTACCTCCCGCCCAGTTACCAGCCGGTGATTCCGTTCGCGCTGCTGGTCGTCGTTCTCCTGTTACTTCCAAAAGGCCTAGCTAGCTTGTTCAGCCGGAGATGGAAAGTGGCATGAGTGTTCCTGCAAATGTCCGTCGCTGGCTCAAGCTGATATTGCCGCTCCTACTCCTACTCGCGTTGCTGTTTCTCCCGAAGACAGATCCTGGCGACAATGTCATCCGCATGCTTTTCTTGACGGCCGTATGGACCACCACGAGTCTTGCCTGGAACCTTCTGGGCGGCATGGCTGGCCAGGTCTCATTTGGCTTCGCCGTGTTTTTCGGACTTGGGGCTTACACCACGGCACTGCTGATGCACGCCGGACATAGCCCGTACTTTGGGTTCATTGGAGGAGCGGCGATCGCCGCGCTGGCGTCCTTCTTAATCGGGCTTCCTACATTTCGCCTGCGCGGCCCCTACTTCGTCATAGCCACAATCGGCGTTACGGAGGCCGTCCGCGTGATCATGAACAACCTGGATATCACGGGGGGTTCCAGCGGATACCGTATCCAGGAGGACGGCCCATTCAGGCCTCTGGAGCATTACTACACGGCGATCGCGGCAGTCACCCTCGCGGTGATCGTCTCCAGTGTGATCGCATCCAGCAAGTTCGGTTTGGCGCTCCGCGCGATTAAGCAGGATGAAGACGCTGCGGCTGCGGTTGGGGTGAACCCATATGTCTCCAAGCTTTGGGTGCACGCAATTGCCGCCGCTCTTACCGGGCTCGCCGGAGGGATCTACGCGCGTCGCGCCGCCTTCTTCTACCCGGGTGATGTATTCGCATTCCAGACAGGCATATTGATTCTGCTTATGCCCGTGATTGGCGGCATCGGTACAGTCTGGGGGCCGGTTCTTGGGGGTCTGGTGTTTGGAATGGTGGAAGAGCAGATCTCGGTCAAATTCCCCAACCTGCACCTGATGATTTATGGTTCATTATTGATACTGATCATTCTGCTGGAGCCGGATGGGCTGCTCGGGTTGCTGCGCCGGCTGTTCAGGAGGCGGACTCGTGAAAATCCTGGAAGTACAGACGCTGACAAAGTACTTTGGGGGCGTAGCAGCGCTTAAAGATGTCACGTTTGACATCCCGGAAAAGCAGATCTGCGGGTTCATCGGTCCCAACGGCGCGGGCAAGACCACTCTCTTCAGCCTGATTACAGGGGCACAGCGACCTACGGCGGGGAAGATTCATTTCCGCGGCAGCGACGTAACCGGCATGGATCCGGCTGCCCTGGTGAAAAAGGGGGTGGCGCGCACCCACCAGGTAGTACGTCCGTTCAGAGCCATGACAGTGCTCGAGAACGTTCAACTCGCGGTGCACTATGGCCGGCGCGCTGTGACTCGAACACAGGCTGCTCGTGAGCACGCAATGGAAGCCCTGAAACTCGTTGGTTTGGACCGCAGGGCCAGTATGCTGGCCTCAGCTCTCTCTCTGGGTGAGCAGAAGCGGCTCGAGGTGGCACGCGCGCTGGCGACTGTGCCAGAGCTGCTGCTTCTTGACGAAATCTGCGGCGGTCTCACTGGATCAGAAACCAAGGCCATGATGGAGCTATTGCACCGCATACGCGAGGGCGGAACAACGATCATGTACGTGGAACATGACGTAAAGGCAATCATGTCGGTGTGCGACCGCATTACCGTCCTGAACTTCGGTCAGAAACTGGCCGAAGGCAAGCCGGAGGAAATCCAAAATGACGAATCGGTGATTGAAGCCTACCTGGGCAAAAGCACCGTAGGGAGCCACAAAAGTGCCTGAGCAGGATGCCGGCAAGCTGCTGGTTGCTGAAAATATCCAAGTCGCCTACGGCGCGACCCAGGTTCTTTGGGGCATCTCTTTGTCCATCGCGCGTGGCAAGGTGACGTGCATCATCGGTTCCAACGGCGCAGGCAAGACCACCACGCTCAACACCATCGCAGGAGTATTGCCGCTGAGAGGTGGACGCCTCACCGTCAACGGTGTAGACATCTCCTCGATGCTGCCGCGCCAACGTGTGCAACAAAAGATCAGCCTGGTTCCGGAAGGCCGCCAACTCTGGCCGGGTATGTCTGTCGAAGAGAACTTGCTGATGGGCTGTTTCCTGCCGTCCTTGCGTTCAAAAGCACACGCCGGCCTCGACCGCGTGTATCAGCTCTTCCCTCGCCTGAAAGAACGACGCCATCAACTGGCCGGAACCATGTCCGGCGGCGAGCAGCAGATGTGCGCGATCGGCCGCGGATTGATGTCAGCACCACAATTGCTCATGCTTGACGAACCGTCACTCGGTCTCGCGCCTAAGCTGGTCGACGAGATATTCCAGTTCATCAGCAACATCGCCAAACAGGGTGTGACCATTCTCCTCGTTGGCCAGAACGTGAATTACACTTTGCAGGTTTCAGATTACGGCTATGTGATGGAAACCGGCCGCATCACCCTTGAGGGGCCCAGCGAGATGCTCTTCCACAATGAGCACGTAAAAGAAGCTTACCTTGGCGGCGGCGAACACGTACCTGCCGCCCAATAAATGTTTTAAACATTTCTTATCTTTTTTGTTTGAGCAATAATCTGACTCCTCTCCTTTTGCAAAGAAAAGTCTTGCTCTGAAACGTAAATACCTTACAATCCAGACAGCTGACAACTATGGCTACCGAAATCGTTACGGTGGATCCTCCGGTTATACGCGCTGCAGGTGGAATCATCTTGCGCGCAACGCCTCGTGGCGATGAAGTCCTGATCGTGCTTCGGAAATCGGATAAGGAGTGGGTACTTCCGAAGGGCCCGGTCAAGGATGCTGAGTCGTTCCAGGATGCCGCATTACGCGAAGTGGAACAGGAAACCGGCTGTTCCTGTCAGGTCGGAAATTATCTTGGGACCATCAGTTACGCAGAGCACGGCATCCCCAAAGTCGTCATGTTCTGGAAAATGACGGTGGTGCAACATAGGTCGCTTCCGGAGAGTGACGAAGTTCAAGAGGCAGCCTGGGCAACGCTTCCAGTTGCCATCCAACAATTGTCTCAACCTCAGGAAAAGGCGCTGTTGTCACGCCTGGGAGGAAGCTCGATGAAACCAGCTCCCGCTCCGATCGAAGATCCAGTTCCCTCGCCCACCTCCGTAGCTCCGTCAATTGCTTCCCCGGCTGCGACCGCGACTGCACCCGCGCCCATCGCCATGCCAAGACCGGTTTCGCGGAAGCGCGCTTCAATTGAAGACGAGCGCGTGCGCGCGCGATTGCTGCGCGAAGCCGAAGCCTTTCGCGTCGAGCTTTCCTTCCTGCAACAACGCTCCGGTCTGGGCGACCGCTCATGGGCCAACGCCGCGCAAGACCAGCTCGACAATGTAATGCGCTGTCTTGAGACCAATGACATCGAAGGCGGGCTGGTTTGCCTGAATGCCGCGCACCGGTTTGGCGTATACGGGTTGCAACCCACAGAACTGTTCACGCGTGCCGAGATTTTGCGGGAAGAAGCGGACAAGATTTCGTCCTGGCGTGGGGCAGCGATAGAGAAGCTCTTGTCCGTTCCAGACGAGCAGCTTACCGCGGACCGTATTGCCGATGCGATGAAATTGCGAGACGAGGAATCAACTAATCAGCACTACCGTACTCGCCTCGCCGGCGACTTCCTGCGGATCCTGCTGATCGTTTGCAGCGTGGCAGTGCTCGGCATTCTGCCGCTGCTACTACTCACTGGAAAGTCACGCGCTATAGGGCCGGTGCTGCTGTTTGGACTGCTCGGATCGTCATTCTCAGCTGCGCACTCTCTCATGCGCGGCAAGAATGATTCCATGATCCCCAACATGTTCGTGATGCTCACACCAGTTCTGTTCGGGCCTCTTGCAGGGCTTGCGGCGTTCGGGATTCACGAATATCTGTCAGGGGTTTTCAATTTCTCGTACACGCACTGGGGCGCAATGCTTACCATGGCATTCCTTTTCGGGATGCTGGTACAACGAGTTCTCGCCCGTCTAACCGGCGGCAAGCGCCGAAAAAAGGCTCGGGCCTGACAAGACGGGACGTCTCGGCCTTACGGTTTTCGAACACTAGCTCAGTTTCGACCAAACTTGCCAGTTGCCGATGGTGATGGAGATGAGCTCTGCTTCAGGCACCTGTTCTGTAGCTCTTTGAATGCTGGGAGCGTAATTCCTGCTTCTTTTTGCCGTCATCAGCATTTAACATCTTCTCTCTTGGGGCACATTCATTGACCTCTTCTCCCTCCCCCATCAAGCCGCAGCCTTCAGAAACGCTGGCCCGCCGCATTGGCCTTTTTGACGCCACCATGCTTGTGATGGGCGGCACGATCGGATCAGG
>DATAEJ010000015.1:0-8032 GCA_036258095.1 Candidatus Angelobacter sp. | reverse complement strand
TGCAATTGCAATAACGGTTGCGATGGCTGGCATGGAGATCGCGGTTATTCAGTCAAGATGGATTTCCAGCTACAGGTACCGCGCAATCTCGAACTCAAGCTCAAGACCGTGAATGCCGGAAAAGTTTTCGTTCGGGGGACTTCCGGGAGTTTCTCCGTCCACAACGTGAATGGCCCAATTGAAATGCAGGATGTGGCCGGCTCAGGGCAGGCACGCACTGTGAACGGCGGCGTGAAAGTGAGCTTCCGGGAGAACCCGAAAGAGAAGTCCGACTTTGGGACGATCAACGGCAGCGTGGAACTGGCATTTGTGCGGCCACTCTCGGCTGACTTCCGTTTTAAGACAATGAACGGCGGCGTGTTCACCGACTTTGAGATGACCGCTCTGCCGTCGCAGCCGGTAAGCGCCGAGCGCCAAAATGGCAAGTTTGTTTACCGGGCCGACCGCTTTACCGGAGGCCGCGTAGGCTCCGGCGGCCCAGAGATCAAAGCAGAAAATCTGAATGGAGAAATTCGCGTTCTTGAACGCCACGAGTAAACTTATGAACCGTAAACAAACCATGTTTTTCCCGATCGCACTACTTACGTTGGTACTGACAGGCGCCGGCTTCGGCCAGGCGAGTTCTGACGGCCGGGTCGCAGCCAAACTCGCCGATCCGACCCGCCCGGCGAGCGTAAGCGCTCACATCATCAATGGCAACATCACGGTCCAGGGTGGGATGGTGCAAGAAGTGATTGTGGAGGCGCGGACACGCGAAGGCCGTGAAGACCGCGAAGAAAGGCACTCTGACCGCAATGCCGCCGGCATGAAGCGGATTCCCATGACTTCCACCGGGCTCAACGTGGAGGCGGAGAACAATCAGGTGCGGATCACCACAGACCAGACACAGCGCACGGTGGATCTGGTAATCACCGTACCGACGCGCAGCTCGCTCAGCCTCAAGACGATTAACAACGGAAACATCCTGGTCACTGGAGTTGACGGAGAGCTGGACGTGGACGACATCAACGGGAATGTCACGCTCAAGAGCGTGTCAGGGAGCGTCGTTGCTCATGCCCTGAATGGGAATGTCGTGGTGACGATGAACCGGGCGGACGCAAAGCCGATGGCATTCAGTTCCCTGAACGGAAATATTGACGTGACATTTCCCAGCGATCTCAAGGCCAGCGTGAGCATGCGGACAGACAACGGCGAGGTTTACAGCGACTTCGACGTGCAACTGGACACGACCGCACCGCGGCAAATCGTAGAAGACGGTCGTTCGAACGGCGGCAAGTACCGGGTACGCATGGATAAGACTGTAAAGGGGAAAATCGGCGGCGGCGGGCCGGAAATCCAGTTCAAGAACTTCAACGGAAACATTTACATCCGCAGAGCAGGGGCGAAACAATAATCTTCTAAAGCGATTCCGGCCGCATCGACGTCGTGCGGCCGGAACCTAACTTACCTTCTGCGGTTCTTTGCGATTGCCTCCAGTACCGCATCATCAGCTTTTTCAGCTTTGAGGCGCACACGCCGTTCCGGCGTGAGATCGAAATTCACACCATGCTGCTGAATGATCTCGACCAGATGCGCCGTCGTGACCCGGTTACCAAGCATCAGGTCAACATCTTCTACGGAGAGCGCGTCAGAGTCTTTGCGTTCTGCCTGAAGGCGCTTGGCCGTTGCTTCTACCTGTCGCATGACGCGCAGGATGTTGCCGCCAAGAATTTTCCTCACGTCCGCTTCGCTGTACCCGCGCTGCATGAGCGCTTCCGTAATTTTCGGCAGGTCCGCCACTGAATCGATCCCCTGGGGAAGTGATGTGACGCCATCGAAATCTGAGCCCAGTCCTACGTGATCGATCCCGGCTACCTGCGCAATGTGGTCAATGTGATCGATCAATGACTTGAACGGCGGCCGTGGAAACTGTGCCGCCCATTTCTTCTGAAGATCGACGTCTTCGTTGTAGGTAATTGGGCTGCCGTCCGGGTGAGCGTGCTCTTTTTCATAAGCGGCGGTCATCTGATCGCGCTCCCTGACCTTCACGGGATCGCTGCTCGCCTTCAGGTAATCCGCATCGACAAACGCTGAATAGAAGTTGACCATCACCACGCCGTCATTCAGGGCGACAGCACGGAGCATTTCATCGGTCATGTTGCGGGGATGCGGCGTGAGAGCGCGCGACGACGAGTGCGAAGCAATCACCGGCGCCTGGCTGATGAGGAGCGCCTGGAAGAAGGTGGCATCAGAGACATGCGAAACATCCACGATCATGCCGAGCCGGTTCATTTCACGCACCACGTCCTTGCCGAAATCGGTCATGCCGTTGTGGTGCCTTATGTTTGGATCCTGGATGTCGCCCGAAGAGTCAGCCCAGTCGTTGGTGTTGGACCACGTCAGGGTCATGTAGCGCACGCCCAGGCGATAGAAGTCGCGGAGCAGCCGCATGTCGTTTTCGATTGCGTGGCCACCTTCAATACCCATCAGCGCGGCGAACTTATGCTGCTCGTGCGCGCGGACGATGTCATCCGCGGTGAAAGCCATGGTCATCTTATCGGGATGCCTGGCCGCCTGCTGGTAGACGCTGTCAATCAGGTCCATCGCGCGTCTGGAATATCGGCCTTTGAAGGAAGGCTCAACCCAGATGGAGAAAAACTCCGCACCCAGATTGCCTCTTTTTATCTTGTCGAAATCCATGTGCCCTTCCGTGACGGGCGTGTTCTGCGAGAGATCAAAGTTCTCGTCGAGGAAGCGTTGCGGCGTGTCCGCGTGCGTGTCAATGACAATCGCGGACTCATGGATAGCAGCTGCGGATGCGGGCTTGGCCGTTGCGGTCTTCTTCACCGGAGCAGGCGCGGATTTCTTCTGTTTTGGTTGTGCTACTGCAAAGTTTGCAATGAGTAGGAGGCTGAAAAGTAATCGGGTCGGCTTCATTCAGCCGCAATTTTATCAGCCACCTGGTTCGCTTCACGCCATTCGGTGTAGCGATCGGAAATCATCACATGAAAACAGGCCTGGCGGCGCTCTTCAGCCACTTCAATCAGGTTCTGGTCACGCATGTTTTTCAGGTATTCCTCAATCCATGCGTGCTGGGTACGGGTGAGCCCGCGCTTGGCCAGGTCAAAGGTGATGCCGGCCAGGTGCGATGATCCGTTATCGCCTGTTTCCGGGGCCGCGTTGCGATTGCTGCGGCGGAGCTTGTGCTGCTGCTCGATCGTGCGTACCGCTGAATTTACCTGCAGCGGCTGATGAAATTCCTTGTAGTATGCCTGGCTCATATCCGCAAGAAACTGCGTGACCCACGGACGAGCGTAGCGTTTGTCAGGCTTGATGGCAGCGCTAACTCTCAGTGCCCTGGTTTCTTCGATTGGAACCAGTTCTCCAGTGCGCTCCAGTTCCATCAGTTGCTGATCGTCAGCGATGCGAGGAAGCTGCAGGCGATCAATCTCTTCGTTCTGGCGGAGCTGTGAATCAGGAGAGCCCTTCAGCACGGGGTTCCACACCACGTGGCGAACGTGGGCGCGGCGGTGACGGTAGCGGGTATCGCGGCGCACCACAGTGGCCGGAGAAGCCGCAAACGCGGGCAGCGCGGTGGCTGCAACCGCCAACAACAGCATCGACGAAGTCATAAATCTTTTGGCGCCCATCGGGTTCAGTCCGTTGTGAAACCTTGTACTTAGATGGCAAATTCTAAACCAGAGCTGCCGCGAACGTGCTCAGACGTTTCCCTGAATTAACCAGATTTCTGGGGTCCATTGGGTCAGCAGTTCTTCCGGGACTTTGGTAATCAGCAGCTTAGGCCGGCGAATGACAATTTCTGTCACGCCGAAAAAACTGCTTCATAGAGTAGCAAAACAGCGCCGATCAACAAAAACTTTAATAATTCGGCGAGCAACAATTTGCTCCGAACGTATCCGAATGCCGTCTCATCTTGAGATTGCTAGCCGCGGAAGAAATCTTTTAAACCCTGCTTGATAACTTCGCGCCCGGTATCGGCGATGGACCTGGTCAGCGGAATGTCCTTGGGGCAGACTTCCACGCAGTTTTGCGCGAAGCCGCATTCCTGGATACCACCATCGCCCATCAGGGCCCTGAGACGGTCCTGTTTGAGCGCAGCGCCGGTGGGATGATCATTGAAAAGCTTTACCTGCGCGATTGTAGCTGCACCCACAAAACCTGTTTGCTCATTGAACTGGGGGCAGGCTTCCATGCAGCAGCAACATGATATGCAACGGGAAAGAGGATAACGCCATTCCTGCTGCACCGGAGACATGCGTGGGCCGGAGCCAAGATCATAGGTGCCGTCCAGCGGCACCCAGGCCTTGACCGCTTTCAGGTTCTCAAACAGTACGCTGCGGTCGACCTGAAGATCGCGCACGATCGGGAATTTGCTGAGCGGTTCAACGCTGATGGGCTGCTCCAGTTTGTCGATGAGGGCGGAGCATGCCATGCGGGCGCGGCCATTAATCAGCATGGCGCAGGAACCGCAAACTTCTTCCAGACAGTTGGAATCGTAGGCGATGGCAGTTGTGGTCTTGCCGTCACGCGTGACCGGGTTTGCGGCGATATCCATCATCGCCGAGATCACGTTCATACCCGGCTTCCACGCCAGTTCGAATTCTTCCCATCGAGCAGCGGCTTTCGGATTCTCTTGCCGCTTGAATTTCATAATGACGGTCTTTGCCATTAGTGTCCGGTCTCCCGTACGGTGATGAATTTCAACGTAGTCATGATCGCGTTCAAAAAAGTGATGCCGGCAAAAGCGCCGTAAACCCAGTCATGCCGGGCCAGCCACGCCCAGGTCAGCAACCCGCCGATCACGAAAAAAACAATGGCGGTGTTGCGGTACCACTCGGGTGAGGCATTACTTCGTTTCGGCTCGTCTGCCATGTTTCCAAAGTCCCGAGCGGAGCGAGGGATCCCTATTCTCACGAGGATCCTTCAGGTTCTCCCACAGCCCGCCCGACATTTTCAACAACCGTATAGGGTTCCCTCGCTTCGCTCGGGACACGCATAACTACGTCGCCATGTCATAACGACGCGGCCGCGGCGGAATCAGCGAGATGTCCACCGGCTCAAACTCGAACCTGGGCTCGTCGACGTCAGGAGCGAAGTAAGCTTTCGTTGTTTTCAGCCAATTTTTATCGTCGCGCTCGGGGAAGTCGGGCTTATAGTGCGCGCCCCGCGACTCGTCCCGCATGGCCGCTCCCTGCGCAATTACGCGCGAGAGTTGCAGCATGTTGTAAAGCTGCCGGGCAAAGACGAACGAAGTATTGGCCCACATGCTCTTGTCACCCATGTTGATGTTGTTAAACCGCTCGAGCAACTCAACCAGCTTGGCGTCAGTTTCCTGCAGATTTTTGTTGTAGCGGATGACCGTGCAGTTCTTGGTCATCAGTTCGCCGAGTTCGCGCCAGATGCGGAATGGATTTTCCGTGCCGCTGGCTGACATGAGGCTGGCGTTCGCTTCTTCCTGGCGTTTGCGTTCGCTGTCGAAGACCGTGCTGCTTATGCCGTCGGATGATTTCACCGCATTCTTCGCATACTGCACCGCATTGGGGCCGGCGATGAATCCACCGTAGATGCAGGAAACGAGCGAATTAGCGCCGAGCCGGTTGGCCCCGTGGATGCTGTAGTCGCATTCACCGCAAGCGTAAATCCCCTTGATGTTGGTGGACTGGTTGTAATCCACCCAGAGTCCTCCCATGGTGTAGTGCATCCCCGGGAAGATCTTCATGGGAACGTCACGAGGATCGTCGCCGACAAACTTCTCGTAGATCTCCAGGATCCCCTCAAGCTTGCGATCGAGCGTGGCGCGATCGATGTGCGTGAGGTCGAGATAGACCATCGGCTGGCCGTCGATGCCCAGACCATGTTCGTAAACGATCTTATGGATCGCACGGGTGGCAACGTCACGCGGCACCAGGTTGCCGTACTTCGGGTACCACTCCTCCAGGAAGTAGAACCGCTCGTTAGCGGGAATGCTCTTCCAGGCGCGCTTGTCGCCTTTGTTCTTCGGCACCCAGACGCGTCCACCTTCACCGCGAGCGGATTCTGACATCAGTCGCAGCTTGTCCTCTCCGGGAATGGACGTCGGGTGGACCTGAATGAACTCGCCGTTCGCGTAAAAGCAGCCTTGCTGGTAGAGAGCCGATTGCGCCGAACCCGTGCACACCACCGAGTTGGTGGATTTGCCGAAGATGGCGCCAATTCCGCCGGTGGCCATGATGAGGGCGTCGGCAGGGAAGGTGCGAACCTCCATGCTGCGCAGGTCCATGGCGCAGATGCCCCGGCAGACTTTCTCGTTATCGAGCACGGCGCTTAGAAATTCCCAGTGCTCGTATTTGGTCACGCGGCCTTCGGCTTCATAGCGACGTACCTGTTCGTCCAGCGCATAGAGAAGCTGCTGGCCGGTCGTGGCTCCAGCAAAGGCTGTGCGATGGTAAAGCGTTCCGCCAAAACGGCGGAAATCGAGGAGGCCTTCCGGCGTGCGATTGAAGGGCACGCCCATCCGGTCAAGCAGGTCAATGATGCCGGGCGCCATCTCACACATGGCTTTCACAGGCGGCTGGTTGGCAAGGAAATCGCCGCCATAGATCGTGTCATCAAAGTGCTGCCATGTGGTATCGCCTTCACCTTTCAGGTTCTTTGCGGCATTGATGCCGCCCTGGGCGCATACCGAGTGCGAGCGCTTCACCGGGACAACCGAAAACAAGTCAACGTTCCCGCCCGCTTCCGCAATCTTGATTACCGCGGAAAGTCCTGCGAGGCCGCCGCCGACAACGATAATTTTAGGATTCCTGGTTGTTGCCATATTTTTTTAAAGACCTTGTGCCCCTCAGAAATTTTTACGGATGACCGGCGCTGGCCTCGCCCTGAACTGCCGGGGGCTGCGGCGGCAGGTCGGCCGGAGTGTTCTTCCACTGTGGGCGGAAGAATGCTGAGAGTGTAGCCAGTCCCACTCCGATGAATGTGATGGCAATCACCAGGCAGACCCAGGCGAACGCCTTCCGCGACCGTTCGCTTACCGTGATCCCCCACTTGGCTGCGAACAAATACAAGCCGTATGCAAAATGCCAGGATGCCGCGGCTATTCCGACAACATAGAACGCCACTGCCCATGGGTTCTGGAGTTCCGTCTGTACCTTATGGAATGCGGCGGCGTTGTTGGTGAGCAGGTGGATCCCGCTAAAGCGCATGGTGTAGGTGTGCCAGCCTATGTACAGAAAAGCGATGCCGCCCGTCCAGCGCTGCACCGTGTACAGGTAATTGCGCGCAAAGGGGTAATCGCCGACGTTCGATTCACCGCGAAACCAGATATAGAAGCCGTAAAGCGAGTGATAGAGAAGCGGTATATAGATGCCGACAATCTCAAGCACCAGCACGAACGGCAGCCCGCTCAAAAACTTGACCTGGTCGCGATACGCCCATGGCCCATTGGTGGCAAAGGCATTAGAGATGAAATGCTCCACCAGGAACGCCCCAACCGGGATGATGCCGCTCAATGAATGCAGCCTGCGCCAGAAAAATGAATGACCCTGACCTGCGCGGATGGGGGGAACGCCGCGAGCCACGGGAGAAACAACGGTAGCCATTCGGGACTTTTCTCCGTCTTCCTTGACTGAATAAATTGCTATGGCAAACCTTTTATTATCAAGCCGCATTCCGCGACCAGTCAATTACTTTGGCCGAGACCGCGCGCGAAGCGCTGTGATGGCCGTCATGAGACCCGAACCGTTTTGTCTTTCGATTCCGGCGATTCCGAGCGATCACGGCGTTTCCGGCGATCTGTGCCCCAGGTTTTGCCTTCCGATTCCGGCGATCACGGCGATCTAGTTCCCCCGGCCCCCTGGCCTTCGTCCCAATTCGTCCCAACCTCGTCCCAATCCGTCCCAACGTCGTCCCAGTCGGGACGTCCCAATCGATCCCAAGCCCGTCCCAACCGTCCCAAAGCATATTCAGTTTTCAAACAGCGGGGCCGCTTTCGCGGCAATTCCCCTGAGGAAATCTCCTTAACTTACAACGGCTTTATGGCACGAATCAACAGCGA
>DATAEJ010000014.1:0-4506 GCA_036258095.1 Candidatus Angelobacter sp. | reverse complement strand
TTTTCATTCTGCTCAGCCACCTCCAGCGCCTCGCGCGAAATGTCGAGCGCCGTTACATGGTCACAGACCCGTGCCAGATGCAGCGCGAATCCGCCTTGATAGCTGCACACATCCAGGGCTTCGCCTCGAGCAAACTGGGCTGCGGCTGCGTAATTTTCGCGCTGGTCCAGAAATGCTCCCGTCTTTTGTCCACTCTGAGCCTCGTAGAGAAACCGGATGCCGTTCATGGAGAAAGTGGTCGAATTTTTGTTGCCGGCGACAATCTGCGGCTCAACTTGCGGAAGCTGCTCCAGCTCGCGGATGCGTTCGTCCACACGTTCCACAACGTGCTCTGATCCCGTGAGTCCTCTGACCGTGGAGACAATGGCATCGCGCCGCTGCGGGCGGTCCCATGCCTGGGTGAGGACTTGAAAAGTCAGAATATCGTTGTACTGGTCGATAATGAGTCCGGGCAGCCGGTCACCTTCACTGAATACCAGACGATAGGCATCTGTATCACAGACGACCTGTTTGCGGTAATTCACCGCCTCGCGCAGGCGCTCTCTTACCAGATTGATCAGGTCATCTTCTGTATTCAGTGCTTCTTTGGAGACCAGCCGAAGCTTGATCTGCGAAGCTGAACTATGGACCGCGGAGCCCAGCAACTTGCCTTTTGCGTTGACTACGTGCACCAGCGCTCCGGCTCCGGCGCCGCCGTCATTCAGCACGTCAGATGCATAGACCCACACGTGTCCGTTGCGCAAGCGCGCAGCGGCGCGGTCACTAATGACTGCTTTCCTGATGACTGAACTCTCTGACATATCCAAATCAGAATATAACGGCGAGCCCGCTACGGCAGGTGTCGTATCATGCTTGCAACCTTTTGAGGTGGACCTTGGCCGCAGGCGCGCTCGACGCCGCTACATTCCCGGCAGCAAAGCCACAACGCCTGGAAACCTTCGACTGGATGCGAGGGCTGGCCTGCGTCCTCATGTTTCAGACGCACTGCTATGATGCCTGGCTTGCTCCCGCGGCACGCTCAGGCAAATTCTTCATGTGGTCACAGCTTGTGGGCTCACTGCCGGCTCCGCTGTTTCTCTTCCTCACCGGTATTTCTGCTGTCTTGATGGCAAAGAAAATAAGCGCTGGCGGCCTGCCTCACACGGCTGCCGCCCGGCTGATGAAGCGCGGCTTTGAGATCTGGGGCCTGGGGTTGCTGTTTCGCCTGCAGGAATATCTAATCGCCTTTCCCTGGGCTCCGTGGACAGATCTGCTGCGCGTGGATGTCCTCAATTGCATCGGCGTTTCCCTGGTGCTGGTCAGCCTTCTGCTCCACGTCTCGAAGACCTGGACGCGCCTGGCTTTGAACGCCATGGCGGCATGCGCGGCCATCATTATCCTCTCACCTCTGGTGTGGACGCACACATTCACCCGGCTGCCCTGGTTCATCGCCTCGTATTTGAATGGAGTTCACAATCAAGGAAAACCGTTGCCCTGGCTGTTTCCCATCTTTCCCTGGAGCGCGTTTGCTTTTGCCGGCGTGGTCGTCGCCTGCATCCTGCAAACCCAAACAGCAAAAAGCCTGCAGAGTCGTCGCATTCCGCTTATCGCCGCATCCGGCGTACTGGTCGTCGCGCTCGGCTATGCCTTTGATCATCTGCACTTCTCGATCCTTCCGGCAGCGATGTACGATTTCTGGCATACCAGCTCCGGGTTTTTCCTCATTCGCGCCGGAGTCCTTCTCCTCATACTTGCCCTTTCTGATCTCCGTTGCCATGTACCTTCGCTCTTCAGTAAGAGCAAAGCTTTGGTGCTGATGGGCCGTCACTCCCTGCTGGTGTACTGGGTACATATTGAATTCGTTTACGGCAGGCTGCACATTTTGCCCCGCCGCGGAATGACCGTAACCGGCGCTTCTCTGGGCTTGCTGGGCATATCCCTTGCCATGCTCCTGCTCGCCTATGCGCGTGGCAAATGGCCTTTGACTCTCAAAGGAATGCAGAGGTCACGGGCCACTGCTGCGGGCTGATGCATCCTCCACCCTCATTCCATCAAGGTAACGTTACTTTCGTCATCTTCCGGCGCCTTAAAGGGCAGTGTACTTTGGTTGCAAACAGGGCCCCTACCACATGAGCTCCCCAGGCTCAGGCGGATCAGGAGAGAAGTAGATGTCTGCAAGACGGGTATTACGTACAAAGGCGGTGCTTCCGGTCACCGTTTTCCGCAACCATGGAACTCAGCGGCAGGTGGCACACACGCTGGATGCAACGGAGAATTCCGCGCGGCTGGGCGCCATTCACATTCCTATTGAACCCGGCGAGATCATAGAGATTCAGCGCGGCGCCTCGCGCGCCAAATTTCAGGTGTTCTGGGTAGGAGCTCCAGGCGGACTTCTGTCGGGTCAGGCCGGGGTACGGCTGGTTCCGGGTGCAAAAAGCATATGGGGACCGGACTTCCCCAAAGACGAACCCGACATCCGTTGTGAGCCACAGCACCTGCGCAGCGGACTTCCGCTGGTCAAAACTCTGCACGCAAGCTCTCCGGCACACCCCGTTCAAGCGATTCAGCCGAAATTCAAAGGTGGCGTCTCAGTCCGTGCTCCGGGCTACAGCCATGCCATCTACGGCCATATTGCTGAAATTTGTGAAACAGGTGTGTACCTGCAAACGCCCACAGTTCTGCCGGTAAGCACCGAGGCTTACGTGCTTTTGAATTTCGAGGGCTTCGTGGTTGAAGTCCCAGGCTCGGTCCGCGCAAGTGATCTGCCCGCTGGAATGCAGATCGACTTCCAGAAGATGTCGCCGGCCACCAAAAAAAAGCTCGCCATGGCGCTGCGCACCCTGCAAGAGCCGGAGCTGGCCATGACCGCACAAGTTGAAACAACTCCTCGCTCCCGGGAAAGTGCTCCTTTGCTGGCATTCTAGGCGGAGCGGATGCGGTCTTCAGGCCGGGACTACAGGATTACTCTTTCGTCGCCCACGCGGCGGGTGACCCTCTCGCGGTCAAGGTATTCGAGCAGAGGAATTGCGTATTTGCGCGAGACGCCAGTCAAGTCTTTGAATTTGCCCACATCGATTTTGGGAGATGTGTTCTTGTATCCAGCCAGTATGCGACGCAACTCCTGAAGGGCGCTCTGATGGAACACCAGGTCATCCGCCAACTTGACCAGTACGCGATCCCGCAGCAGAAGCGTCACCAACTTCTGCGCCCGTGCCTTATCGACAGGCAGCGCAGCCAGCACTTCCTTCATCAGCGGAACCTTGAGCCCTGAAGAGGCAAATGCCTTCTCAATCTGCTCTTTTGCTCGCGCTTCTTCGTCTTTCAATTCCACGCCACGGCCCGCCAGCCGAACCTGTTCGCCCGAGACCTCAACCTTCTTTTCGCGCACAAGTTGGGCAAAGAGTGCTTCCACAATCCCTTGCTGCAATGCCAGCTTGGTTCGCAGCTCTTCTTTGCTGATTCCCGCCACCAGCGGATTCGTCTTGTGAAAAGCCTCCAGGACTGCAATTATTTGTCCTCGCACTCTGGCAAACGCTTCTGCGGAGATGTAAAAGTCGTCCGCCTGAAGAATCTTGCCCTGCTGCACCAAAGAGCTGATCAGCGGCTGCAGTAGTGAGGGCTTCCAGCCGGTTTCACAAATCATTGCAGTAAGTGACAGCCCATCTTTCTCACGGCGCATGATGCGCGCGAGCAGTACATCTTCCCGCGAACCTGTGGCCAGCGATTCCAGGAATCGAACCCGCGCCTCTCGTTTCTGGCGAGTTATGGGAAAGGCATCAAGCACCAGCGCGCCGCCAATGGTTAAGACCGGCGAAAACTGGCGCAGGATGGCGCGATCTCCCGGCAAAAGCAGCAGTGGGTCTTCTGTCCGAAGTTGGGCGAAAGCGGTACTGCCGGGTTTGATCTCATTCCCCTGATAGAGCGCCACTTCTGCAATGGTTTCAGACGCAAATGCATGTAGATGAACACGGGCACGGTTCTTTAGCGGCTTGGCATCCTTGAGCAAAGCCACTTGCACGTCAATCTTCTGGGTAGCCTGGAGCAGACCGGGAGGAGCCAGCGTCATGCCACGAGCGAGCTTTTCCACTGGCACGCCTGCCAGATTCAGCGCTGTACGCTGTCCGGCCGTAGCCTGGTCCGTTGCGGCGCCGTGCACCTGCACGCCACGCACACGAACACGCTGTCGCCCCGGAAAAATTTCAACTTCTTCCTCTTTCTTCACCTTTCCTGCAATCAGAGTGCCTGTGATCACGGCGCCGAAACCTTTCATGACGAAGACGCGGTCAATGGGCAATCGGAAAATGGCCTCGGTATCGCGGGATTGAACGTCGACGGACATTTTTGCGATCTCGCGCTTCAGGTCATTAAGCCCGCCGCCGGTTATTGCGCTGACCGTCACCATGGGCGAGCGGCTGGCGTCCAGAAACGAGCCCCGCACAAAATCTTCCACTTCGAGTTTGACCACATTCAAAGTGTCTTCGTCCACCAGATCGGCTTTCGTAATAACGATAATTCCCTGGGGAATGG
>DATAEJ010000013.1:0-89692 GCA_036258095.1 Candidatus Angelobacter sp. | reverse complement strand
GGCCTTGCAGGACCGCACTCATTTCGGTCGCAACTATGGTCTGCTGATGATCGATCTCGATCAGTTCAAGCGAATCAACGACACTCACGGCCACAGTGTGGGTGATCTCGTCTTGCAAAAGATATGCAAAGAACTCACACGAGGCCTGCGCTCAGCTGACCTCGTGGGCCGTTGGGGTGGGGAAGAATTCCTGTTGCTGGCCGCCGATACTTCATCGGATGCGCTCGCAGAACTGGCCGAGCGTTGTCGTACCCTCATCGCGGGAGCGGATGTCGAATGGCAAGGCGCCATTCTGAGTGTCACGGCCTCAATTGGTGCCACGCTCCTTCGTAAAGACGAGAACAGCAATACGGCGGTGGATCGCAGTGACAAACTCATGTACGCGAGCAAACGCAAAGGCGGAAATTGCTCCTCCATCGAATTTGAAACTTCTGAACTAACTTCGTGAATCTTTGCACCCGTAAGCGATTCTTCCTTCATTTACACATCTTTACTCGTGCAAAAGAGTCTATTTCGCTCCCGCCGTGTTTGTTCCAGTAACCAACGGCTTAGGCCGAACTGGCATATGGAGGGAACAGGATATGAAATACGCGCGAGCAATGCTGGTGGCAACCGCGTTAATGACCGGAGGCGCAACGTTAGCTTCGGCCCAGGCTGTTGTTGTGCCGGTGCAGTGGGGATGGGGGCAACGCGACAACGATGACCGGCAGGCGTTCCGCGAAGGATTCGAGCAGGGCAGATGGGATGCGCAGCATGGCCGCCGTGCAAACGCGAACAACAATCGCTGGCGCGAAGAAGACGACCGGCGGGCCTTCCGTGATGGCTACATGCGCGGCTTCAACGAAGCCGGAGGAGGCGGGTTTTACGGTGGATATAACGGCGGTTACGGTGATCGCGATCGCGACTGGGACCGCGGACGCGGCGGCTGGGGCGGCAACTATGGAATGAATCGCGCCCGTGAGTTCGGGTATCAAGATGGGGTGCGCGACGGACAACATGATCGGGCGACCGGCCACAGCTATCGTCCCACGCATGACGACAACTTCAAGCACGGCGATCGCGGCTATCAATCCAACATGGGCAACAAGGACTACTACAAGAACTCGTATCGTCAGGCTTATCAGGATGGTTACCAGCGCGGCTACAACAATGGCCCGGTTTATCGCCGGTAACGCGGGGTTCGGGATGTAAGGCCGAACATTTCCGAGACGCAAAGAGACGCAGCTTCAAGGCTTTGTAGCCTAACGCCGCGTCTCTTTTGTTTCCAGCTTCTTTGTGTTTACCAGACTTCGCAGCGATCTGCTGCCGGTCGCACCATCGGCGCATCCGGTTTGCAGGAAAATGTCTTCGCGAATTCCGGCATGTTTGAGAGTGGTCCGATCACGCGATATTTCGCAATCGGATGCGGGTCACCCTGCACCATCATCCGTTGCGTCTCCGGGCGGATCGCGTCGCCGCGAAACTGTCCCCACGCTATAAAGAACTGCTGCTCCGGAGCGAAGCCATCAATGGTGGGTTGCGCCGTCTTTTCTTCTGCTTTCTTGAATGCCAGGAAGGCGATCTTCGCGCCGGCAAGATCACCAATGCTTTCTCCCAGTACCAGCTTTCCGTTGTGATGAATTCCTGGCTCGATAAAGTAGCCGTCAAACTGGCGGGCCACGCACGCAGTGCGATCCTGGAATCGTTTCAGGTCATCGGGCGTCCACCAGTTGTTAAGCCGGCCCTGCGCATCGAATTGCGCCCCCTCGTCGTCAAAGCCGTGGCTGATTTCGTGCCCTATCACCACGCCAATCGCGCCATAGTTCACCGCATCAACGTTGCTCACGCTGAAAGCGGGCGGCTGCAGAATGCCGGCAGGGAAGACAATTTCGTTCATCAGCGGGTTGTAGTAGGCATCCGAAGTCGGCGGTGTCATCCCCCAGAGTTTCCTGTCCGTCGGCTTGCCGATTCGAGCCCGATCATCGTTCACGTTCCAATCGGAAGCTGCTATTTCATTGTTCCAGAACGAATCTCGGCTGATCTTCAGGCCGGCATAGTCCTTCCATTTGTCGGGATATCCAATCTTGGGATTGAAAGTGGAGAGCTTCTCCAGAGCTTTCTTCTTTGTGTCTGGTCCCATCCAGTCGAGCCCTTCGATCGTGTCGTGCATGGCTGCAAGAATGTTCTGCACCATCTCCTGTGCGCGGGCTTTTGCTTCCGGCGGGAAGTATTTCTCCACATATTTCTTGCCCAGGGCTTCACCCAGCAGCTGGTCGGTTGACTCCGCGCATCGTTTCCAGCGTGGCTTCAGTTCTTTGGCGCCGCCCAGGTATTGCCCGTAAAACGCAAAGTTCTCATTGACGAACGGAGAAGACATGGAATTAGCTGCCGCATGCAGGAACTGCCATTTCAGGTAAGTCTTCCAGTCCGCCAGAGGCGAATCGTGCAGCTGCTTTTCCACCTGTTCGAGGAATTTCGGTTCGGCAACGTTGAGGTCGGCGCGCGCGATGTGTGCGTCAGAGAAGTATGCCGCCCAGTCGAGCGATGGCGAAAGCTTCTCCAACTGCGCAAATGTCATCTTGTGGTCGGTCGCTGCCGGATCTCGGAGAGCGACGTTATCCAGCGACGCGCCCGCAAGCTTCTTCTCGAATTCGAATACCGTTGTAGCAGCGGATTTGGCGGCCGCGTCGTTATAACCTGCAAGCTTGAACATCTTGGCCACATGAACCAGATACTTTGCGCGGGCATCCACGAACCGCTGCTCCGCCTTGAAGTAATAGTCGCGGTCGGGCAGCCCAAGGCCGCTCGCGCCTATGGTGGCTATTGTCTCTGCGGGGTTGTGGTTGTCAGGGTTCGATCCGAACCCGAAGGGCACAGCCAAACCCATGTGCTGTAATTTGCGGATCATGGCGTCGATGTCGGTCGGATTCTTGATCGCGTCAACCTGTGCCAAAATGGGCCGTGCTGGAGCAGCCCCCAATTTGTCGATCTTCGCTTCGTCCATGCAGGAAGCGTAGTAATCGCCAATCAGCTGCTCGGTGCTGCCCTTGGGCCAGTCGGTCTTCTGCGAGACATCATCCAGGATGGTCTTAAGCCGCTCTTTTGAGTTCTCGCCGGCCTGCCAGCGCCGGCTCCAGCGCTGCATGGACGCCGGGATAGGATTCTGAGCGCGCCACGCCCCGTTTGCGTATTCATATAAATCGCTGCAAGGCTCAGCCTTTTTATCCATGTCGGCGAGTTGGATGCTCTGAGCTGCGTTTTGTGAGAAAACAGATGTGCTCCCGGCAAGCAGCAAGAGCACAAGCTTAAAAGTGCGCATTCGTATTCTCTCCTGACGTACAAACGCGCGTACTTTCGAGGGTACGCGCGTTGATTTGCAAGTTTAACTCACACTAATTGGCGCTGGCCTTTCTAAGCTCAACCGTTCCTCTTTCCGTTTGCAGGTGCAGGCGAGTTCCGCCGTTGTTTATCTTTGCGCGCACTTTGTTTCCGGAATAGCCCGTATTCGAGCCAAGCGCAAAGTCGCTGCGAAAGCTGGCACGCCGTCCACCGTCAAAATCGAGTTCAATTCCGGCATCCCCCGGAACTCGCAGTACGGTGTCGCCTTTGTAACTCTCCACGCGCGCCGACTGCCCCAGCGATCGCGCGTCGACGTCCACGTCTGCTTTATACGATTTCACCGAAAGATCATGCGTGATGCTGATGCCCCGCAGCTTCAGCGTTTCTTTGTAAGTGTCAATACGAATCGAGCCGGTGGTGCTTTCAATCAGCATGGGAGCCTTATAGCTCTTTACATAGATGTCGCCGCGAATGCCGGAAACTTTGATATCCGGCTTATAGCCATCCAGGTCCACATTCACCTGCCGCGGCACGCGCAGTTCCAACTCCACCGATGACTCCCAGTTCTGCCAGCAAAAGAGGCACGTCATTGTCGGATATTCCACTTTCACCCGAACTCGATCTGGCGAGTTGGTGAAATTGATTTTCAGGTTCTCCATCCACCACTTGCGATCCGAACTGCTGCCTTCAAAGACCTTGTGAACATCCACGGTCACCTGGTTTGAATCGGTGCCTGTGACGTGGATTGTACCCTTGTAGTTTTCGATTGACACCGTGGCGCCGGGGGAAACTGTGAAAGTGCGCTGGAAACGGTCTTGCTGCGCATCATTGTTACCGGCCTGAGCATAAACGGTTGCCGTGATCGCCAGCAGGCAGGCACAGAGAAGAATGCTGCGGAAACGGAGATGCATCGTTGTTCCTCCAGAGAGCGTGGCTAGGGTTTCGCCTTCTGGGTATGATTACGCAGCGTTCGCGCCCCCGGTTCCATTAGACGGTACGGTGCTAAAGAGGTCATCTTCAGGAAGCTTCAGGAAATATAAGGAAGGGCGGCGCATCCTCCAGCCGCCCTATCGCGAGATCAGAGCTGTTTCAGTAGTCCCAGCCAGCGATCCCATGCCTGGTCATGAGCCTTTCTGTTGTCGGGATTTTTGTCGGAGGGGTCCTCACCGGCCCTCATGAAGCCATGTCCCGCACCGTCATAGGTCACCGGATAATATTTCTTCCCAGCGTCCTTCATTGCTTTCTGTGTATCAGGAATGGTCGCATCGATGCGCTGATCATTCCCGGCATAGAAGCCATAGACAGGAGCCATGATGCTGGCAACTTCCTTCGGCGGAGGGCCGTAAAACACATACGCTGCGCTCAGATCTTTGCGATTCGTGGCGAACCGGAATGACTGGCCGCCGCCCCAACAGAACCCAGCCACTGCCAGCTTGCCGTTCGAGGAGGGTAGCTTCTTGCCGTAATCGGCAACGGCGTTCAGGTCGGCTGTGATTTGATCAGGATTCAGGTCGGAAATGGCCTTCCGCACATCATCGCCGCCGGTAAACGAGCTGCTTCCGCCTCCGTTCGGGCCGGCGCCGGAGAGCAGGTCTGGTGCAATCGCTATATAGCCTTGCGCCGCGAGCTTGTCAGCCACTGTACGGACCCAGTCTGTGAGGCCGAAGATCTCGTGAATGACAATAACCACGGGTGCTTTGGTCTTTGACTCGGGATATACAACAAATGCCTGCACTTCGCGATTATCATGTTTGATCTTCACCCATTCGCCGTGCCGGGGGGATTTCTCCAGTGTTTGCTTGGCCCAGTCCTGTCCTATGGCCAGGGAAGCGCTGAACAACAATGCGGTGACAACCGTGATCAGCTTTTTCATGGCAGCCAGTCTACTCCTCACCTTAAAACAGCCACAAATTTTGATGGAACCATTTCCGGAAGCGGGACGTAGATATCCTACAGCCATGGATGTAGGATATCTACATGCCGAAGAAGGAACCGTACCAGAACCGGATCGAACTGTTGCAGGGAACCCTGGATTTGCTGATCCTCGAAACGCTTCGCTGGGGACCGCACCACGGGTACGGGATCAGCCAGTCTATCCGCTCCAGGTCCGGGGATGTACTGGACGTCGAAACTGGTTCTCTTTATCCGGCACTGCACCGGCTGGAAAAGCAGAAGTGGATCGATTCGGAATGGAAGCTTTCTGAAAACAGGCAGCGCGTGAAGATTTACCGGCTCACTGCCGCTGGCAAAAAACGGCTGACCACCGAGCGCTCACGTTGGGGACGCCTCCTGCAAGCCATGGCGGGAATCCTTGAACCCAAAGGACAGGAGAGCGAGACATGAACCGTGACGACCGTGATAAGGAACTCCAGCAGGAACTGGAAAGTCACTTGCAAATGGCTGCGCAGGACCGTGTTGACCGCGGCCAGAGCCCAGCCGACGCCTCCGCGGCAGCCCTTCGCGAACTGGGCAACGAAGCGCAGATCAGGGAAGTTGCTCGCGAAATGGACAGTTGGGCCTGGTGGGAGCGGCTGCATCAGGATTTGCGCTTTGCCTTTCGATTGATGCGCCGCAATCCGGTCTTTGCCGTCGTCTCCATCGCTACGCTCACGCTCGGAATCGGCGCAGCCACAGCAATTTTCAGCGTGGTTTATGGCGTATTGCTGCGTCCCCTGCCGTATCGCAATGCGGACAAACTCGTTCGACTCTGGGAAGTAAATCCCAAAGGAAACCGGGTGTCGTTCTCTGATTTGAATTTCAATGACCTGCGATCCCAGAACGCGTCCCTTGCCGGCGTGTTCAAATTTTGGTCGAGTGTGGATCCTGTAACGTTCAACAACGAGGCTCAACGGATCGGCACCGCATACGTCTCCCGCGACTTTTTTGACGTCATGGGAATTCATCCGATAATCGGTCGCGAATTTGCGCCAGAAGAGCAAAAGGTGAACGGAAGCCCCGCGGCACTGGTGAGCTACGCCTATTGGCAACAGATGCTGGGCGGACGCCACGATCTGAGCTCGCTTTTACTTAAGGTCTCAAACCAATCGACGCCGGTGATTGGCGTCCTTCCCGCAGGATTTTATTTTCCCGACCAAACCCAGATATGGCTCGCGAACGAACTGCACCCGGAGACCCCAAGCCGGACAGCGCATAACTGGAAGGTGATCGGCAGGATTCACGACGGTAGCTCTCTGAACCGGGCGCAGGCAGAACTTGCAGGGCTTGCCGGAAGAATAAAGGCTGCCAACCCGCAGGACAATGACATGGCTTCCGTCCAGATGGAGCCTCTGCGGCAAGCCCTGACCAACGATGTGCGTCCGGCCTTGCTCGTTCTCATGGCTGTTGCCGGCTTGCTGCTGTTGGTAGCGTGTGCAAACGTGACCAACCTCATGCTGGCCCAGGCAGCTGCACGAAGCAATGAATTAGCTGTTCGCGCGGCTCTGGGTGCCTCACGCTCGCGTCTAATCCGTCAGTTTCTCGCGGAAGCTTTTGTACTTTGTGCCTGCGGCGCAATTGGCGGAGTCTTTCTGGCCTACACCGCCGTTCCGGTCCTCCTGCAGATGGCCCCGAAAAATATTCCTCGATTGCGAGAGGTCTCACTCAGCCTTCCCGTCCTGCTATTTGCAATCGCTCTCTCGATCCTCGTTGCAGTAGCTTTAGGCGTGCTGACCGCAATTCGTGCCACTTCCACCGACCCGCAGCGGGCGCTTGCTGAAGGCGGCAAGTCCCAGGGAGCTGCCAGTCTCAGTGAAAGTACCGGCAGGTTAGTCGTCGCCGGTCAACTCGCCGTAACCATGCTGCTGCTCATTGGCGCCGGACTTCTGGCTCGCAGTATGCTGCGCGTCCTGTCGGTTGATCCTGGATTTAGAACGGACAATATCGTCGCCCTGGAGCTTGCTCTCTCGAACTCTGACAACCAGCAGCGCCGGGTGGCTTTGTTGGATCAGCTTTTGAGCGAGCTTAGGACGTTGCCCGGAGTTACGGCAGCGGGCGGTTCTGACACCCTGCCACTCACACACGGCGGCTATTCTGATGGCGTTTTTGCCGTTCTCAATCCTCAACAACTCTCCGATAAGTCTCGGCAGCTAATTGCCAGGTCAGCCGCCAACGGAACTGAGGAGCTCAGCCAAAGCGACTTGAAGGACCTGACTGACTTCTTCATTCCGTTATTTCAGGACAAAGAACACACCGCTGACGCAGACTACGCAAAAGCGAGTGATGGCTATTTCCAGGCGCTCGGAATCCCGCTGAAGCGTGGGCGTTTGTTCAATGAGAGCGATGGCCCGGATTCTCCTCACGCAGCCGTGATCAGCGAGTCGCTGGCGCGACAGATGTGGCCGAAGGATGATCCGCTCGGGCACACAATTGAGTTCGGCAACATGGATGGCGATCTTCGGCTGCTCACAGTTGTGGGCGTTGTGGGCGATATTCGTGAAGCGAGTATTGAGGCTCCGCCCCGACCCACGATTTACGTCAATTACCGTCAGCGCTCGCGTGGACTCCAGAAATTCGGGATCGTGGTTCATGGCAATGTCGCGCCGGGAACGGTGCTTGAGGCCGCGCGCAGGATTATCCGCCAGCTGGAGCCCGATACCCCAGTTAAGCTGAGCACACTTGATGAGGTGGTCGCGGAATCGCTTAGTAGCCGCAGGTTCAACCTGGCTCTCGTGGCAGCCTTTTCAATCACCGCTCTTCTGCTCGCGATCGTTGGTATATACGGCGTTCTGGCGTATTCCGTCGCGCGCCGAACGCGTGAGATCGGTGTTCGCATGGCCCTTGGAGCAACTTCATCGAGCGTTGTGCGACTGGTTCTGGAACGAGCGTTGCTGACTGCCGCCATTGGGGTTGTGGCTGGCGCGGTGATGGCATTTCTGATGACGCGGTGGCTCAGATCATTGCTGTACAACGTGAGCGCCACCGATGCCCTGACCTATGTCTCAGTGGCGCTCATATTGCTCGCCGTTGCTCTGTTGGCAGCTTTTGTTCCAGCACGACGCGCCGCAAAAATCGATCCCATGATTGCCCTGCGGTATGAGTAAGCGAGCCTAGGGCCGCAGCACGTCTCGCACGATATCCATGATCCGCTGTGTGCGCCGGTCCAGGATCAGGATGTCCACGCCCAGCGTGACACGGGAATATTGGTCCGGCAGACGGGGCAGTCGACGTTCCAGTTCGTCCGGGAACGGTTCAACGCGCTTTTGCAATCCGGGAGGAAGTTGGCCGTCGCGCTCGAGGTGCTTTTGAAGACCCGGCGGGAGATTACCGCCACGCTTTGCCAGTCCGGGAGGCAGGTTTGAATAGCGATCATGATAGTACCCGCGGATAACATCCTGGTCCTGCAAGGTGAACACGATGCGCCCGCTGTCCTTCTGTTGCTGATGCTTGCCCTTGCCGTTTCCTTTACCTTGCCCGAAGGATGCAACCTGCACGCTCAGAGCAAGAGCGATCACGGCAGTCGCAAATGACTTCCTCGTCATAGTTCCTCCATCTAGAGCACGTTAATTCTTCTTCGCAGATCGCACAATACTCAAAAGGCTATGACCGCCTCAAAGCCTCACAGCTGAAATGTGACCACCGTTGTACGCCGTTGCCAGTGAGCAGATAATTGGGGCATGAATTCGCCTGCCCAGAGTTCGATCACCTCAAGCACCTCGAATCAGACCCCAATCCTTACTGGCTATAACCTGTTTGTCACGGACGCTGCATTGGTGGCGGCCGTGCAGCGAGGAGACGCTGCGTGGGCACATGAAGACATTGCCGAATTCGGCAGGTTATTGGGCACTGAAGAAGCCCAGCGCTGGGGCGTAGAGGCGAATGAGAATCCTCCAGTTCTTCACACGTATGATCGCAATGGCGATCGTCGTGACGAGGTCCTTTTTCATCCTTCATGGCATGAGCTGATGCGCACCTCGATTGGCCACCGCTTGCACAGCCTGCCCTGGCTGGAAAAACGAAAGGGCGCACAGCTGGCGCGGGCCACTCTCATGATGCTTGCGGTTCAGAATGAAGCGGGACACACTTGCCCCGTCAGTATGACTTTTTCAGGCTTGGCCGCGCTTCAAGCGGAACCAGCACTGGCAAAACAGTGGGGACCCCAGATCGTTTCCTCGAACTACGATCCAGCATTTGCCCCTCCTGATCGCAAGAACGGGGTACTACTAGGCATGGGAATGACAGAAAAGCAGGGCGGATCGGACGTGCGCGCCAACGTTACTCGTGCTGAGCGCATCGGCGCCTCAAGAGAATATCTGATCACAGGTCACAAGTGGTTCTGCTCTGCACCCATGTGCGACGCCTTCCTCGTCCTGGCCCAGTCGGACAAGGGGCTCTCCTGTTTTCTCCTGCCCAGATGGGCTCCCGATGGCGGGAAGAACGCGTTCTTCATCCAGCGGTTGAAGGACAAGATGGGAAACCGTTCCAATGCCTCGAGCGAGGTGGAATTCCAGAAGGCATGGGCCCACATCGTAGGAGAAGAAGGCAGGGGCGTCTCCACCATTATCGAGATGGTGAACCACACCCGGCTGGACTGTGCCATTGCTGCCGCCGGCTTGATGAGGCAGGCACTGGTTCAAGCCCTGCATCATTGCCGTCATCGTAGCGCCTTCGGGAAGTTGCTGATCGATCATCCACTGATGCGAAATGTTTTGGCCGACATGGCGCTCGAATCTGAAGCTGCGACTTTGCTTGTAACGCGTTTGGCTGAGGCCTTCGATCGCAAGGCCGACAATACTGAGGAGAGTGGTTTTGCCAGACTCGTGACTGCGTTTTCTAAGTTCTGGTTATGCAAGCGTGTACCGATCGTTGTTGGTGAAGCACTTGAATGTTTAGGCGGGAATGGCTATGTCGAGGAGTCGGGCTTGCCGCGGCTTTACCGCGAGGCCCCGCTCTATGGCATTTGGGAAGGCTCCGGAAACGTAATATGCCTCGACGTTCTCCGGGCCCTGAGCCGCGAACCGGAAAGCATTGAGGCTCTAAAAGCAGAATTCGCGTCCGTCCGTGGATCCAGCAAGCCTCTTGATGCGTTTCTGGATGAGACCGAGAGCCAGCTGCTTCGGGTATGCAAGCAGCAGGCGAATGGGGTGGAGATTGAAGCAAGTGCCCGTCAATTGACCGAAAGGCTCGCCTTGGCGACTCAAGCCGTATTGATGGTCCGCCATGCCAAACCTGAGAATGCCGAGATGTTCGTTGTCTCGCGAATCTGCGGTGGGCACGGGCAGACTTTCGGCACGCTTTCCGCCGGCAACTTTCAGGGTGTACTTGATCGCGCGTTTCCTGCCTGACCGAAGCAACAAAATAAAAAGTCTTCGCGGCGGTCGAGCTGCCGCGAAGACCCAATCCACCAAGGTAAAGAAAACAAGAAGCAGCACGGAAGCAGAAAGGAGCCAGATGGGGCCTCCGTGCCTCTTCGAACGGTTCTCCGTATTTGTTACGTGTTCTAAAAGGGCAGACCGTTTCACCCTGAATGCAAAAAAGAAGGTGCTTCTGCTTTGACGCCTCCCTGCAAAGCCTGGAAACGGCATAATCGGGCAATCCTGCAGCTCCGGCCAGCAGCAACCCTGATCGCCATTTACCTATCTAACCTCAACGAAGAGAAAGACTCTTAATTGGGTGGACCTTGCTTAAACGTTCCTATATCGCACTCTTAATTATTTGTGTTTCAGCAGTATTGGTTGTCGCCGGCTGCGGCGGTGGAACAGTACAAGCCGGTCCGCCCACGCCGACCCCGACGCCCACTCCAACGGGGCCGGGGCCATCTGCGACAATGAGCGCAGCCCCCGCAACGATAACGGCTGGCGGATTAACCACGCTTACCTGGACGACCAAGAACGCCACGTCAGTCGCGATATCGCCTGACCCAAATCCGAGCGACGACACGGCGTTGCCCTTGAGTGGGTCCGTTCCGGTGACACCATCTGCCACAACGGTTTACAAATTGACCGCCACAGGTCCTGGCGGGCAAGGCACGGCCCAGGCGACCGTCACCGTAAACCAGCCGCCCCCGGTTCTAACCGCCACGGTTACTCCAGCCGCCCAACTGGTGGCAGGGCAGAGCGCAACCATTAGCTGGTCGGCGCAGAATGTAACGTCCATTTCAATCGACCAGGGGATTGGTGCCGTGGTTGTTCCTACGGGCTCGGTAAATGTGACTCCAGCGGCAACCACGGTTTATACCCTTACGGGCACCGGCCCCGGAGGGACCATTACTGCTCAAGCGACGGTCAACGTCGCCCCGCTGGGACAGCTGGCGGTCAACATAATCGCTACTCCTTCAGCCACGTCTCCAGCCCAGCCGGTAACGCTCTCGTGGGCTTCACAGAACGCGACCACCGTCTCCATCGATCAAGGAGTCGGTACGGAACCACTTACCGGCACGGCCACGGTGACCCCGACCGTTAGCACCACCTACACGGCCACGGCAACCGATGCAGCCGGACACACCGTAACTTCCACAGCGTCCGTGAAAGTCGATCAGTCAGGCGTTTTCCAGACCAAGATCAAGCACATCATCATCCTGGTCCAGGAGAACCGCTCCTTCGACAACTATTTCGGCCTCCTGGGACAGTACAAGGCGTCGCATGGCTTTGCGAATGACGTGAATGGGCTCGACACAACCGTTCAGGTCAAAGACAAGGCAGGTAACCTCGTGTCGCCGTTCCATTACCGGACGATTTGCACAGAGAACCTCAGCCCTCAATGGAACGAAAGCCACATCATTTATGACGGCGGCAAAATGGACGGCTGGATGCTGCCAACGCTGCCATCAACCATCGATCCCAACGGCCATCGCGCCATGGGGTACTACGACCAGAGCGACATGCCGTACTACTACGAACTCGCAACACAGTTCGCCGTGGGCGATGCGGTGTTCTCTCCCGTTCTGACTAACACCAATCCGAATCGCATGTATCTCTTTACCGGGACTTCGTTCGGCAAGATCATCCCCGATCCTACTTCAAGCGCCGGGCAGTATCAGCAGAAGACAATTTTCGATCTGCTCACGGAACACAACGTTCCGTGGCGTTACTACTATCAAGATAACGGGCTCTTCCTGTTCCAGTTTGGTACGTGGACGAACAACAACGGCGCTGCGCAGGCCAATGCATTTAACATTGCGAATTACTACACCATCCTCGCTGATCCGAACGCCGACAATCTGCTGCCCCCGGTCGTCTTCATCGAACGGGCAACACCAACCGGATTGGATGAACATCCTGACAAGAATCTGCAGGCAGGAATTGCGAATACCAAGAAGATCATTGACGCGCTTATGGCCAGTCCGGCATGGCAGTCGTCAATCTTCATTCTGACCTACGACGAAGGCGGAGCCCTCTACGACCACGTGCCGCCCATCCCGCTCCCCGCGCCTGACGCCATTCCTCCCGCACTTCAGCCTAATGATCGACCCGGCGACTTTACCCTGAGCGGCTTCCGGGTGCCGTTTGTCGTGGTCTCGCCATGGGTGCGCGCGCACTACGTTTCCCACGTCCAGCGCGATTACACGGCGATGTTGAAGATGGTGGAGAAGCGTTTCAATCTGCCGGCTCTCACCTTGCGTGACGCTGCGGCAGACGATCTGCTGGATTTCTTCGACTTCACAACCCCCTCATGGCCGACTCCGCCGCCTCTCCCGGACCAGCCAACGAGTGGTGTATGCGATCAAAATCTGGAGACAGGCCCATAGCGGGCGCCGTGTGTGTTAGAGCGAGGCGACTGGGATCGTGGTCAGATCTTGCACGAGCCCCACTTCCTTTTGCACAAACGGTTCCGCGTACCTCACGCCGGCAAGAAGGCCGTAGAAGCTGGCCATGCCTTCCAGGCGGCCGCGGATCTCTTTTTCGGCAGGGAAAAGAGCGCTGCCCTGGCTCTGATCCGCGTATTGCGACCGGTATGCCAGTAGCGACTGCACCCTGATTTCAAACTGCTCGGTGATATCAACCACGAAACTGGGTCGCACGTCATAATAGAGGCTGGCGTAGATGATCTTGAATGGCCGGTGCGGCGGCAGCTTGGCTACTGCATCCGCCAGCAGACCTGTACTCGAGCCCGGTGTGTTGCCCAGCTTCGTCAATCCAGCCAGGAATGCCGCTTCATAGCCGAGCGTTGATGCCGTGTAGTGATCGGGATGGCGGCCCTGCCAATAGGGAACGATAAGCACGCGCGGTCGTTGCTCGCGAATGACCTTTGCAATCTTCAGCCGGTTCTCCCAGCTGTTCTCTACGCGACCGTCAGGAATGTCCAGAGCGTCCCGGAAACTGGCTCGCAAGAGTCTCGCGGCCTCGGCCGCTTCACGCGCGCGATCCTCCGCACTTCCTCGTGTTCCCATCTCGCCGCGGGTAAGATCGAGAATGCCTGTCCGTTGGCCCGCTTGCGCCATCTTCAATAGCGTCCCGCCGCAGGTCTGCTCAACATCATCGCGGTGGGCTGCCAGCGCGAGCACATCAAGCGCAGGGGAGCTCATTCAGCTTCACCCTCGATCACCACTCTTTCGCGCACGATCAGCCGGTGTCCAGCCATTTCCTTGATGTGAGGCATAATGCGATCCACGTGCTCGGCTTTGTCAATGAAGGTGAGGACCAAGGGCAGCTTACCGCCGGCATCCACCAGCGTGGAGGTCTTAACGCGGCTGTGACCTGTAAATCCTGCCACGGCGTGAAGCACGGTAGCGCCGGGGACCTCCTGCTCGCGAAGATAGTTGAGCAGCTCCAGATGCAGGGGCCGGCGCTTCCACTGGTCGGCTTCGTTGAGGTAAATCGTTACCTGCACCGCGGTCTCTTCAGGATTCATGGCAAGAGTGCCTTCAAAGTCTCACTCGGATTCTACACGCGCACTACTTTGGATCAAATTCCCCGGGCAATCATCCCGCCCACGAGGACTGCTCCAAGGCAGAGCAGGTTGTTCGCCAGAATGTTCATGGCGAACAATGCCCAGTTTCTCGGTTCGACATACGCCATGGTCTCAAATGCGTAACCTGAGAACGTCGTATAGGAGCCACAGAAACCGATTGCCACCAGCCAGCGCCATAGCGGATTCGCAAATACCCGCTCCGTGGTCCAGATCAGGAAAAAGCCGAGGAGCAGGCTTCCGGTTACGTTGATCACAAGCGTGCCGTAGGGAAATGCCGCATCGCTGAACCGCGTAATAATCTTGCTCAGGAAATAACGAAGGTTTGCGCCGAGAATGGCGCCGACGGAAATCCAGGCGTAGGCTCTCCACTCGATCAGAGTTCGCATCGTGGACGGCTCCAGGTGTTGTTTGGTAGGAGTCATCAGCCGGCTTCCCGGCGGTTAAGGCGAACTCCATCGCCTGTAGAAACATTATCCAGCACCTGAGCAGCTCGGGCAATAACCCGATTGGCTCTGCCCTGGATGGTTGTAGGGACTGCGGCTATGGGGTACCCTTTTAGTTGTACGACCCTCGATTTATGAGCACCACTGAAGAGCGCATTCGCGAGCTTGTGGAGAACTTTTCTGAGCGGTTAAGCAAGGTCCTCCGCGATCCCACCCCTGAACACGTACACAAGCTGCGCGTCAGCGCACGCCGGTACAACGCTGCTGTCGAGTACGGCGCTCAAAGGATCAAGAAAAAGCAGCAGAACCATCTTGACGATCTGGAACAGCTGCGCCGGAAGGCAGGAAAAGTCCGTGATCTGGACATCGAACTGGCGCTCCTCAACGATATTAATGGTGATTCTCAGAGCGGCGTAGAAGTGGCCGCTCTGGCCGAGTTCATTGCCCGCAAACGCCAGCGGCAGGTGAAGAAGCTCTCCACGGAAGGCGTTCGCCTGCGCAGTAACCGGCTTCTCGATCACATGGAGACAATCGGAGAGAAGGCGGTATCGAGCGGCCAGTTGGATGGGAGCTCTGCGCTGGTCGAGGCGCAGTCGCGACTGGCAAAGCTCGCCGAAAAGAGCCGCCAGCATCCGAATCCGAAGCCGGCGCGGCTGCACAAGACGCGAGTCGAATTGAAGATGATTCGCTATCTCGCAGAGTTGGCTTCGGAAAGCCCCGCACAGACCCAGCTGCTTGAATCATTGAAAGGTGTTCAGGACGTCTTGGGGAAGTGGCACGATTGGGAAAGCCTGGCGCAGACGGCAGAGAAATTCTTCGACACGAATCCCAACTCATTCCTGCCCGAACAGGTCCGCTCGCTGGCGGAGTCACACAGGAGAGAGGCCGTTCGAGGAGCTGCCGAATTCCTTGCCGGCCTGAATCCTTCCAAGAAGCTGCCACAGCGCGCCAAAGTGCAGCGCTCGGTGGTTGTAAGCGCCTGAACTAAATGCCCGCTTTCGCGGCAGTCGATATCGGCTCCAACTCAGTCCGGCTGAGTGTTGCCGAACTGCGTGGTGGCCGCCTGGTACCGCTGCACCAGGACCGCGAAGTTACCCGTCTTGGTGAAGGCGTGTTCAAAGACGGCAACCTCGATCCTCAGGCGATGGCCCACAGCCTGAAGGTGTTGCGGCGCTTTCACCGTGCAGTACAAACTTATGCGGTTGAGCGCACGCGCGTGGTTGCGACCAGCGCCTTGCGCGACAGCAAGAACGGTCATATCTTTGCCGATTGGGTGCGCTCTGCCACTGGATGGAAGCTGGAAATCATCTCCGGCCTGGAAGAAGGACGGTTGATCCATCTCGGCGTCATCTCCAGTCTTCGCTCAATCCCGTCAAAGTTGCTGCTGCTCGACCTCGGAGGCGGCAGCTGCGAATTCATTTTTTCCGAGAAAGGCCACATTAAGGACATTGTGAGCCTGCCGCTCGGCGCCGTCCGGCTGACCGAGGAGTTCATTCAACACGATCCGCCTACCAAGCCGGAAATGAAACGCCTGCAGGATTTCATAACTGAGGAGAGCAGGCGCATTCCACGCAATATTTTGCGGTCACAGACCCCGCTCGCAATCGCAACTTCCGGTACGGCGGCTGCGTTGGCGGGAGCGGCCCGGTCATTAAAGCTGGGACGAAAGAATCTTGTTTCCCAGCCGGCTGTATCAAAATTGGGCAGGAAACTTGCCAAGCTCACTGTGCGCCAGCGCGCTGCAATCAAGGGCATCAATTCCAAACGAGCTGAAATCGTAATCGCCGGGGCCACCGTGTATACGCAGCTCTTGAGCCTCGTCGGTGCGCGCGCGTTCCGCTATTCGCCACTCGGGTTACGCGATGGATTGCTGGCCCAGATGGCGGCCGAATACGATCAGCGCGCACGATCACACCGGCAATGGGAATCTGACCGGGAAGATGCGCTTGCCCGCATGGCTGCGAGGTATCGAATTGATACGGGCAACGCGACTCAGGTCCGGGATCTAGCACTCGCCATCTTCGATCAGACCAGGCGCGTGCATGGACTCAGTACGGAATTCCGCGAATGGATTGCCACGGCTGCTTCTCTCTATGAGGTCGGGGCGTTCGTGAACCCCGTGGGCCGGCACAGGCACGCGTATTACATCATCGCGCAGTCGGAGCTGTTCGGATTCACGCCTCTCCAGCGCAAGATCATTGCTACCATCGCGCGTTATCAGGGCAACTCTCGGCCTCAGCTCCGCGATCGTCTAATCAAGGCTTTGCCGGCTCAGATGCGAGCGGATGTGCTTAAGGGAACAGCGCTACTGCGCGTCGCACGCGCGCTCAATCAGGGACGGCGGGATGCCGTGCAGAGGGTAAGAGTGGCGGCGAAGGACGGCCACGTGCGGATGGACGTTGCAGCTAGTCGTGGCGGTGCTGACTTGGAGTTGTGGGCGGCGGAAAAAGAGGTCAGTTACTTTCGTGAAGTTTTCGGACGGGAACTCAGTTTCACGCTGCTCTGAAGCGTGCGGGCGATCTTCGGTGTGACCAGCCAGTTGAGAGTTCCGGTACTTCCATTCATCTCCACCTTGGCGACCGCGCCCTTCTTGAGTTCCAAATGAGCTGCCATCTCTCCGTTGGAAACTGCCTTGCTCAGGAACTCTGTCATGCTGGGATTGTGCCCAACAATAACCACAGATTCGTACTTGCTCAGCCGCGCAAGCAATGATTGAAAAGCGGAATACTCGCTCTCCGGGCGCAGAGCGTCGTCAATCTGTACTTCACGATCAAAACTCAGCTCGCCAGCGGCCAGTGAAGCGGTTTGGAGCGCGCGCTTGAGCGGGCTACTGACGACAGCTTCTATTTCAACGCCCAACGTCGCCAGAAAGCGGCCGATGTGCCGCGACTGAAGCACACCATCTTCATCCAGGGGTCGGCGTTCGTCCTTTTTGGGGTCCGAAGCTTTGGTTCCTGCCGAAGCGTGCCGAAGGAAGTAGACGATCATAAAGACTTTAGATGCCCGTGCTGGCATAGACGCGATCTGTCGGAGCGGGAGAACTCTAAAGCTGTGCGTGATGACGTACGTCGGCGCCCCGCACCCAGAAGATCACGTCTTCCGCAATGTTGGTAGCGTGATCTGCCACCCTCTCAAGGTTGCGGGCGATGATCAACGTATCCAGCGCATCGCGCCGCGTCTCGACCGCATGGGTCAGAGCGAAATCAACCGCCTCGAAAATCTCGCGGTTGAGATTATCCACCAGATCATCGCGTTCCAGCACAGAGCGAGCCATTTCGGCATCGGCTGCAAGAAAGGCGTTGAGTGCATCCCGAACCATGGTGATCGCCAGTGATGCCATGCGCGGGATGTCCACATTCAGGTCGGCTTTCGGCCGGTTAACCATGTCCAGTACACGTTCGGCGATGTTCACTGCCTGATCGCCAACGCGTTCGAGATCAGCATTGATCTTGATACAGGCAATGATGAAACGCAGGTCCACAGCCATAGGCTGCTGCATCGCCAGCAGGTCAATCGAGAGTTCGTCGACTTCGCGCTCGCAGGTATTGATCAGCGGCTCATCGCGCAGCACAAGCTCGCAAACGGCGGTGTCGCGCGTCTGAAAGCCGCGCACCGCGCGCTCGACCGCCTGCTCGGCCAGTCCACCCATGCTGAGCATCTTTTGTTTGAGGTCATCCAGTCCCTGATGGAACCGAGTCCGTGTCATCCGAATCTCCCTGTTATGTAATCTTCCGTGCGCTTGTCGGAGGGTTTGGTGAACATTTTTTCCGTCTTGTCATACTCCACCAGGTTGCCCATCAGAAAAAAAGCAGTATATTCCGCAACACGCGCTGCCTGCTGCATGTTGTGAGTCACAATTACCACGGTGTATTGCTTCTGCAGCTCAAAAATCAAGTCTTCAATCTTTGAAGTCGAGATTGGGTCCAGAGCTGATGCCGGCTCGTCCATGAGCAGGACTTCCGGTTCAACGGCCAGAGCCCGAGCGATGCACAGCCGCTGCTGCTGGCCGCCGGAGAGGCTGGCGCCAGACTTCTTCTTCATATCGTTTTTCACTTCATCCCACAGGGCAGCCTGGCGGAGCGAGCGCTCCACGATTTCGTCGAGCTGGCGCCGATCGCTATAACCGTTCAGCTTGAGCCCAGCCGCGACGTTGTCATAGATCGACATCGTCGGGAATGGATTCGGCTTCTGAAAGACCATTCCAATACGCCGGCGCACTGTGACCGGCGAAACGCTCTTCCCATAGACGTCGAAATCGCCAACGGTGACTTTGCCGTTCACCCGCGTGTTGGGGAGTGTTTCATGCATTCGGTTCAGGCAACGGACAAACGTCGATTTGCCGCATCCTGAAGGACCGATAATCGCCGTTGTGCGCTTTTCCGGCATATCAAGCGTAATGCTGTGCAAAGCCTGCGTGGATCCGAACCAGGCATTCAGGTCTTGAACCTGGATTCCCGGGCTCATTAGTTGGCTCCCTTCATTACGCCGCGGTTGGCAAGATAGCGGAAGAGGATGACTGTGAAAAGAATGATCGTGATCAGAACCAGGGCGCCGGTCCAGGCTTGCCTGTGCGCCTGGTCATAGGGCATCACTGCGTAGTTGAAGATTTGCAGCGGGAGCGCGGCTATGGGCTGGTTGGGATTGACGTTCCAGTACATGTTCCCGAAAGCTGTAAACATGAGCGGTGCGGTCTCGCCGGCGACTCTTGCAAACGCGAGCATGATGCTGGTGACGATGCCCGCACTCGCGGTTCTTACCACGACGGACAGTGTGGTCCGCCACTGCGGAATACCCAGCCCCAGTGCAGCTTCCCGAATCGTCTGCGGGACCATCAGGAGCACTTCTTCGGTAGTCCGAGCAATGGTGGGAATCATCATGATTCCCAGAGCCACGCTGCCGGCTACCGCTGAGAAATGCTTTTGCGTTAGTACGACGAGCGCATAAGCCGTCATCCCGATGACGATCGAAGGTACCCCGTTAAGCACGTCGCAGGTAAAGCGAACTATGTTGCCTGCCATGTTGCGCCCATATTCCGCAAGATAGACGCCGGCGCCAATTCCAAGTGGCACTCCGATCAGGCTGGCGAAACCGAGCAATTCCAGAGAACCCACGATCGCGTTTGCCATGCCGCCGCCCTCTTCGCCCACCGGCTTTGGAATTTGAGTGAAGAAAGCCCAGTGCAGTTCGCCCACACCGTTGTAAACCACCGTGCCAAGTATCAGGAAAAGCGGAATCGTGACAATGATTGCGGCAATCGTAATCGAGCCGAGGGCGAGACTATTGGTAAATCGTCGTCGAAGTGAAATGTTGTTGCTCGGTTTAGGCAAGGGCCCTCGCAGGCATTCCGCGGGTAATCGACCACACAAGCAATCCCGCCAGAGCATTCACGATCAGGGTCAATACGAAGAGGATCAGGGCCATTTCCACCAGGGAGCTCAGGTACATGGCACTGGTTGCTTCAGTAAATTCGTTTGCAATCACGCTGGCCAGCGTGTACCCCGGTGCGAAGAGCGATTTCGCAATTTCAGGCCGGTTGCCGATCACCATGGTTACGGCCATGGTTTCGCCCAGGGCGCGGCCGAGGCCGAGAATCACTCCACCCAGAATTCCAGGACGGGCATTGCGCAGGACGGCCATCCGCAGCATTTCCCATTTTGTAGCTCCGAGTGCCAATGCCGCTTCGCGCTGCTGCTGTGGCACAGCAAGAACGACCTCCCGCGTGATCGAAGCGATGATCGGAAGGATCATGATGGCCAGGATGACTCCTGCCGCCAGCATTCCTATTCCGTATTTCGGGCCCGTAAATAACCCTGTCCATCCAAAGTAGCTGCCCAGAAACGGCTGCACGTATTTGCGCAGGAACGGTGCGAGAACAAAAATGCCCCACAAACCATAAATCACGCTTGGAATGGCCGCGAGTAGCTCCACTAACAATGACATGGTGCTCCGTAACGCGCGCGGGCAGATTTCGGTTAGGAAAAGAGCGGTTCCTACCGAAAGCGGCACAGCAATGACCAGCGCCAGAAGCGACGACACAAGAGTTCCATACACAAATGGCAGCGCCCCAAAGTCCTCGTTAACAGGATCCCAGATCTGCTTTACCAAAAACTTAAACCCGAATTTCGAGATTGCCAGATGAGACTGAATCAGAAGTTCGTAAACGATCAGTCCGACGATAGCCAGCACTGCACCTGCACACAGATACACCAGTGTCCGAAAGGCTGGATCGGCAAAGCTCCGCTCCTTCGCGAGTGCCTTCCGCACAGGCGACGAGCTGCTCGTGGGAGTACTTCCTTCGTCTGATGGGAGCTGTTGCTTGCCTGCAGCTTCGCCGTTTAGGACCCTGGGAGGGGACGTCTGCATGTCTGGAAGCTAACAAACGATTGTTAAACGGATGTTAAAAGCCTGAGAGGGCCAGGTGAATTTAGTCGGTAAATCCTTGTTGAGTAACAGTTTCCACAACGCAAAACCGCCGGACAATATCGCTTCGGCGGTTGTGCTCTCCACGACTCAGTAACTCAATGCGTTACTGAATTTCTTTGATCCGAGCTTTTACTTTGGCTGCCACGTTCTTCGGCAGAGGAGCGTACTCAAGTGACGTAGTCATCGTCTGGCCTTTGTCAACCATCCAGTTCAGGAAATTGACGAATGCCTTCTCTTTCGAAGCATCGCTCCACTTTGCCGGTACAAGCAACCAGGTGAAGCTGCTGATCGGATAAGCGTCTTTGCCGGGAGCGTTGGTGATCGAGACCCGGAAGTCATCCGGCATGTCTTTCGACGAAGCCGCAGCCGCAGTCACTGAGTCGAGACTCGCTTTCACCCAGTTGCCCGCGGAGTTCTTCACCACGCCGTACGACATTTTGTTGGAGAGGGCATAAATCAGTTCGACATAGCCGATTGCGCCTTCCGTCTGCTTTACCTGTCCCGAAACGCCCTCGTTGCCCTTCGCGCCGAGGCCGGTGGGCCAATTCACCGACGTGCCCTTCTTCACTGAATTTGCCCATTCCTGGTTCACTTTGGAAAGGTAGTCGGTGAAAATGTAGGTTGTGCCGCTGCCATCGGAGCGATGAACCACCACGATGTCCGTATCGGGCAGCTTTACTCCCGGATTCGATTTCGTGAGCTCCGCGTCGTTCCATTTCTTGATCTTGCCCAGATAAATTCCGGCAATGGCGTCCGGAGTAAACTTCAGCTCGCTGCTGACTCCGGGAACGTTGTATGTGAGCACCACCGCGCCTAGAACCGTGGGAATGTGAAAAACCTTCCCGCTCACCCTACCGAGTTGTTCGTCGGTCATGGGCCCGTCGCTCGCGCCAAAGTCGACGGTTCCGGCCGTCAGCTGAGCAATGCCGGCGCCGCTGCCCACAGATTGATAGTTGATCGTGATGTTCTGGTTTGCGTTGTGGTATTCGCTGAACCATTTCTGGTAAATCGGATTGGGGAAGGTCGCACCCGCTCCATTCAAGCTCTGGGCGCTAGCTGTTCCCAGGAGCAGCGCCGCGGCAAGCAGCATGTGAAGAGTTGACCGCATGATTCCTCCTGAATTCTTTCAACACCTGTGTCATGCGGAAACGTAACAAAGCGATGTTAAACGAGTGTTAAACGTTCGGCGTCGGTTGTGAATGCACGATGAAAATCGGGTTCCTAAGGCACTAGGACTCTATCGATGCTTTCGGCAGGGTAAACAAGAAGCTGGATCCATGGCCGACCTCGCTCTCCACACGTACGGATCCGCCGTGGTTCAGCACAATATGCTTCACGATGGCAAGTCCCAGCCCGGTTCCGCCGGTCTCGCGTGAGCGGGCCTTGTCCACTCGATAGAAACGTTCAAAGATGCGGGGAAGGTGTTCGAAAGCGATGCCGGGACCATAATCGCGAACGAAAAATTCGATAGTACCGCCTTTTTCCTGAGCACCGATCTCCAGCTTCTTGCCCGTTTGGGCATAACGCACTGCATTGCTGATGAGATTCGCGAACACCTGATGGATTGCGTAGGAATCCGCAATGACCGGAATATCGGGGGTTTCGAGTGTTTCAAGTTGCATCTCCGCCGTACGAACGGTCTCCTGCATGGAGGAAGCAGCCTCGGCTACAAGTTCGCGGGCAGAGTAGGGACGGAGATCAAGCTTTTCCTCTCCGGATTCTACGCGCGCAAGCACAAGGAGATCGTCGGTCAGCCGGCTCATCCGCTCCGCGTTTCGGCGTATGACCTGGAGAAAGTCACGGGAGCTGCCATTGAAGTCGTCTGATGATTCAATGAGTGTCTCCGCATATCCACGGATGGAAGTCAGAGGCGTGCGCAGTTCGTGAGAAACGTTGGCAATGAAATCACGCCTTATCTTTTCTACTGTCTCTATTTCCGAAATATCATGCAACACGCTTACGGCACCGCCTTCAGGCAGTGGCCCTGCTGTGATTGAAAACGACTTGCGGCCGACCAGCGCCGGAGCAATTGCCGTCTCGCGTTGCTTGCTCCGCAACGCGGAATGCAAGGTGGAAAGAAAATCCGGGTGACGAATCATTTCGACTACCGGGGCGCCCAGCCGGACTGGCTGATGAGTGATATTGGAAATCGCACGGTTCGCCCAGAGCACCGTCATCTCCTGGGAAACTGCAATTACGCCATCATTCATGCTGTTGAGCAGGGCTTCCAATTGAGCCCGGCTGTCGCGCAGCGCGGCGAAGTTCTCTTCGAGTCGTCTCGCGGTGCGGTCGAGAGCGCCAGCGACCTGTGCGATCTCGTCTCCTCCTCCTTCCGAAATACGAGCGCCCAGATTGCCGGCCGCAATCTGCTCGGCAAAGCGCACGATGTTTTGCAACCGTCGCGTGATCAACTGTGCGGCAGCAAGCGAGAGTAAGAGCGCAAACATCAGCGCGAGAAGAGATGACCGCAGGAGTACCCAGCGCAATTCGGTTTCAAAGCGCTGAATCGCAGATAGTGGGTAGGCGAGGCGCACGACCTTGTCACCGCTCGGCATTGCGACATATAAGAACTCGATTCCGACGGTATGGCTAAGCCGGGTGGATGACCCCGTTCCTCCCTGGAGCGCGCGAACCACTTCAGGCCGTCCAGCGTGGTTTTCCATTGAACTGGCATCTGCGGTGGAGTCGGCCAGCACTTTGCCGCCTCGCTCAATTATTGTGGCTCGGGCTTCAGAAATCCGGGCCGTGTCTGCGGCGATCTGCTGCAAGGAGTGCTCATGATCGTATTGAACTCGCTGGGCCAGCCATTCCAGATGCTCATCCAGTGTCTTTTCAGTGCGCTCGCGATAGGAACGCTCCCATGAGCCGCGTATGCTGAGGTCCAGAGTCAGTGTCGCGACAGCGATCACCGCTACGAAAGCTGCAAGCGCTTTGAGAAAAATGCGGTTCCTCACTTGGGAACCTCAAATTTGTATCCCGCACCACGTATTGTCTTTAAGTATCTGGGATCTTCTGGGTCGCGCTCGATCTTTTCGCGCAGCCGGCGGATGTACACGTCGACAGACCGTGGCGTCACGAATGACATGTCCCGCCAGACTGCATCCAGCACCTGGTCACGTGTGTAAACCCGGCCGGGGTGAGTAGCAAGGAAATGCAGGAGGCGGAATTCCGTGGCCGTCGCTTCCACCGCTTCACCGCGAACCGTAAGGGTCATGGAATCGCTGTTAAGTTCGAAATCCGGCGTGGAGACACTATTGGCGATTGGCTGCTCAAAACGACGTAGCACAGCCCTTACGCGGGCCAGTAGTTCGCGGGTGCTGAACGGTTTGTTGATGTAATCATCTGCCCCGAGATCCAGGCCGCGTACACGGTCATCCTCAGTCGTCTTGGCGGTAACGAAGATGATAGGCGTCTTCGCCAGTTCGCTGCTCTGGCGGACCAGGCGGCATACTTCAAATCCGTTCACGCCGGGAACCATGACGTCCAGTAGAAAAAGAATGGGCGGATTCTGGCGCGCGAGCGGGAGCACACCGTCACCTGCAGATGCCACATGCACCGCGAATCCCTCCTGGTGTAAGTGGTGACGCACCAGGTTGGCGATATCGGGATCGTCCTCCAGCACGATGATGTTTGATTTCAAGGTGATGTCCGGGGTCTCCTGCTGGGCTGATTGTAGCCGCCACAAGGCGTGCTGCTGAAGCGGGTAATGTTGTCTTAACCCAAATCAGAAGCTAACATAAAGCATGTCTCTGAAACGCCGTTCTCCACGCACAATCGCCCTGGCGTGTGCTTTTTCCTTCATATTAACCGCAGGTGTTCTGGCTGCAACTCTGCCCTCCGTACCGGAAAGTGTGGATACCATTACGCCTTCTGAACTGCGTATGCACCTGGAATTCCTGGCCTCCGACGAACTCGGCGGCCGATACACGCTTTCTCCGAGTTTTGGAATCGCGGCAAGGTACCTGGCGGCTCACCTGAAAGGTTATGGCTTTGTAGGCGGGGCGAAAGATGGGAGCTTCCTGCAAAACTTTGAGGTGGCTTCAACAAAGGCAGATCCGGCCAGAACACGGCTTGAACTCACTCTGGACGGCAAAACAGAAACCTTGAAGCTTGGAGACGACTTTGTAACCGGAACTGACAGCGCCGCCGGTGATGTCGCGGGCGAAATCGTTTTTTTGGGAACAGGAATCTCCGCGCCTGAGCAACAGCACGACGACTACAAAGGCGTGGACGTGAAAGGGAAGATCGCCCTGTTGGTCTCGGCCAACCCCGTGGGTCTGGACCTATCGCATATCGAGCGCGAGCAGGAAGGTGGTCTGGCTGCCGCTGCACACGGCGCAGTGGGTGTCTTGACGATTCCGCCGCAACGCTTTCTTGAAAACATGAAGAAGAAGTCGGTCATGCAAGCAGTCGCAACGCGCGAACGAGTCACCCTGGCAGCGCCATCCGCAGAAAAGCGCATTCCCATGCTGACGTTGGGACCTGATCTCGCCGAGAAGCTATTGCGATCCGCCGGACTGGATCTAACGAAAGCGTTCGAGATCGCACAGCGCAAGGAAGCCGCTAAAGCTGTACCGATGAAGGCATCAGCGAAAATGGGTGTCGGTCTGGTTGAGGCGCGTACTGCCACCCAGAACGTCGTCGGCATCCTTCCTGGGAGCGATCCTAAGCTGAAAGACGAGTATGTGGCTTTCAGCGCTCATTACGATCACCTGAAGGCGGGGCCGAACGGGGAGATTTATCACGGAGCTGATGATGACGGATCCGGCACCTCGGCGATCCTCACGATCGCGCACGCAATGGCTAAAGAACGGCCGAAACGCTCGATAGTCATAATCTTCCATGCTGGCGAGGAACTGGGCCTCCTTGGATCGAGCTACAACACTGACGTAAATCCAGCGGTACCGCTTCAGAAGATTGTCGCCGATTTCAACATCGACATGATCGGCCGCTCCAAGCCTCTAGGGGACACTGCAAGCGCGGATGAGCACCTGACCGATGCCAATACGGTCTACCTTGTGGGCTCTGACCGAATCAGTAGGGAATTGCACGGCATCAGCGAGCAGACCAACCAGCAGTTTCAGAAGCTGAAGCTTGACTACTACTATAACGATCCCGCCAATCCGGAGCGCATCTATTACCGCTCAGATCACTGGAATTATGCCCGTCACGGAATACCGGTGATCTTCTACTTCGATGGCACACACGTTGACTATCACCGTCCGACGGACACTGTGGACAAGATCGATTTCGACAAAATGACGAAGGTCGCCCGTCTGGTATTCGAAACAGGATGGCGCGTTGCTGAGCTCGATCACCGTTTGGCGATCGGAGCGGCGAACTAGATCTTAATCTTGCGAGTGGAACGGCTGATCGAACCATTGGATTGAATGTAACCGTCAATGACCAGGTTCAGACGATCGAAAAACGATCCGCCGCCCTGATCAATAGCGACCTCGGCGGCGCTGGTTCCGGGCTGAACCTGCGGCGTCAAAGAATGACTTACGCTCGGTCCGCGAGCGTGAAGGAGTTCCTGCGCTTCTTCGTCGCAATAAAACCACAGTGTGCGGCGTAGCTGATCCACCGCCGCTTTGAACCTCATCACATCCGCGCCGGCGGTTTCCGGCAAGGAACCGCGCTTCTTGGGAGTGCCATCAGACGCTCCCATGAATCCGCAAAGCTCGTTCTGGATTAACTCGAGTTCTGAGGTCATGGTGTTGAGCCGCTCAAGCAATGGGTGGGAAGGATTTGACTTCTTTTGCCAGGGCAGAATGGTCGATTGTGTGCGATGGATGCTCATTTTTGTCCGGAGATCAGCGATTGAGAGCTACAACATAAACGCACCGTGACGGAAAAGTAAGGCCATTTTTTCTGGTGTCACCATGGAAGCTAATACAAGATCAGGCGAGGCGCCGTGCAAGCACCAGAGTGATGTCATCCGGTTGCTCCGTTGAGCCGATCCAGTCCTGAACGGCGGCCACTGCATGCGCGCTGATGCGATCGAGAGGAAGCGAGCGGTTTGCGACGACCGTCTCAAGCAGCCGGTCTTCTCCAAACTCGCCGAATTCATTCTCCGGCTCCGTCATTCCGTCGCTGAATGCGATAAAGATATCTCCCGAGCGGAATTCCACGCTCTCCTCTGAGTATTCCATGTTGTCGAACAGTCCAACCACCATCCCGCCCGCCTCAAGCCGCCGAACAGATCCATCAGCTCCGAGAATGATCGGTGCCAGATGGCCGCCGTTGGAGTAGGTCAGCCGACGCTTGTCACCATCGTAAAAGCCAAGAAACAACGTCGCGTATTTCTCAGGCGGCGTACTGCGATACAGGTGCCGGTTCAGGAGCCACAGCATTTGCGCCGGTGATGGAGGCTGCAACGGAGCAGCCATCGTCAATGACCGTCCGGTAGTTTCGTACGCGGAAGCCGCTCCTGCTGCGACTAGTTGTTCCTGTTCATACGCGCGCACAGCGGAATGAATCGTCGCCATCAGTAGAGCGGCGGAAATACCCTTGCCGCTGATATCGCCAACCGCAAGTCCCACCTGGTCAGGGCCGTAGGACAGGAAATCGTAATAGTCCCCGCTCACAATGCGAGCAGGCTGGCAGATTCCATGTAGCTCGAGCGTGCGCGTGCTGGAGAACTCGTGCGGAAAAAGTTGTGCCTGGACCTCGTGTGCGATCTCCAACTCACTTTGCAGACGTTCTTTCTCTTTCTGCTCCAGAATGAGGCGCTGGATCGAATCGGTCATGGAGTTGAAGGACATCTGCAGGGCGGCCAATTGATCCTTCTCGCGAACTTGAATGCGATGATCGAAATCTCCCCGATTGATATGTTGGGTGGCCTTGTACAAATTAGCGACTGAATAGGTGATGGTACGTGTGAGACGGGCACCGATGATCAGGGCAACAAGAACCACAGCAGCAAAGATCCCTGCGATGACAAGAAGTACGACGCCGAGAACACCCGTCCACATGCCCATCGCTGCACCGAAAACCCCAATAAGTGTGCTGCCGCGGGTGCTTCCAGCAAGGAAAACCGCATTTGCGTCGCCCGATTGCCAATCTGTTGTCTGGACAAGTCCTCTGAATTCCAACTCCGGATCGAATTTTCCCGCCGGGGGGGGAATGGTTCCGGCCGAAATACTGCCCGGTGTAGGGGATTTCTGCTGCGGTTCGGCCGATATGGCGTCCCCATCTCGCTGGATTCGCACGTTCCCACCTTGAAGCGTAAGTGTTCCAAGATGTGCCGCCACGCCAGCAAGGAAGCCCTCATTTACAGGCACGCTCGACTCAATCACTTGCGATCGCGCAGGCGTTTTGATCTGCTTGCACGCACGAAGATATAGCGCACCCGAGTCACTCACCAGACCACTGAAATCGCCTTTTATCCACCTGGGTGCAGCGTCAGCAGAAGAAACGGTTACGGTTCGACCGGGAAACACGGTGTCGCTGGCCATGATCTCTGCCGGAGTACGGCCTCGCTTTAAGATCTCTTCTGCAGCGGCCGCATTCGCTGCTGCAAGGCGCTGTTCCTGTGCCTGGATCTCAGCGACGGTCAGATAGGTGGCCACGTGCTCCACAATCATGTAAATAGTGCCCAAAGCGAAGGTAAAAGCCAGGATGACCGGCACCCCACCAATAAACAGGTACGTAACGATCAGGCGGTTGCGGACGCTCCACATCACATGCGATCGGAACCATCGCAAGGCCACGGCCAATAAGACGATTGCAAGAATAAAGCCGAGAAAGCTCGTCCAACCCTGGAGTGGCTCTGCGCCAGCAGTGAACCCGGTCAGTCGGAAAGCCGTTTCAACCAATTCAAGCAGAAAGAACGCAGCCGCCAGATAGAGCGTGAAGCGGGCCAGACGAGTACGGGGAGGGAACAGTCCGATACGCGTAAGCCTGCCGCTGATTTTGGACCACAGGGGCACGTGGGGATTATAGCGGTTTGTACTCGTTGGAATTAGATGCGGCCGTTCAATTGTTGCTGGTATTCCAGCCCATAAGACTCCCCAAGTCCACCCGCTGTTTCACGCACTCGGGAATAGGTTGCGAGGGCGTCAATCCCAAAAACTTCGCGCAGGGCGGGAATACTCCCTCCTGAATCCAGCGGCCAGGCGTCCATCCTGAGCACAATCCAAAGCTTCAATTTCACCAGTGCCAAAACCGAATAGAGACGCAGTTCCGTGGCCGCTCGAACCATCTCTTGAGCCAGGGCCTGGCGTTCCAGCGCCTTCTGAGAGGTCGGAGCCAGGGCGTCGTGACCAGACTCCATGTTGCCCCATTCAATAAGCACCAGTGCATTGTGAGACATGCGCAGCAGATATTCGTACATCAGGTGCACGCGCTTGCGCTGCCATTCCCGGAACTCAAGCCGAGAGAGTTGGAATCTGATGTTCTTTTCCTGAATGGGATCCAACAGAGAATCGAGTTCTTCCATTTCCGTGCGACGCAGATAGGGGACAACGTCAGCCACATTTCGGCGGGGGAACTTGCCCAAAAACTGCAAGGTAGTGAAGGCAGCAAGCAGCAGAATCACGCCAACCAGGAAAATCGTGATGAGGTCGAAAATCATCGTTTCAGAATTTCCTTAACACTGTCTGTGTTCCGTTTCACGTCTGCTAACACTTGATCTGGGTCTGCCAACAACAAGTCACCCGAGGTAGATCGGCCGGCTGAATGGGTAACAAATGTAATCAGCCAGACTGTCTCCGCAATAAGATAAGCGATTGGAGGGGTAATTCCGACAACAGAATCGAATCTCGTTCCGAATTCGGAACGCAGCAATAAGACGCTCAGTGTTCCAGCGCCCGAAATGCCGAATCCGAGCAGAATTCCGAATGCATAGCGATCCCAGAAACTCCTGAAAACGCGAGTCAGTAGCAGGAAAAGCCCAAAAATTCCCACCTGAAGAAACCGGACGCCAACTTCCACGGAGACGATTGCTTCCGGAAGACGTCCCATCTGGGAGCCAGTGTGAGAGGCCGCCCTCACGGCAGCTGCGAGTAACAATACTGCGGCTGTGAAAGGGAAAAGGGACCGTACCCAGACCGAAGAATACAGTTTGGAAAAGACGGCGTTGAAACCTTCCCGAATTGCCATGAAGGATAGGACAACGTAAAGCGCCTCGCCGATCCAGTATATGTAGAAATACAAAGCCTGCTTGTGTACGACCAGCGCCAACGCTCCTTCAAGAAGCAGCGTGAAAGCCCTGCAAAAAAAGAAGAATGGAAACCGCCAATGGACCCTACGCCATATGAGAACAATCAGCAAAACCAGTTCCAGACCGGTTCCGGAATAGCCCATCAGGAGATGTGCTGTTTTCATAGAGGGTGGTCGCCAAAGGAGACCACCCTATGTTATCAGCTGCGTTAGGAAATGATTTTCGGAGTCGGAAACGGCATCGGCCAGGGAACATCTAAACAGGCCTGGACAGAGCAGAGAATGGTGAAAAACGAGCTGATCAAAAGCAGCCGAGTTGCAGTTTTCTTCATGGTTTTCTCCTTTGGGTAAAGACGCTTCCGACGCCCAACAGCACGTCTGTTCTGCTGGATAGCCTTGGTTCCCAACTCAAGTGGCCGGACAGAAGCCGAGGAGGGCTGCGAGGTCGAAATGCCGCAAGGGCAGTCTAACGCGTTTTTGTATTCGCAGAGCCTAGGGGAGGGTAAAACTGTGTTTAAATCACGTCGCGTTAACTGAAACTCGCTAGAACTTCGTCACCTTCTTCTGCCTTGGTGCTACTGCCGGCTGAATAATCTGACGCCAGATAGGCTCCTGCCAGTACCATCAGCCCCGATATAAACGCCCAGAACATTAGAGTTACAGACACAGAAAATGGCCCATAAACTTCAGGGAAGTTGATCCAGGGCAAAGCTTTAACGTATACGTACTTGCCAACTTCCCAGAGTAGTCCCATGCAGATTGCGGCCGGCAATACCCGCGTGGGGCTGATCTTGCCGTTGGGCAGCAGCCAATAAAGCATGAAGAAGATCCCGATGCTGGCCGCCGTCGCCAGAATCTTTAGGGTCACTGACGTCACGAGCGTGAACAGGAAGTTTCGCTGGCCGAACATCATGAAATTTAAAACCCACTGGTTACCTGCAGCCAGACCAACTGACGTCATTGCCAACACGCCGCACGTGAAGGCCAGGAAAAGAGATATCAACTGGTTCCCAATATAAGATCGGTTTTTCCTAAACCCCCATATCTGGTTGAACGCGACTTCGAGCGGGAGAAAAACGCCTGTCGACGTGATCAGCAGGATCACTATGGAGGCCATTTTTACCCGCTGCCGGCTCCTGACCAGGGAATCCAGATTCCGAATAACGAAATCCTGACTTACAGGCAAATGGTCCCGGAGAAGCTGGGCGACTACGTCAAACATCAGCTGCGAATGAAAAACATTCCTGATCAGCCAGATCATCAGCACCATGAAAGGGAAGAATGACAGGATTGCGTTTGCCGCGACTGAAAAAGCGAAGGTGTGCGCCTCAGTTTTAGTCAGGTAGTAAACAGCCCCGAGTGTACGCTGGCGGAGCATGTATTTCCATGGGCCTGGCAGCGTTGGATATGTTGCGGTTTCGAACTCCGCGGCCGGTTCAGTGGTCGATGGGTTTGCAATGGGCGGCATGCAATTTACCCGATGGTACCAGAAGACCCGCGCCGGGAAAGGGCCAAAAGCGCCCGAAGTCTAACACTAAAGATACTTATCTATCATTCACTTCTGAGGCCTCACCTTTCGCTAAACAAAGTACTTTACAAAAACCGGAATTCCTGAATATTATGCGTTGCTCGGTTAGGCGACATAGTCTGCCGAGCGATTTTGGGTTGATGTGTTTGTACAGCGCAGTCGAACTTCAGGAACTAGCGGTTGCCTCGACTCCAGGCGAGACGTGCGAAGGGCAGCGTTTTGTAAATGAGGAACACTGGCGGCAAAGCAGCAACCTCTTCTCTCTTCCTGATTCCGGCAGGGGAGAATCTCATTGAGGCGAAAGGAGTTGTTTGTGAGAGAGAAGGGAACAGTAAAGTGGTTTAATGGCGCAAAAGGATATGGTTTCATCCAGCGCTCCACCGGTGAGGATGTTTTCGTACACTTTTCCGCGATTCAGGAGAACGGCTACCGCACACTGAATGAAGGTGAAACCGTGGAATTTGAGCTGCTCAAGGGGCCAAAAGGCTATCTTGCAGCCAACGTACTGCGTGGCGCCAACTGAAGCTGTTTTTGAAACCGATTCTAAAGCCCTTGCCCCACGCAAGGGCTTTTCTACTGATGTGGAAAGGTGGGCCGATGATGGAGAACGGTGTTAACGAAAAAAGACCAAAACAGTAATCCAGACGCGTGCTGCCAGAGGGCGGGTCCAGCCAAGCAAATTGCGTCCCATTAGTTCTACTTTCTTCCCTACGTTCCCGACAGTTTCCATTGCGTCCTCCGGTCCGGAAGTCTTGCTGCGGTGGACTAAGCTTTTTAAAATCCAACTGCTCCGGGCGGCCGTTTAAGTTGGAAGGGCTTGCGGTCGCCTTCGTCCCAATGCACCGGCTGGTTTGCCGTCTGCCATAACTGCGGCTGCCCGTAGCGGTTTTCTGGACTGGACGCTGGCGGGAAATGTCTCGATGCGGGAGTCCCGGAGCATCACCATCCGTCGTTGTAATGAGCATGTGCTCCGGTCGTTAGAGACCGACTAACTTGACATTAATCTCTTTAATTTCGGCAGTTTCGAGACCTGACGGGATGAAACGAAGTTGGCGGCTCTTAGCGCCCAACTTCAAATACAGCAGGCATTCGGTTGAAATATCCTGGCCGCGCGACCAGGATCTGGTGAAAGCAGGTGACGATCGCCGGAGCTAGCGTGGCGGGTTGGAATCGCCTTGTGGCTGCGTATTCTCCGCATCCTGCTTTTGATTTTCTTGGTGGCTGGGCTCCGCTGAACTCTGGGCCATGGCAGCAACGGCGTCCCGGTGCTGCGGAGGACCGGCCAGCGGTTGCCGCCCGAATGACTGCCTCCGGCGCACAATGACGCGATTGATCTGATCGCCACCCATGATGATGTAATCGACCGTGGGACCATCAAGCAGATCGTGCAGTACTTCACTCGGCGAAGCCGGCCCAAGACGCGCAACAACTGATTCCTTGGCTAAATCATTGGAAAGCTCGATAGTCGCGCCGATTTTGCCTCCCACAAGGTCAAGAACCTTGTCCAGTGTGGCATGCTCGGACACCACGCTCAGCAGTCCTTGGCGATAGTCAACTGCAGCCAAGCCGTCCTCAGTCGCAAGTTTCTCGGTTGCCTGGGCCACATTAGGCTTTTCTGTCACCATATTACTTGCGGGTGCGACTTGGGGGGCGACGGGAGCTGCTGGCGGGGCCGGGGGTGGAGTCACCGGAAGCGGGGCAAACTTGGGCATCTCTGCAGGTTTAATTGCCATGAGCTGAGGCCGCGGGACCGCACTTTGTTGCGGTGAGGGTTTCTGCGCCGACGGAACCACGCGGACCGGTACCACAGACCTCAAATGCCTCCCGGAGGGACTCACCTGTGAAGTAGTTTGGGAGTAACCTACGGCTGCGCCACTAAAACACAACAACACTGCAAGCCTGGAAAATTGATGCATGTTCCGTCTCTTGAACCCCGAAGGAGTTCGGTTCGGCGAATTGCGCGCCTGTTTGCCCTTGTAAACCAGCAATTCTTGCCGGAAGAACTGGTCTGTTTTTCATTTTCAGATTGAACGTTCGGTATTAGAGGCGAATTGGGGAACTATTAAATTCCCTAATAAAAGCTTCCCTGCAAAAGCGTCAGTATTCGCCTCAGTCAATATGCTAGTGAACGGATGTGTCATGGGTTGCAAGCCGCGGCGGATCATGCGATTCGGTTATTGCATTGAGAGGAAGCGAAACCCGAAAGCAGGTGCCCTCTCCCGGCATGCTTGTGACCTGGACCTCGCCGCCATGAGCGTGGGCAATCGAGCGTACAAAATGAAGGCCCAACCCTGTTCCAGGGACCAGAGAGCTCCGCGCTCGATTCGAGCGATAGCCGCGCTCAAAGATGCGTGATTGTTCTTCAACCGGAATACCGCAGCCGGTATCGCTGACGGAGAGAATGGCCCAGCCATCGTGGGTGGAAAGCGAGACGTCCACTTTGCCATGAGGTCGGTTGAACTTGATTGCGTTTTCGAGCAGATTCAGGAGCAGGCGCCAAAGCTGTCCTGCATCAAAGTTTCCGCTGACGCCCTGCTGAATGCTACCTGAAATCTGGACGTCAAGTTCGTTCGGCTTCAGCCGCATGCCATCAACCGCTGCCTGTACCAGCTCCGAAAGATCGTCTGGACCACGATGGAGCTTAACTTCCTCATCAGCCGTGGCCATCTCCAGAAGGTCGGAAACGGTATGCGAAAGAAGTTCGATTCTTTGCAGTTGCCCGCTGAGCATCTCGCGGTAATTCTCGTCACTCTGACTCATACGCAGAGCCTGCTCGGTTTCGGCCCGCATCACTGTCAGGGGCTGGCGGATTTCATGCGACAGGCTGCGTAGAAAATCCGTCATACGTTGGAGCGAGCCCTGAAGTTTGGACAAGGTCTGATTGAGTACACGGCTCAGTTCGTCCAATTCGTCGCCCGTGCCGAACGTCGGAAGCCGTTTATCTCGGTCGTGCGGCGCAATCTCTTCTGCCGCACTGGCCAGCTGCTCCAGCGGATGTAGTTCCTTGCCAGCAATCAGCCATGCATTAATGGCATGCACAAGAACCAAGAACGCGAGCACAATGCTGTGCATCAGGCGGAGGTAGAAGGTGTCTTCGTCTACCCCAGCCATACTCATGCCGACTCGAAGAACGTAGGTCTGGTGCCGTGGGCCACTCACCGGCGCATTCAGGACACGTAGCCGTCCGTTGGCGTCCGATATGTCTTCCCAGGTGGTGCGCGCTGTCGCGATCGTCTCCCGGGCCTTCGCACTTGCAGGTAAGTCCTGCGCAGGCCACTCCCGCGCGCTTTCCAGGGGCTTGCCATGATCATCCAGCACCTGGTAGAAGCGGATCGAGCGCTCAAACTCGTCGCGGACCTCGGGATCGGCCTCTTTATTCAGCCAGCGAACCTGGCCGTCACGGATGTTGAGCATGCTTCTGACGGCTATTGACCGGTCTTGGAGCTCACCATCAAACTGGTTGCTCATCCGCCGGGCAAGAAAAGCGTACGCGCCCCATGCGAGCAATGTCACAAGGAGCGCGAACGAGAGGGTTTGCTTGAACACCAGCCGGAAACGCAGGCTACGTGGAAGCGGGACTTTCATTTACTGATTTGCAGCAAGCATGTAGCCGACACCACGAGCTGTGTGGATGAGCGGCTTTTCGAAACCGTGATCGATTTTCTGACGCAGGTAGTTGATGTATACATCCACAATATTCGTGAGCCCTTCAAAGCCCAGGTTCCAGACGTGCTCAACCACCATGGTGCGGGTCACGGTACGACCTGCGTTGCGCATCAGATACTCAAGGACCGCGTACTCGCGCTGGGTTAGGTGGATCTGCTTGCCCGCGCGCGTGACCATATGACGCATGCGGTCCAGTTCCAGATCCTCAACACTTAGCTTATCCAGCAGTTCCTGTGGCCGCCGCAGCAGCGCATGAACGCGAGCGAGCAATTCTTCAAAAGAGAAGGGTTTTACCAGGTAGTCATCCGCTCCCGCCTGCAGACCCATGACGCGATCACTTACGTCCTTGCGGGCGCTCAGCAGCATGATGCGCATGTTGGAGCCGGATTTCCTGAGTTTCTTCAGGACGGTGATTCCGTCCAGCTTGGGCAGGTTCCAATCGAGAACGATGGCATCGTAATCGATTTCCGTGGCTAATTGCAGGCCTTCCTCTCCGTCTCCTGCCAAATCGACAGCGAAGTGATCAGCTTCCAGACCCTTCACCAGTGTACGTGCTACCTTCGGCTCATCCTCAATGACCAGAATCCGCAAAACCCACCTCCCGCTTGGTGGCGGCACTTGCCGTTGCTTTTGCGTGCAGCAATCTTGGCAATGCCCATCCGCTTTTGATTGTTCAAGAAGTTTCAGTGATCACGCCGAACTTGCCTTGTGCCGGCGGCCCCGGATCTCTGAATCCTTCTTCTCTGAAGTGACGCTTAATACAAAATCGTTACGGCCTTTTTAGTGTCGTACTGTCCTTTCGGACGTGCGCTGGCTGCCCGAAAGGCCGCCCATTGTACATCTACTCACAAACGCGTTTCTCGCCGAGTTCCCTGAATTCTGAGTTTGGGAAATCCGGCATCTTAACCCTTTGGTGTGCTACCTGTGTCGCATTAGGACAGATTGACTAGTTGAACTATCGTACACACGTTTGGTGTGATTGGAACAATAATTTCTTGTTGTCTGGCGTTCCAAGCCCACGTAACACAACCACGATTCCGAAAAGCATCACTGTCCTTTTGGTCGTAGCGTACATGGCCTTTAGGACATGTACCTACTCGCAACGTAAGTACGATAAGGGTCTTTAATCATTTTGGCAAGAGAAATATTTCCTTCATTATCAATGACTTAAATTGCTTTCGTCGCACGATTGGGTTCAGGACGACGCGCTTGCCGCAGCATTTCACTCCGTTCGGCCTGAAAATTCTCATTAAAACTCAGAAAAGTGACATTTGGGCGCTCGTTGCCAACTGATGCGGATCGCTTGCCGCGCTCGGTGCCCGCCACTTCTCTGTTCCGTCCCCGAGGCTGTGCTTTTCACAAAGGCGTTTTACGAGATTGCGCAATCGGTCCGAATACGATGCAGGAAGAAATGACCGCTTCGCAAAACGTTGCTTGTAGAGATTTGCAAGGTGGGGAAATTTCGATTCGACAAAAGGCAGGAAGACTTTGGCGGAGCAATCCTTCAGGAAGAGCGCATTGCTCCAGACGAATTTGGCGCCTGAATTAGCGGCCGCTGCTATCAGGCTGTCCATGTCTGCGGGGAGATCGGTGATCCCCGGCAGGACCGGCGCTATGTTGACTCCTGCTCTCACTCCCGCAGCGTTCAACCTCTGAACCGCCAGCAAACGAAGGTCTGGCCGCGGAGCGCGCGGTTCAAGAGCACGAGCTAATTCAGCGTTGACCGTGGTCACGGTCACGCAAACGGTGAGTCGGCTTTTGCAAGCGATGACCTGAAGGAGTTCCAAGTCCCGCAGCAGGAGCGTAGATTTGGTGACCAGGCCAATCTCGAGCCCCTCGTATTGCGCAAGTTCCTCCATAATGGAACGGGTCACGCCGAACTTCCTCTCCGCCGGCTGGTACGGGTCTGTGGCCGTTCCAATCGCGATCTGCTCGCCCGGACGGACTTTTTTAAGTTCCTGTCGCAACACGCGAGAGGTGTGCTGCTTCACATAGATTTTTCTTTCGAAGTCGCGACTGTCGCGAAGCTCCATGAATTCGTGCGTGTACCGTGCATAACAGTACTTGCATGCGAATTCACAGCCGCGGTACGGATTGATCATCCACTCGAAGGGCATTCGCGGTGCGCGACAGCGGGTAAGAACACTCCTGTTTTCCAGCGTCAAGTACTCGACATCATGCCCTTCTGAGATTGCCTGCCCCTCGGCTGCAAGTTTTGCGATCCCGACCAGTGGTTGAAGGTGATTCCCGGGGAAAAGGGAGGATAGGGCCATGGCTGCGCTCCTGGTGTTCGCTCTGACTTCGCCTATAGGATAGCCCGGCGAGGAAGGCGAACGCAAGTCGAACAGAAGCTACCGAAGCAGGCGAGCGGCGGCCTCATCGACCAGCCAAATGAGTCGGCCCTGCTTAGGGCCGACGCCGATCACCGGGAAGCGATTAGAGTCCCCGGACCTCAGGACTTCCGCGAGAATTTCCGCCTTTCCACTCCCTGAGACCATAACCATAACCTCAGCGGCGTTGTTCAGGACAGGATAGGTCAGGGTGATGCGTTGAGTATTCAGCTTCGCAACATCATTGGCAACCACGAACAGCTTGTTTTCGCGTAGCGCAGTCGTTCCGGGAAAAAGTGATGCTGTATGGCCGTCATCGCCCATCCCCAGCAGGATGAGATCGAAGCGCGGCAAAGCACCCGGAGCAAGACGGAAAAAGGAAGTGATGTCCTGCGCATAACTCACCGCAGCGGTCTGCGCATCCAGTTCAGCCGGAATTCTGTGCACGTTTTCCGAGGGAATGGGCGCCTGCGCCAGCAGTGACTCCCTGGCCATCCGGAAGTTGCTGTCAGGATGTTCGGGAGGAACATGGCGTTCATCCCCGAAAAAGACGAATACTTTGTCCCAGGGCAGCTCGTTCTTCTTTTCCGATGCGAGCCGAGCATATATGGCTCGCGGAGTGTTGCCTCCTGAGAGGACCAACGTGAAGCGTCCGCGCCCAGAAATGCTCTCCTGCGCGCACCGCCCAATCTCTTCTACAGCAGTGCGGCTGAGCTCTTCGGCATCCGGCACCACTTTGACGAAATCGGGTTTCTTGAGAGTCGCCGGATCGCCCTTCATTGTTCCGTTCCTTCCGTCTGTGCGCGCATTTTGAGTTGTGTCTGGTTGAGGGCATAGCGTGCTGCACCGAGGAGTCCCACTGCGTCATTCACAATGACGCGGACTGGAATCTTCTCTAATAAGGGTTGTAACCGGCCCTTGACGGTAAAGGCACGCCTGAACTCTGCCTGTTGCAGCTTGGGTAAAATGCGTTTGGCGATGCCTCCGCTTACGAAAATGCCTCCGGTAGCAAGCAGCTTAAGCGCAAGATTGCCCGCTTCAGCCCCGTAAATCGAAACAAAGAGATCAATTGCGTGTTCGCAAATGGGTGCCTCGGCCGACATCCCATGATGGGAGATCGTCGCTCCTGCATCGTTCGAGCTCTTGAGTTCGTCGGCTAGCCATTCAGGTTCGGTTTCTGCTCCTGATTCGCGGAGGAACTCGTAAATATTGACCAATCCGGGACCTGATAGAACACGTTCATAACTGACCCGGCCAAACCTGCTCAAAAGATAACGGAGCAGGGCAATTTCCAAGTCATTGCGGGGCGCGAAATCGGCGTGTCCGCCCTCGCATGGGAACGCATAACGACGAGATCCATCCCAGTAAAGGCCGGCCTCGCCTAAACCCGTGCCGGCCGCAATCAAGCCAGCGTTGCCGGCCTGAGATGGCGAGTCGTTCAACGCAACTGCGTCAGCTGCCCCCAAATCATCAATGCCGGACGCGTGAGCATGCAAATCGTTAATGATCCAGACAATTGGCAACCCAGAATGCTTTGCCAGTTCGATGGAATCGATAATCCAGGGAAGATTCGGGGTTGATACCCGACCATTTATCACCGGACCGGCGATTCCAAAGCACACTGCCTCTATTCTGGTTTCCTGGTCGGTCAGAAAGAGCGAGATGATCTCTTCCAACCCGCTGTGTTCGCGGCTGGGATAAATCCTCTCGACAACCAGCCGCAGCTTGTTATTTACAGCTTCAAAGAGCGCAATTCTGGAGTGGGTGCCGCCGATGTCCCCGGCCAGGATCATTCCTCGACCTTGCGCCAGGAGCGTCCATCCCTGGCGATGAGGTCCGCAGCTTCAGGCGGCCCAAAGGACCCGGCAGGGTAATTAGGGAAGTCGCGGGGCGGGAGCGCTGTCCATACGTCGAGGATCGGCGTTACAACCCCCCATCCGGCCTCCACCATGTCTGCCCGCTGGAACAGCGTGTGGTCGCCCATGATGCAGTCATAGAGCAGGATTTCATACCCGGTGTTCGGGTTCGTGCCGAAATAGTCGTTGTAGTTAAAATCCATCTCCACCGATCCTATCTTCATCTGGGCACCCGGGATCTTCGCTCCAAAGCGCATGGAAATCCCTTCATCCGGGGCGATATGGATAACTAACTGATTCGGCTTTAGATTGCTTACTGGTGTGTCGCGGAACAAGATGAGCGGTGCACGCCTGAACTGGATGGCAACCTCAGTGTGCCGTGCTGAGAGACGCTTCCCGGTCCGGATGTAGAAGGGAACACTTGCCCAGCGCCAGTTGTCGATCAACAGCTTGAGAGCCACGAATGTTTCTGTGCGGGAATCTGGTGGCACCCCGGCTTCAGCTCGGTAGCCCGGGGCCCGCTCGCCGCCAGTCTCACCGGGGCCATATTGTCCGCGGACCGCATTGTGCAGCACGTCTTCGCCGCTCATGCATTGAATGGCATGTAGAAGCTTGGATTGCTCGTCATGCACCGCATCAGAGCTGAACGAAATCGGCGGTTCCATGGTGGTCAACGAGAGCAGTTGCAGAAGGTGGTTGGGAACCATGTCGCGCAATGTGCCTGCGGCATCGAAATAACCGCCGCGCTGTTCCACTCCAACTGTTTCGGCCACCGTGATCTGCACGTGGTCAACATAGCGCCGGTTCCAGATCGGTTCGAAAATGCCGTTGGCGAACCTGAAGACCAGGATGTTCTGGACCGTCTCCTTGCCCAGGTAGTGATCAATCCGGAAAATCTGGTTCTCTGCCAGGAACTTGCTTACCTGTTTATTCAGCGCTTTCGCCGATTCAAGGTCATTACCAAAAGGCTTTTCGAAAACAATGCGACGCCAGTGGCCGTCCTTTTCGCAGATCAGTTCTGACGCTCCGAGCCGTTCGGCAATGTCGCCAAAGAATGTTGGGCTGGTAGCCAGGTAGAAAAAGTAGTTTCCGTGAGTGTTATGGTTCTGGTCAACTTGCGTAAGGGTGGTGCCGAGGCGCGCATAAAGTTCAGGATCGTTGAAGTCGCCTCCGACGTAGTAAACGCGTCTCAGCAGCCAATCTTTAAGGTCATTGTCGACGCTGCTGGTAGCGAAGCTCTGCAACTTCTGGCCCATAAGCTGCCGGAACTGGTCCACGGAATAGTCATTGCGACCTATACCCACGATCGCGAATTCACGTGAAATCAAGTTGCTCTTGGCAAGATTGTATAGAGCAGGGAAGAGCTTTCTTGCCGTGAGGTCACCGGTAGCGCCAAAGATCACCATGACGCAGGGGCCGGTCTGGCGCGGGGTGCCGGTGGGAGTGCGTTCTAGTGTGGGCAGTTCTCTTTCAAGCTGTGGCATCAGTTCTCCTCCGCGATTAGGAGCCGGCTTGTTTCTTGTTGTTCTGTTCGATATGACCGCCAAACTTCTGGCGCATGGCGCTCAACATCTTTTCAGCGAATGTGTGGTCCTGGCGGGAGCGGAAACGTGTGTAAAGAGCGGCTGAAAGGACGTCAGCCGGTACAGCTTCGTCAATTGCTGCCATGATGGTCCAGCGGCCTTCTCCTGAGTCCTGTACAAAGCCGGTGTACTCAGAGAGAGTGGGATTTTCTGCCAGGGCCATCGCGGTGAGATCAAGCAGCCAGGACGAAACGACGCTGCCGCGCCGCCAGACCTCGGCAATATCCGCCAGATTCAACTGGTATCGCTGCTCGGCTGGGAGCTGTTCTGACGATGCATTGCGAAAGATGTCAAAGCCTTCGGCATAGGCCTGCATCAATCCGTACTCAATTCCGTTATGCACCATCTTTACGAAGTGCCCGGCGCCCGATGGCCCGCAGTACAGATAACCAAGTTCTGATGTGCCACCAAGCTTCTCGCGGCCGATAGTGCGTGGAATGTCGCCCATGCCGGGCGCAAGCGTGTGGAATATGGGATCGAGGCGCTCGACAGCTTCCTGGGGACCGCCGAGCATCATGCAATAGCCACGTTCAAGACCCCAAACGCCGCCACTGGTTCCGACGTCAACATAATGGATTCCTCGACCTTTCAGCTTCTGTGAGCGCCGGATATCATCTTTGAAATACGAATTGCCGCCATCGATGATCGTGTCGCCCGCCTCGAACCGCTGCGCTAAAGCGTCCACAGTTTTCTCTGTTGGGTCGCCGGCCGGCACCATGATCCACGCAGCACGTGGCTTTTTTAACCTGGCTGCAAAGTCATCAAGTGATGTTGAGCCTGTGGCGCCTTCTTTTGCAAACGATGCTACCGTCTCGGGACTGAGATCAGAAACAACGCATTCGTGGCCGCCTCGAATCAGCCGGCGGACCATGTTTCCGCCCATCCGGCCAAGTCCGATCATTCCTAATTGCATGTCTTCCTCATTTCCAAAAATTTCGCAGAAAAACTTTAGACCCTGAACTGCACGAACATGTTTGGATCCGTGCCACCGGGTTGGGATTCAAAGCCGGCCTACTTCAAAGCATGGCTTACAAGTTGCCCAAGCTTGTCGAGTGCCTCTGTCACATCCTTCGGCAGGTGCACACGCAGCGCCCGGCGCCCGCGCTCAGCCAGTACCTGGAAATCTCCCCGCGCTTGTGCAGCCTTCACTACGCCGAACGTATATTTCTGGCCGGGCACGGGCAGTTCAATGGCGTCGTCGCAGGTGATTTGCAGAAACACACCGGTGTTTGGGCCACCCTTGTAGGCTTGCCCGGTTGAATGCAGAAATCTGGGCCCGAAACCCAAACAGGTGGCAACACGCTTCTTCTGCAGGACCTCATCGCGTATCGCCTGCAGACTCTGTTCGTGTTCCGGATTCATCTGGACGTAAGCGAGCAGGGCAAAGTAATCGCCGGCGCTCAGTTGCCCGAGATGTGCTCTCAGCAGACTTGTAAGATCGGTTTTTCCGCCTGCAAGTTTTTTCAGATTTTCCGCGTTTCGATCGTCCGTAAATAGCTTGATCCCGCCCTGTTCGGCAATCGGGGTTTCTGAAGGTAATCTGCCGGTTTTCTCGTACTCGCTCGTAAGCTGCCGGGTTACCACTTTGCTGGCCTCAACATCAGGCTGATCGAACGAATTGATGTGAAGAATCGATCCGGCAACGGCAGTCGCAATCTCCCAGCGGAAGAATTCCTGGCCAAGGTCGTAGACATCAGCGACGTCGATCGTGACCACTGGCTGGCCTGCCTTCTTCAGCGCATCAACTTTGGCCTGCCGGTCATTGTTACTGTCTCCAGAAAGGCGTAAGTAGGCGAACACCCGGTCGCCGCCGTAGAGTTGTGGAACTCCGAGCTTTTCGCAATCGACAGGAATAAGTCCCTTACCCTGCTTGCCCGTGCTTTCCGCCAATAGCTGCTCCAGCCAGGCTCCGACGTCGTAGAGTTTCGGTGAAGTGATGATCGTGACTTTATTGCGTCCCAGGGTGGCCGCGGTTCCGAGAACTGCACCAAGAATGACGCCCGGATTTTCCGCAGCAGGGACGGTAGCCGCGCAGGCGTGGACCATCTGCTCGGTGCTCTCAAGAAAACGAGATACATCCAGGCCCATGACTGCTGCAGGGACAAGACCAAAGTTCGAAAGCGCCGAGTAGCGGCCGCCGATGCTCGGGACGCCGAAGAAAATCTGACGGAATCCATCCGTTTCGGCGACCTGCTGCATCTTCGAACCCGGATCCGTAATGGCCAGAAAGTTCTTGCCGGCTTTACCTTTACCTAAAGCCCTCTCGGAAACAGAGAAGAAATACTGCTTAAAGATGTTCGGCTCCAGTGTGCTGCCAGACTTGCTGGCAACAATGAAGAGAGTTTTCGCTGGATCGATACTTTCTTCAACTGCCTTGACCTGAGCCGGATCGGTTGAATCGAGAATGTGAAGTTCAGGCGAGCCGGGTTGCTTTCCAAAAGTGACGGAGAGTACTTCAGGGCAAAGGCTCGAGCCGCCCATGCCTAGCAGCAGGGCATGTGTGTATCCTTCCTGCTTTGCAGTTTGCGCGATGTCCAGCAACTGCGGAACGTCATGGGCCTCATCTTCAGCCACATGAAGCCATCCGAGCCACTTCTGCTCGTCCGTGCCGGTCCAGAGGGACGCATCGCCCTGCCAAAGCCGTTTGACTTTATCGTTCTTGGCCCAGTCCTGAAGGGTCGCATTGACTGCTTGCTTCAATTCTGGCGGCAGGTCTAACGTTTGGGCTCCGGCGCGGGGCTTTGATTTATCTGATTGCTTTTTTTTTTGCTCCACTGCCGTGAGCAGCTTCTGGAAGGCGTCGTCAAACAGCTTTATTGCGTCCTCTAACAGGTGGTCGGTTACCTGCTTCATCGATATCCCAGCCCGCTCCAGGTCACTCATCACCTTGTCCGCCGCGGGCAGATCAGAGTCTATGGTGCGCTTGACCTTTCCGTGATCACGGAAAGCATCGAGTGTGGCGGGAGGAATGGTGTTTACAGTGTCCGGGCCAATGAGCTCTTCGACATACAGCACATCGCGATAGGCTGGATTCTTGGTGCTCGTGCTCGCCCATAGCAGACGCTGTGTTGTGGCCCCTTTTACGGCAAGAGCCTTCCACCGGTTCTCAGCAATCAGTTTTTGGTACGTACGGTAGGCTTGCTTCGCATTTGCGATCGCCACTTTTCCGAGCAGGGAATTGAGCAGCTCTTTTTTCTGCGGATCGGTCTCCGTTTTCAGTTTGTTCTGAATGGTGCTATCGGCGAGGGTGTCGATGCGGCTTACGAAGAAGCTGGCGACACTAGCGAGACGGCTGATGTCCTTGCCCTGCTTTACCCTGTCTTCCAACCCTGCGGTATAGGCCTCCGCAACTGCCTCGTACGCTTCCTGAGCAAAGAGCAGCGTGATGTTGATATTGATGCCTTCGCTGGTCAATTGACGCACGGCAGGCACGCCCTCAGGCGTACCCGGAACCTTGATCATCACATTCGGCCGGCCTACAGCCTTCCAGAGCCGGCGCGCTTCTTCAACAGTTCCGTTTGTATGGCGCGCCAAAGTAGGCGAGACCTCAAGACTCACATAACCATCGCCCATTTTGGTGGCGTCATAAACCGGCCGCAGCATATCGGCGGCATCCTGGATATCACGGATCGCAATCCGTTCGAAGATTTCGCCGGCACTCAGGTTCTGCGCCTGAAGCTGCTCAAGAATGTCAGCGTAGTCTGTGCTGCCGGCGATGGCCTTTTCGAATATGGAGGGATTCGAGGTAATCCCGCGCAGGCCGTCCTCGTCAATCAATCGCTTCAGTTCTCCACCGGTAATCAGGTTACGGCGGATGTAGTCGAGCCAGATCGATTGTCCAAGCTGCTGCAGCGCGAGCAGAGGGTTGTGTGTTGCGGTTCGAGTTTCACTCTGCTTTTCGAAGGTGGATACGGGATTCATGATTTCTCCTTGGCAGCAGGTTGCATTGCATAACGCTCTTCGATGCTGTGGATCTTCCCCAGGCGGCGCTCGTGGCGCTCTTCGTGCGTGAACTGGGCGTTAAGGAATGCCGTGCAAAGATCTTTCGCGAGCTCCACGCCAATCACGCGGGCTCCGAGGACTAACAGATTCACATTGTCATGTTCCACGCCCTGATGGGCGGAATAGCCGTCGTGGCAGAGCCCCGCGCGGATCCCGGGAATCTTGTTCGCCGCTACCGATGCTCCCACTCCACTTCCGCAAATCAGAATGCCCCGTTCAGAAACGCCGCGCAGAACGCTCAAGGCCACAGCTTCTGCATAATCGGGGTAATCCACCGGCATGGTGCTATTGGTTCCAACATCAGTGATCTGGTGCCCACTTTGGCGAAGATAATCGGTGAGCACCTTCTTCAATTCGAAACCGGCATGATCCGAGCCGATGGTGACGCGCATAGCTATTTGTTGAGCATCTCCCGTGCGGCCGCCAAAACCGCATCCGGTGTAAAACCAAATTTTTTGAGCACGTCCTTCAGCGGCGCCGATGCGCCGTAGGTTGTCATACCGATAGTTTTGCCGGCGGAGCCCACATATTGCGACCAGCCCATGGTTGAAGCTTGTTCCACTGAAATACGTTTCGTGATTTGCGGCGGCAATACGCTGTCGCGGTATTCCCTCGACTGCTTTTCGAAGAGGTCCCAGGACGGCATGCTGACCACTCGGACCTTCTTACCTTCCGCGGTCAGCTGCTCGTAGGTTGAAGTGCATAAAGAAACTTCACTGCCTGTACCGATCAGGATCAGTTCCGGCGGCCCCTGCGGTGGATCAGCCAATACGTAAGCACCTTTTGCCACGCCCGATGCGGCCGCGTATTTCGTCCGGTCCAGCGTTGGAACCGCCTGGCGTGTCAGGATCAATGCTGCCGGCCGTTCGCGGAACCGCATAATGACCTTCCAGGCTTCAATGACTTCATTGGCGTCGCAAGGGCGGATCAGAGTGAATCCCGGGACTGAGCGAAGGCCTGCGATCTGCTCGATCGGCTGATGAGTCGGGCCGTCTTCGCCAACGCCAATTGAGTCATGGGTAAAAATGTAGATGACCGGGATTTCCATGATCGCCGCCAGGCGCATGGGCGGCCGCGAGTAGTCGCTGAAGATCAGAAACCCGGCGCCATACGGGCGCAGTTTGCTCAGAGCCATGCCATTCAGAATGGAGCACATCGCGTGCTCGCGGATCCCAAAATGGAAGTTGCGTCCGCCATAGCTGTCGGCCTCGAAATTGCCCGCGCCTTCAAAAGTGAGAAGCGTTTTTGTGGAGGGCGCCAGATCCGCCGCCCCGCCCAGCAGCCACGGGACGTTCTTTGCAATGGCATTCTCGACTTTGCCTGAAGACTCACGGGTAGCGATGCCTTTTGCGTCGGCAGGGAAGCTGGGCAGGTTCTTGTCCCAGCCGTCCGGCAAATCGCGATGCATCATACGCTCAAACTGGCACGCCATTTCCGGGAATTCTTTACGATAGCTATGGAAGAGCTGTTGCCATTGTTCCCGCAATTCGCGACCGCGCTTGCCGATTCCTTCAGCGAAGTTTTCTCGCACTCCATCCGGGACAAGGAATTTCGCTTCTTCCGGCCAGCCATAAAATTTCTTTGCCAGCCGCACTTCTTCCTCACCCAAAGGCTCACCGTGGGCTTCCTTGGTGTCCTGGCGGTTGGGCGCACCGTACCCGATGTGGCTGTCAACGATGATGAAAGTTGGCCTGTCATGCGTATTGTGAAAGCATTCGATAGCGCGTGAGATTAAGCCAAGATCGTTTGCGTCGCCGACGCGGGTGACGTTCCAGCCGTAGCCCATGAAACGCGCGGCCACATCTTCACTGAACGCAAGTGAAGTCTTACCTTCGATTGTGATGTGGTTGTTGTCATACAGCCAGCACAGGTTTGAGAGTTTGAGATGGCCGGCGAGCGATGCGGCTTCCCCGGAGACTCCCTCCATCATGTCGCCGTCACCGCAGATCGCGTAAACGTTGTGATCGAAGATCGGGTATCCCGGACGATTGAAGAACTCTGCTTTCCAGCGCTCGGCAATGGCCATGCCGACGCTGTTTGCCACGCCCTGCCCCAGTGGCCCCGTGGTGGTCTCAACGCCTGGGACAAGTCGGTATTCGGGATGGCCGGGGGTGCGGCTGTCAATTTGACGAAAACGCTTGATTTCGTCCAGGGTGATTGCGGGCTCGGCCTGCACGTGGTCGTCATGATCGACGGACCTTACGCCAGTCAGGTGCAGGAGCGAGTAGAGCAGCATGGAAGCATGCCCGTTGGAGAGGACGAAGCGGTCACGATTCGGCCAAACCGGATCCGCCGGGTCGTACCGTAAAAATCGCTGCCACAGACAATACGCCAGTGGCGCCAATGCCATGGGAGTCCCCGGGTGGCCGGAATTTGCTTGCTGCACCGCATCCATCGAAAGCGTGCGGATGGTGTTGATTGTGAGCTGATCGATGCCGCCCGCTTGCTTGATGTCCTTGGTCTGGGCTGCCACTTGCGGTACTGAAAGCGAAACCGCCATTGAGTATTTGGCGCTCCTGTCAGGGGGAGTGGACAGTCAGGACAGCGGCTGTCCCTGAGAACTAGCCTACATCACAACCAAGGTTCTTGGCGAAGGCCTCACCATAACAGATGCAGCGATCTTGTGCAGGTTTCATCTCTGCAATGTTTTGCATCGCCTGCCTGCTGACTTCCGAACTGTTGAGCAAACCTGAATTCGAGTTTCTGTGGACGATGACTCGCTCGCGTTGCCAGCCACGCAGATACTTGTGACAAAAAGGCAGAGGGCGCGAGATGGCGTGCTCTCGCGCCCGGTATCACTGAAGAGGCAAAGGAGATATGAACTTAGAGTGCCGGGCCGGCGGCTACACCCCCTTGGCAATCGCCGCCGGCCACAGGTACTTCTCCGTTCATCCTGTCTATAAGTGAACGCACTGGCGGAACCGTTTCAGGAGAATTCAAAAAAATTTCTGGTCGATTCGAAGCTGTGAGGAATGCCAGAAATAGTTAAAGGCCAGAGCTTCCGGGTCTCTGGCCTTCAATAGCAGTCGACGGATGAGCCTGCTTCTATACCAGTAGAGTGGTGACCGGGTCTGGAAATATACCTCACCGTTAGATTTTTCGGGATTTGCGACTGTGGGACGAAAAGGCGCCAGAAAATTGTTAAGGGCCAGAGCTTCCGGGTCTCTGGCCCTCAATAGCAGTCGACGGATGAGCCTGCTTCTATAGCAGTAGAGCGCCTGACTCACGGGAAAATATAGCCTCGTTAAGATTTTCTAAGGATGAGATTCTCGAAGGAGAAAAGCTTTGGAAATAGTTAAAGGCCAGAGCTTCCGGGTCTCTGGCCTTTAATAGCAGTCGACGGATGAGCCTGCTTCTGTAGCAGTAGAGCGGCCACTCCGCCGAAAAATATAGGGCGGCGAGAAAAAATCTGAGAGCACTCAAAGCAGGGCTGTTTCGTGGATGAGGGCGCCTTTGGCGAAACGGGCCAAAGCCAGTACTGAGACGTCATCCACGACGTCGGTTCTCCCCCCTAAGATCAAGTCACTCAATATTTTACCTGTCGACGGAGCGTGCATGACTCCATGGCCGCTGAAGCCGTTCGCGAGGAAAAATCCGGGGACTTCGGGCACGGCACCCAGTATTGCATGGTGGTCAGGTGACATTTCGTAAAGTCCAGCCCAGGCCCGTTTTGGATTTATGGCCAGATTCTCGAAATCCGGCACACGATCAGCGGCGAGAACCAGAATTTTTTCGATAAAGGCTGGTTCAAAGCCGTCTTTGAACCCGGGAGTCTCCTCAGGGTCGTTCCAGGCAAGCAGAAACCCCCGGCTTTCCGGCCGGAAATGAAAGCCGTTGGACATGTCGATAACCATTGGGGAGCTGTGGGGAAAACCGTCAAAGGGCTCTGAAGGAACCAGCATGCGCCTGAGGGGCTCGACCGGAAGATCGACCCCAGCCATTTTAGCCACGCCTGCAGCCCACGCCCCCGCCGCGTTAACCAAAACGCGGGTCACCACCGGCCCTTTGGACGTCTCCACACCGCAAACCCCTTGAGAGTCCCTGTTCACGCCAGTAACTTCGGTCTTTTTCCAGAGCGTAACGCCCTTTTCGACCGCACTGGCCATGAAGCCGTTCATCGCGCTGTAGGGGTCAACAAAGCCATCCGTCGAACAGAAGTTTCCTCCAAGGACGTCGTCCGTACGCAACTGGGGGAGCATGCTTCTGATTTCTTCCGGCTCCATACTGCAAACGGTTTTCAGCCCGAGCGCCTGCTGCCTGATCATATTGACGCCCAGGTATTCAAGGTGTGCCGGTTTAGTGGCGAGAAACAGGTACCCCTGCGGCCGGTAGCCGCCGGGATGCCCGAGCCGCTCATCGAATTCCGCGTAGAAGGGAATTGAATAAAGCGACATCTGGATGTTCACTGGGGTGGAAAACTGGGCGCGCACCCCACCCATGCTTTTCCCAGTCGACCCTTTGCCCTGTGAACTCTCTCGCTCGATCACCAGCACATTGCGGCAACCGGCTTCGGCCAGATGCCACGCAATGCTGGATCCAACGATTCCGCCTCCGACAATGACAACATCTGCCGTCTGCATGCTTCCTCTACTTGGCCCCGGGCAATTTCATCGCGTCCAATTTATCCACCATCGACTTGAAGCTGGCAAACGCTTTGTCGGCAGCTCCGGTTTGTACCGCCGTTGGCGCAGCATCGACACCGTCCAGGGCAATGGCGATTTGAGCCATGGCGGTCAACACGCTGCTTAGGGTCGTCTTGCCTGCGGATGCCCTGCGTCCACCCCTTGCAGTTCCGGCAGGTTCGATCTCCTGTAGCACGGCTTCAGTTTTTTGATTTTCAGGGGTGTGCTTTGCGTCGGAATAGAACTGTTGGATTGCGGCGAGTTGTTGGTCGCCCACGACAATGGCCTGATACAGGTCCTGCTCCAGGTCGAATTTTTTCTCCATGTCACCAGCAGGAACCTGCACACGAGGATCCATCACCAGCTTCAGCGGCTGTACGGAAACCTGCTGACCGTTCACGGTGAGTACGACAAGGTAATCACCGGGCAGAACCATGGGCCCTCGCGGCTGAACTGGTACGTTGGTGCCGTATGCAGTTGACATGCTGTAATCCACATTCCGCGCCAGCCCGGACTTCGGCCGGATCGGATCCATCCTCAGGTCCCAAACCAGCCGATGCATGCCGGCCTTCGTGGAAAGGGGGCCTTCCGGACGGAACCAGTAATTCGGGAAGGAGGGCGGCGCAGCTGGTTCGAACGTTTTGTCATTGCTCGAGAATGTCCGCACTGCCGCACGGTCCTTCGCACGCGCAATCTCAATCTTGACTTCGCCCTGTACGGGAGCATTCAGGTAGTAGTAGAGCACGGCACCGGCCGGCGGGTTCTCACCGGCAGGCACTTCAGGCGGCAACGGCGTGTCGTGGTTTGTGTTGGGACGAATGCGGATGGCCGTCGACGGTTTGAATAGTGTTGTATCGTTACCTGAGTTCTCGGCCTTCAGTTGGCGAAGTGGCGACAGGTCATCCAACACCCAGAATGAACGACCATGAGTGGCAATGACCAAGTCATTTTCCTTGATTACGAGATCATGAACAGGCGAGACCGGCAGGTTGAGCTGAAGCGGCTGCCAATGGTCGCCGTCATCGAGTGAAAAGAACACGCCCAGTTCTGTTCCGGCATAAAGCAGCCCCCTCCGTACAGGATCTTCACGGACGGCTCGCACGTATGCACCGTTCGGAATCCCGGAGTTAACGCGCGTCCAACTCTTACCGAAATCGTGGGTCCGGTAGATGTATGGAGCAATATCGTCCATGCGATGGCGGTCGAGCGCGACATATGCGGTACCCGCATCGAAGTGTCCAGCTTCAATCAGGCTGATCTTGCTCCACGCAGCAAGGCCTTGTGGATTTACCTCAGCCCAAGTCTTGCCATCGTCCCGAGTCAAATGGATCAGGCCTGTGTCCGTGCCGGCCCAAATCTGTCCCGCTGCGAGAGCAGAGGGTGCAATTGTGTAAACCACGCCGTGGCCGCGCTGCATGGCATTGGCGGCGGTCAAATCACCTTCCCTTGATGCCTTGGGATCTGTGCCGGTAAGGTCTGGGCTAATCTTCTGCCAACTGCTGCCCTGGTCCTGGCTGCGCAACACGTTTTGCGAGCCATAGTACAGAGTGTGCGAGTCCTGCGGTGAAAAGACCAGCGGGGAAGTCCAGCTGAAGCGGAATTCCGCCTCTGTGGGATCGCCGCCGAAGGTCCGAACTGCTTCCGGCGCGATTACCTGCGCCTCGCCAGTTCGCTTGTCGTAGCGGAAAAGTTCGCCGTAGGTGCTGCCGCCGTAAATGATATTGGGATCCTTAGGATCGGGAGCTATGTAACCGCTCTCGCCCGCAGCAGTGGGGTGCCAGTCGCGGAACGTGATCGAGCCGTCGTTGCTCCGGCTAGCCGTATCAATACTGCCTGAATCCTGCTGCGCGCCATAAACGTGATACGGAAACTGGTTGTCAACAATCACGTGATAGAACTGCGCTGTGGGCTGGTTGTACCAGTTGCTCCAGCTGTTTGCGCCGTCCAGACTCACGCCAGCGCCCTGATCGCTGCCAAAGATCATGTGCTGGGAATTTGAAGGATCAATCCACATCGCGTGGTAATCGTCGCCACCGGGCGCGCCTTTGATGGCCTCCCAATTTTTGCCACCGTCATGCGATCGGTAGATCGAGACGTTTGGCGCGTACAGGACGTCCGGGTTCTTTGGATCGACGCAAATCTCGCCAAAATACCAGCCGCGACTGGTCACCCGCGGATCGGTCCCGACACGCGTCCACGTTTGCCCTGCATCATCGGATCGATAAACGCCGCGGTCCTTCTCTTCTTTGGCGTCCACCGTGGCATACACACGCTTGCCGCGCGCGACCGCCAGGCCGATACGCCCGAGGCCCGTTTTCGGTAAACCTTGGAGTTGTTTCCACGTCGCGCCGCCGTCCGTTGATTTGTAAATGGCTCCGCGATCCGTGGTGGGAGCATACGTGCTCCACGGCGGACGGCGATCGTATACCAGGGCCGCATATACTGTTTTGGAGTTGTCGGGATCGAGAGCCATATCAATGGCTCCGGTATCTGGATCTTTGTAGAGAACTTTCTGCCAGGTCTTTCCCCCGTCGGTGGTGCGAAATACACCACGCTCTGGGCCGGATCCATAGGCGCTGCCCACTGCGGCGACCAGCACGACATTGGGATCCCGCGGATCGATCACAATCCTCGCAATGTGCCGAGACGCTTTAAGTCCAATATTGCTCCAGGTCTTGCCGCCGTCCGTGGTTCTGTAAATACCATTTCCGTAAGTTAAATCGGAACGGAAATCAGGCTCGCCCGTGCCTACATAAATGACATTCGGGTTCGACTGCGCAACCGCGATCGCACCGATGGATCCGATCGGCTGTGAATCAAAAATTGGTTCCCAGGTCTCGCCGGCATTGGTCGTCTTCCAAACGCCGCCTCCAACGGAACCGAAGTAGAAGAGATTTGGCTGCCCAGTCACGCCGCTCACCGCCACCGTACGCCCACCACGGAAGGGACCGATGAGTCGCCAGCGCAAGCCGCTGTAAAGGCTCGGATCAACTTGCTGGGCAGAAAGAAACGACGATGCGATCAGGACAGAGAAAAACATGAGCCGGCGCGCGGCCCTGAGCCAAGGGTTGGACATAAGCTGGAAATTGTAAATGACCGGGCACGCGGAAAACTCTCAATCACTCTGATACATTCGGGAGTTGACTCCATCCAACGCAGGGAAGCGCAGAGGGATGCATGAAAATTACCGAACTCAAGGTCCCGGGCTACGAACGTGTGGTGCGCGGTGAAGATGAAGACGCGGATTATCGTGGGTTTGTATTTGTGCACAGTAGTGCGTTGGGACCGGCTGTTGGCGGGACGCGATACTGGAGTTATCCGAACGACGAGGCCGCGATAACAGACGGTCTTCGCCTCTCCCGAGGCATGACATACAAGAATGCGCTGGCAGAATTGCCCTGCGGCGGAGGGAAGTCGATCATCATGCGCCAGCCAGGGAAGGAGAACAGGGAAGCGCTGTTTCGCGCGCACGGACGGCTGGTTGAATCCCTTCACGGTAAGTACGTAACGGCTGAAGATGTCGGGACCAGCCCCGCGGACATGGAATTTGTTTTGCTCGAGACCAGACATGTGGCCGGATTGCAGGGAGCCTCGGGCGACCCCTCGCCGCATACTGCCCGCGGAGTGTTTCGCGCGATGCAGGCCGCCGCCCGGCATCGTTGGGAGAACGATGATCTGCGTGGCAAGAGAGTGGCTTTGCAAGGCTGTGGGCATGTCGGCTACTCGCTGGCCGGCGAGTTGACGAGAGCCGGCGCCCTGGTTATTGCAAGCGACGTAGATGAAGGCAAGCTGCAGCGTGTCATCAATGACTTCGGGGCAGCTCGGGCGTCGGTAGATGAGATATACAGGATTGCCGCGGATGTGTTTTCTCCATGCGCACTGGGCAGCATCCTGAACGACGCAACCATTCCGCAGCTCAAGGCTGATCTGGTGGTTGGAGGAGCCAATAATCAGCTGCTTGAAGCGCGTCACGGGGAGGTGCTGGCGGAGCGAGGCATTCTTTATGCTCCCGATTATGCCGCCAATGCTGGTGGAGTGATCAATGGAACCTGTCGCGAACTGCTGGGGTGGGACAGTGGTCGGACCGCCGCCAAAGTCGACGCAATCTATGAAACTCTGCTTAAGATCTTTCACCTGGCTGAAGAACAGCGCGTGCCGACCTCAGTGGCTGCGGATCGGATGGTTGAGGAAAAGCTGAATCTGCACGTCAGTTAACCACTGTGTTATATACGTGAATGGTGGTCTATTCGCAACAAGTTCATACTTTTCCGATCAACCAAATTCCAGCAACTCTGCATCTAAGTTGAGCATTGTCACCGTTTCCCCCGACTTTTTGAGCTAAACACAAGGAGCAGACAAGAGAATGAAACGGATCATCATTGTGATTGCATTAGCAGCCCTCTGCGCATTCGTCGCACAGGCACAAACGGCAGCCAGCGGTTCGACCAATACCAATGCATCAGTATCGGGCAGCCAAGCTTCGGCTCACACTGACGCGGCGCAGCAGGCGCAGACGCCGGCTGGTTCAACGTCACTGAATACATCCGGCGACGTGCAGGCCGGTCATGAGAAGCCGGCAAGTGCGGCAGACAAGAAGCACAGCCACGATCATTCCGGAGGCAATCCGGGAGGCTCAGCCGCCCTGAGCGGCGGAAGCACCCTGCAGGCGGAATTGACAAAATCGGTCGATGCGAAGAAAGCCAAAGCAGGTGATGAAGTAACCGCGAAGCTGACGCAGGATGTCAAAGCCGATGGCAAAGTCGTATTGCACAAGGGCACAAAGCTGGTAGGGCATGTGACTGAGGCGCAGGCGCATACGAAGGAGCAGGCGCAGTCAAAACTCGGAATCGTGTTTGACAAGGCCGTTCCAAAAGGTGGCGGAGACGTGGCTTTTAACGGAGTAATTCAGGCAATTGCACCGCCCGTCCAGAGTGCAACGGCGGCATCTGCAGATCTGGGCGCCATGGCGCCTCCTTCGGGTGGCGGAGCGCGTCCCGCGGGTGGCGGCATGCTGGGTGGTGTAGGCGGCGCTGCGAGCTCGACCGTCAGCGGGGCAACGAGCACAGTAGGTGGGGCCACGGGTTCGGTCACCAGCGCCGCCGGGGCGGCCACAAACGGAACTCTTGGCTCGGCAACGCAGGGGCTGGGCGCCAATGGATCTCTGACCAGCGCCAGCCGCGGCGCTTTAGGTATGCCCGGATTGTCCCTCAGCTCGGCGACCACGGGAGCGACTCAAGCGTCCGTCATTAGCTCAGCAGACCATACCGTCAAGCTGGATAGTGGCACGCAGATGGTGCTGCAGGTGGCGGGTACGGCTGGGCACTGACTTTTCTCCTGGTGTGAGAAAGGCCGGGCGGAGGGCGCCCGGCCTTTCTTCATTGCGGATCGGGGATCCCTCAAGCCCGGTTATCCTTCCTGCGGACATAGAGCGTCTTGTCGACCTCAGCCACAACCTGGCCGCTGTCGTCGGTGATCGAGACCTGAAAGAGCGGTTCGATCCTGCCTTGCTGATCCGCTGCTGCTTTGATTTCGGCAAGCCGTGCGTCGGTAACTTCAAACTGTGCTTTGACCAGACCTTTTCCCGGTCGTTTGAACCGAATCGTCGCTGCCTTGTCCCACACGATGTAGCCCGGACCGAGCCGGTTGATCAACATCAGCATGAAATGGGGATCGACCATCGAGTACAGCGAGCCGCCAAAGTGTGTTCCCACGTAATTGCGATTCCAGAAACGGAGCGGCATTTCCACCGTCATGGCGCTGAAATCATCCGCTAGATGCGTCACGCGGACTCCTGCACCAAGATAAGGTGGATACAGCGCCAGACGGCGCTTCAGTTTCTTTGCAGTCATGGCCATGCTGTGTCAGTCCTCCTTCGCTTGATACGCATCCGGAGGAGGAGCGGAGTGGTTCATGTGCACAATGCGCCAGCGGCCGTCCTTCTTTTCGCATAACGCGGTACCGCGGGCAAGAATCACTTGTGTGCCCAGGGTAATGCGAAGATCGTACTCAACCCAAATCGCATCGCCGATTGCATGCTGGCCGCGCGAGGTGATTTGCAGGTGAGCCCGCGGATCGTGCCGGAAGTAGCGCTGCCGATAATAACCCATACTGGCTTCGCGGCCGTAGTAATCGCCGCCAGCAGTAAAGATCACGACGTCGGGATCAAGGCACTGAGCAAACTCAGGCTCATTTGCGGCGTTGAACAGTTCCTCACAATGCGTAAGTTCACGGTGGAGTTCTGCGATGCGAGATTCGGTTTCTTCAGGTTCGGGCGCGATGTGGGCCACGCGGTTGCGGACATCCACAGTTGCTCCAAGCCGGGCAAGAAGGTCGACGCCCAGGATGCCGTCAATCCGGCGCCCGCAGGCATTGCCGATGGCGGACAGATCCACCGCCGGCAGCCTGAGTGACTTGAGCTGGTGCTGCCCGATCGTCAGATCTCCAATGGTAACGTCCTGGGCTCGCGTTTCAGCCGTGCCACTCCATGAAGTCACTGCGATCCTGCGCGGGTCGCCGTGCGAGAACGACTTCAGATTGAGCATCGAGGTTGCCCCGGTATCAAGCAGGAAAAGGAACTGCGAGCCGGAAATGGTTACTTCAACGACCGGAAGGCGGTCACAAGTCCGCAGAGGGATATCCTCCGCGCGAGCGGAAGAGTTGAAACTCAGGACGATCCAGACAAGAGCAGCCAACAGAGAGCGCATTCGGGGGACCCTCCATGAACAGGGTGTCAGTATCTCACAAAAAACGAACGTTCGTGCTATTATTTTCCGCAGTATTATTTTCTTGTTAAGCACCATGGCTACCGCCCGCCCCATTCCGGACAAGGAAGCACTCCCGAAAGGAGCGCGTACGCGCGAGAGCATTCTCCGCGTTGCGGTTGATCTCGCGTCCGTGGAAGGTCTGGAAGGAGTGAGCATTGGGCGACTGGCGGACGAGTTGAAGATGAGCAAGAGCGGCCTTTTTGCTCACTTCGGCTCCAAAGAAGACCTGCAGCTGGCCACCGTGTCCGCGGCGCGCGAGATCTTCACGGAACACGTCATTCGTCCGGCGCTCTCAGAACCTGCAGGCGCGCCGCGGCTTTGGGCACTCTGCCTGCACTGGGTGAAATATGTTGAAGGCAAAGTCTTTAAAGGCGGATGCTTCTTTGCCGCTGCGTCATTCGAGTTCGACAGCCGGAAAGGCCCTGTCCGAGATGCCATAGCCAATGCCATGCAGGAATGGCTTGGCGTGCTCACGCGCGCGGTCGAGGGAGCAAAAAAGGCAGGTCATCTCAAGGCCAGCGTGAATCCCGAACAGTTTGCCTTTGAGATTTACTCTCTCGCAATTGGGGGTCATTGGGGATTTCAACTATTGGAAGATACCAAGGCACTGGACCGCGTGAGGGTCACCATGCGCGACCGGATCAAGGCTCTGGCTACGCCAAAGTGCCCTTCGCTAAAGTTGCCCCGATAAAGAATGCGCCTTTCGGAGTTCTCCAATCATCTCTTCCCATGCGTTCATCTCATCCTCAGGAGTTGCCATGATCTCATCTCTTGTTCTGTTCGGTCCGGCGGTACTGGCGCTTGCGGCCGCAGGTGGTCACAAACGCATAAGGCTTGAAAGTACCGTGAAAGCCAATCTGCCGTTCAGTGACGCTGTGTGGGCCGGCGACACGCTTTACATCAGCGGACAGATCGGACTGGATCCCAGCACCAACAAGCCACCGGCCACCGTTGCAGAAGAAGCCCAGCTGGTTCTACAGGATTTCAAGGAGACGGTGGAAGCTGCCGGTCTCACGATAAAAGACGTGGTACAGATCCAGATCTTTTGTTCTGACGTTTCACTCTTCAGCCAGTTCAACGAGGTCTACCGGACGTTTTTCCAGCAGGAGCACTATCCCGCACGCGCATTTCTGGGTTCAGGCAAGCTGCTGTTCGGCGCGAGGTTTGAGGTGCAGGGAATAGCCGTCCGCAGTTAGGTCGCACATCTGAGAAAATCGTCCCGCTTCAATTGCATCAGGTCGCCGATGCGCTCGATCGTGATGTCGGCTTTGGGATACTGGGCAATCGCCGTGGTGTCCAATGCGTAGTGGCCCTGGCGAGGGAAGACGGTTGTGACCCTGTCACCCCATATCTTCTTGACCGCTGTGAGGATCCTCAGCTTATCGTCGATCAGAACGTAGTGGTCGGCAGGGTATCGCTTTTCCACGTCGTCCAGTTCCCGCTCCTTGTGGATGTAAATCAGGATGTTGCGGGAAAAAGTCTCGCCAATCCCGGAGCGCTCGATCTTGAGCGGTTGAAAGACTACATCGCCATCTGAGAGCACCACGGGAGTGCCCCATTGCTTTACGTATTCCACCGCATCCAGTGATTCGGGGTACAGACGGATGGCAAACGGATAATTGATCATGAAATGCGAAACGGCGAGCAGGCTCTCGTCGCGCGGGTGTTCGATCCGATAACGCTGCAAGGCGCCGAGGTAATCGGCGTAACCCAGTTCGCTGCGAAGCTGTTCGAAGATGTCCCAGTAGCGTTGCTGTCGCTCCGCCCCGACGGTGTCTTCAAGGTACTTCTTCAGGTGAGCTGCGATGCGGTCATTATCGAGCAGAGTGTTGTCGACGTCGAACAGGAACACAAGACGTGGATCAGCCATGACTCCTTTACCGATTGGATTCTACGGGGCATCCTGCCGATGTGCCAACCGGTCGAGCTGCTCAGGTTGCCACGCAGGTGCGCCACCGGGCAGGGAAGCGACGACAGCCCCGAGCCGGTTGGCGAAGTCTGCGACGTGCAGCGGCGGCCACCCTTCGGTCATTCCGTGCAGAAACGCTGCAGCGAAGGCGTCTCCCGCGCCAATGGTATCGGCAACAGTTACGCAATATCCGGGCGCTTCCACAAAGGTGTCGCCGATCAACAAGCAGCAGCCAAGGGCGCCTCTGGTGACGCAAACGGCTTGAAGCGTGAACATGTGCGCCAAGGCTCGACAGAGCTCCTGCAGCCCTGCGCTGGGGAACTGCAGGAAGTTCGCGAGAACCGCGGCTTCCGGCTCATTGAGCTTCACAACATCAGCTTGCCGCAGCAGGGTGCTCAGTAATTCTGTGTTGTACGAGTCCTGGCGGAGGTTCAAGTCATAAAAGGTCCGCGCGTACGGCAGGTTTTCCCGAATCGTCATTGTCAAATCGAATGCCTTAGAGCTCATCTGCTGCAGGGTGCCGAAATAAATCCAGGAGGGCGAAGGTGTTAAAAGTTCATGCTCACGTTCTGCTGAAAGCGCAGGGAAGTCATACGCGGCTGGGCGGTGGATAACGTAGTCAGGAGCGCCGCGCTCGTCCATATGGACGGTCACGGTTCCAGTGGGGTGGTTGTCCAGCCGGATGAACCTGGTGGAGAGCCCCCGAGCCTCGATCTCTTTGATCGCAGCCGCGCCGAGCAAATCATCCCCAAGTGCACTGATCAAGAGGGCTTCGTGGCCGAGACCCTGCAGATGCATCGCAAAGTTAAGCGGAGCCCCGCCGAGGTAGCGCGAGTCGCCAACGATGTCCCACAGAATCTCGCCGAGCACAGCAACTCTCATACCTTGAAGCTCGAGTGATTAGTATTCGTCGAATGAGTAGTACTGCTTACGCGTAGGCAGAACCTTGATCAGGATCAGGCCAGTAATGAAGCCGCCCACATGCGCCCAGAACGCAACACCGCCGACCGGCCCTCGACTCACGGTCAGGCTGGAGGCTGCACCGCTGAGGGCGTTCAAGATAAACCAGTACCCGAGCACCAGCCAGGCGGGCAGCCAGAAGACAAAAAATCCCCACCAGGTAAGCACACGAGCTCGCGGATACAAGATGAAGTAAGCGCCCATCACACCCGCGATGGCCCCGCTGGCTCCGACGGTGGGGACGCGAGAGTCAAAATTGAACATCAGGTGGGTAATGCCGGCGCCCAGCCCGCAAGCGAGATAGAAAATAAGGTAAGGGAAATGTCCCAGTCGGTCTTCCACGTTGTCGCCGAAGATCGCCAGCCCCCACATGTTGAAAATCACGTGCAGCCACCCGCCGTGGAGAAACATGGAGGTGAGCAGCGGGAGAAAGGCATAACTGGCAGGAACCATACCGTTGGCCCACTCGGTAACGTGATGCGGTACAAGGGCGAACTGCATTTCAAACGCTGCGAGCGAGCGCGGGCCGCTGGAAAGCTCCAGGCTCCATTGGAAGAAAAAGACCAGCAGGTTCAACGCTATGAGAAAGTAATTTACAAAAGGCGTGGTCGAGCGCGGAGCGTCGTCGCGGATGGGGAACATTCGTTTGGCTGCTCGCCCTTTATCATGCTTGATATGGAGAACTTGCTCAAGTGGACGGCGTCCTCATCCTGAACAAGCCGAAAGGATTCACCTCGCATGATGCAGTAGCCGTGGTTCGGAAGATCGTCGGCGAGAAATCCGTGGGGCACCTGGGCACTCTTGATCCCATGGCCACCGGAGTTTTGCCTCTCGTCCTTGGCCGCTTCACACGCCTGGCACAGTTCTATCGCGAGGCCGATAAAAGGTATGAAGGGACAATCCGCTTTGGGCAGACTACGGGCACCTATGATGCCGAAGGCGATCCGAACGGTCCGGAACACCCCGTGACGCTCACCATTGAGCAGATTAGAGCAGCTGCGGCGAAATTCACCGGAACCATCCAGCAGCTGCCGCCACCGTTTTCAGCCAAGAAGATTGCAGGCGTGCCAGCGTACAAGCTGGCTCGCAAAGGCAAGGAAGTTGAACTGACACACAAAGAAGTAGAAGTTAAGCAGCTGACGATAAAGAGCTTTAACTGTCCCAATGCGACTTTTGAGGCTTGGGTGAGCTCCGGAACCTACCTACGATCTCTGGCACATGATCTGGGTCAATTCCTGGGTCCGGGCGCGCACCTTTCAGCTTTGACGCGTACAACGGTACGCGAGTTCGATCTCAGCGAAGCCCACTCACTGGAGGAGGTTCGGGCCGCAGTAGTTGCAGGCGCCATTGATGATCTACTTATCCATCCGCGCCTGGTATTGCCGGAATTTCCAGCGGTTACGGCTCCGCCTGAGACTGTGAGCCGGATCAAGAATGGAGGAGCAGTAAACTTACCCGAGTTCAGCAAGGCGCAAACCGTACGCGTATTTTGCAGCCAGAGGGAACTGCTGGCCATCGCCCGGCGCGTGGCAGGAACGCTGTTCCAGCCAAAGATCGTGCTCAACGCAAACTAGCCGGCGCGCATCTCTGCGCTATTCTCTTCTGTGCCAGCAACGTCTGATAACAGATATTATGTCTAATCAGTAAAACCCGGCGTGAATTGCGCATCCAGCAAGGCCTGCTCCCACACGGTTAGCTTAAATCGGTTTCTTGCAACAGGTTTTTCAAATCGCGGCGAAACCGGTCCAGATCTTCCACCATAGCGTCTGTAGCCTCAATCTCTTCCTGCTTGTGCACGAACACCCGGCGTCCACCGCGTTCGACTAAAGGTCCCAGGCTTTCTCCCATGCGACGGCCTATGTTGCCGAGAATCTGCAGGCCGTCCGGTCCGGGAACGAGGAATGCAACGAAGCCTTCGCGTACGACGCCGACTGCTTTGGGAAAGCGCTCAAAAGTCTCAAGCTCAAAGCCGGCCATGTAGAGGCGCTGAAGTTGTTCGGCGGGATCGACCATGCGAGTTCTACATTTTGTAGCGGCCGAGGTCCTCGTCGTTGAGACCTTCCAGCCATTTGCGCAAGTCTTCCGTGGAGACCCGATCAGAAGAAGTGGCGCTGGAAATCTTGGAGCTCTTCAATACCTCTTCATCGACGTAAATTGGGCAGTCAAGCCGGAGCGCGAGTGCGAGCGCATCGGAGGGCCGGGAATCCAGACTGATGACCTTCCCTTCTTTTTCCATCCAAATCACGGCAAAGAAAGTGTCGTCGCGGAGCTCAGTGACGACGACTTTGTGCACGTGCGCCTCAAAGCTCATCATCAGGTTCTTGATCAGGTCGTGGGTCATAGGGCGCGGCGTGGTTACCTTTTCAATCTCCAGGGCGATAGCATTAGCTTCATAGGCACCCACCCAAATCGGCAACACGGCGTCGCTGGAGACGTCCTTCAGTACCACAATCGGCATGTTCGTGACTGGATCCATCATCAGTCCGCGAATTTTCATTTCAACTTCCATCGCGATCTCCTCATGCCGGGACTTGCACCGGGCTCGCTGACGCTAGCTTGGAACTGCCTCACGGACAATTTCGCCCACGAGGCTGTTGGGAAAACTGCGCGTAACCAGCACGTTAGCATAACTGCCGACTGCCGGAACGGCTGAATCTGGTACGGTGAAGTTCAAGGTAATGTTCTGGCTGGTTCGTCCGATCACCTGGCCACGGGCCTCATTAAATCCTTCAACCATCACTTCAAGTGTCTGGCCAACCTTCTTCTCGTAATTTGCCCTCTGAATCTCCCGCTGACGCTCCTGGAGGATTTGGAGCCGGCGCGACTTCTCCTTATCTGGGATGCTGTCTGGCAGGCCTACGGCAGGTGTGTTGGGCCTCGGTGAATACTTAAAGCTGAAGACACCATCAAACTGGCACTCGTGCATCAAGGTGATGGTTTCTTCAAATTCGGAGTCTGTCTCTCCCGGGAAGCCGACGATCAGGTCCGTGGTAAGAGCAATCTGCCTTGTTGCCGACTTTATCCAGGAGATTTTCTCCAGATACATTTCGCGCGTGTATTCGCGATTCATGGCGTTCAGGACACGTGAGGAACCGCTCTGCACGGGAAGGTGTATGTGGTCGCAGATTGTTGGCAACGTGTCAATTGCTTCCACGATGTCGCGCGTGAAGTGTCGTGGGTGTGAGGTGGTAAAGCGTACGCGACGGATGCCAGCGATCTCTCCTACCGCATAAAGCAATTCCGCAAAACTCTTTTTGCCCAGCGGATCGTGATATGCATTCACGTTTTGCCCGAGTAGTTGAATATCGGTATAGCCCAGGTCTGCCATCTGCCGGGCTTCCACCAGCACAGAATCAGAGGTCCGGCTGCGCTCTTTTCCGCGCGTGTAGGGCACCACGCAGTAAGCGCAGAATTTGTCACAGCCTTCAATGATGGTGATGTATCCGCGATGGGGATTGCTGCGGGCTGTGAATTCGGTCTCGAATGTCTCTTCGGTCTGGCGGCCATCCAGTCCGGTTACCCGCTGGTTCCCTGCTTCAATCTGGACCAGCATCTGAGGAAGACCCCGATACGAAGCCGAACCGGCAACCAGGGAAACGTGCGGCGCCTTCTCAAAAATCTTCCCGCCCTCCTGCTGCGCCACGCACCCGATGACGGCAAACTTCTTGCCCTGCGCCTGCAGTCGCTTGTAATCGTTCAGACGATGGAAGACTTTCTGCTCCGCCTTATCGCGTATGGAGCAGGTGTTGTAGAAAATAAGGTCCGCTTCTTCGACCGATTCGACCTTGCGATATCCCTGCCGCATGAGCGTGCCGATGACCTTTTCCGAGTCATGGACGTTCATCTGGCAGCCAAAGGTCTCAATATAGAAGGTCTTTGACGGGAACCCGTTTTGTGGACGATCAGACACTTATGTCAGTATAACGCAGGAAAATAGCGGGTTTTAAAGCAGTCATCATGGAATCCGAAGAGAAAACACGGTGGGATACAAAGTATCGAGAGTCGCCACATTCATGGACGGAGCCCGACGATTTCCTCAAGCGCGCTAACGAAGAATTTCTCTCAGACGTTTCACCAGGTTGCGCTCTTGACCTTGCAGGCGGCGCCGGCAGAAATTCGTCGTTCCTTGTTGAACGTGGCTGGCGGGTAAGGTTGTTGGACATCTCTGACGTTGGCTTGGAATTGGCAAAAGGGAAGATGACAACGCCTTCTCACTTTCCGGGCAAGTTGGAAACTGAGCGGATCGATCTGAATACCGTCACCAATCTGGGCAGAACCCAATTTGATCTGATTATGGTCTTCTACTTCCTTCGTCGCGAACTCTTCCCTGCCATCGCCGCTGCGCTGAAACCAGGCGGCTGGCTGATATATAGGACCTACACCATCGATCGCATGAAGGTCCCCGGTGGTCCCGATGATCCCAGATATCTTCTTCAGGCCAACGAATTACTGCGCGCATTTCCCGATCTGCGCGTCATGCATTATCACGAGACGATAACTGGAAAAGCCGCGGCCGAGCTGGTTGCGAGAAAGAGCCAGTGAACGCAAAGACTTGCGCGGAAGGTGAGCTGAGTTCCCAGTGCTAGAATCAGAGTTCGAACAATGTCAAAACCTGTTCCGGCACACGGCCACGTTACCCACAGCAAGGACCATCCTGTCCAGAATCACTGCTTTGCCTGCGGAAAAGACAACGCCGACGGCCTACAACTGGAGTTCTTCTTTGAAGTGGAGGCACACCGGGCGTTCTGCCGGTTCACTCTGTCGCGAAAATATCAAGGGCCTCCTGGCCACGCTCATGGCGGGATCATCGCCACCATACTGGATGAGGCGATGGGCAAGGTGAATAAGCTGCGCAACGTGCTGGCTCTCACGAAATCAATGAATGTGGAATATCTGAAGCCCGTACCCCTGGATAAGGAACTAATCGTGAACGCCGGGGAGAAGCAGGTGGTCGGGCGCGAGCATACGAACTTCGCGGAGATTTTGAACCACGAAGGTCAGGTGCTCGCTCGCAGCACGGGCGTTTTCGTGGTGGTGGATTTGAAAAAGAAATTCGCGGAGCATCTTGAGATCAGTGACTGAGCCACATTCTGAATCCACTCGCGTTTTGCCCTAATCCAACCGTAGACAGCAATTTGCGCACCAGAACTGCTTCTAAACGCGTTAAAATAGTAGGTTCACACAACAGAATCAGAGCCTTTTGCGGGCTTCGGGGTGAGGAGTATCGCCATGGCAGAACTTAACGGCAACAATACGGGACTAAGGCTAAAGGTCGGCCTGGCAGAGATGCTCAAGGGCGGCGTCATCATGGACGTGACTGACGCTCAGCAGGCTGAGATCGCGGAAAAGGCAGGCGCTGCAGCGGTAATGGCGCTGGAGCGCGTACCGGCGCAGATTCGCGCCCAAGGCGGCGTTGCGCGGATGGCTTCTCCCAAGAAGATTCGCGAGATCATGGCGGCCGTTTCCATCCCGGTGATGGCGAAATGCCGTATCGGACACTTCGCCGAGGCACAGATTCTGCAGGAGCTTGGCGTCGATTACATTGACGAGTCCGAAGTTCTGACGCCGGCAGACGAGGCCCATCACGTCGACAAGCACGCGTTCAGGACGCCGTTCGTTTGCGGCGCACGTAACCTGGGAGAAGCCCTGAGACGCATCGCCGAAGGCGCTGCCATGATACGCACCAAGGGAGAAGCCGGTACCGGAGACGTGGTTCACGCCGTCAAGCATATGCGCCAAATTGTCAGAGAAATGAAGGTTTTAACGGTGCTTTCTGAAGAAGAGCTTTATTCCCAGGCTAAAGAACACCAGGCTCCTGTAGAGCTTGTGCGGATGGTAGCCAAAGCCGGCAAGCTGCCGGTGCCCAACTTTTCCGCCGGAGGCATTGCCACACCCGCCGATGCGGCGCTGGTTCGCCAGCTCGGGGCTGAAGCGGTGTTCGTCGGTTCAGGCATCTTCATGGCAGATTCAGTCAATTTCTGTGAACCCACAGAAGCCGAAAAGCGTGCCCGAGCAATCGTCCGCGCCACGACGCACTTTGACGATCCTAAAGTGCTGCTTGAGGTGAGTGAGGACCTGGTCGGTGCCATGAAAGGTCTCGCGGTGGCTGCCATGACCGAAGCCGACATGCTGCAGACCAGGGGCTGGTAAGGGCTATCCCGAGCGGAGCGAGGATCCCTATCACAACTTATGACTTCCAACCGCAATTCCCACTAACGGGCGTTCCTTCGCTCGGCACAGGGCAAGATCAATGAAGATAGGGGTACTAGCCATTCAAGGTGATTACGAGGCGCACAAGGCTCGTCTGGAGCAACTTGGCGTGGATGTCACGTTGGTGCGCAAGCCCGAACAGCTGGAGACCCTCGACGCGATAGTGATCCCGGGAGGAGAGTCCAGCACGTTCCTTAACTTCCTTGTGGAAAGAGGATTCCTCGAGAAGCTGCGTGACTTCGTGCGCAGCAAGCCCACACTCGGGACTTGCGCCGGGGCGATTCTCCTGGCGAAAGAAGTCGAGAACCCACCGCAAACATCCCTAGGCGCGCTGGACATCCGGATTCGTCGTAATGCTTACGGGCGGCAGATTGACAGCTCAATCCATGAAGCCACAACCCAACTTCAGGGCGGTCCCCTTGAGATGGTGTTCATCCGTGCTCCCAAGATTGTGGCGACGGGCAAGAACGTGGAGGTTCTGGCTGTGCACAACGGAGATCCGGTCCTGGTACGGCAGGGTAAGATCATGGCCGCCACGTTTCACCCGGAACTTTCCACTGATCCGCGCGTTCATGAAGAGTTCCTAAAGCTCGTAAACAACGGAGCAGCCCGGCACTGATGGCCATCGCGCTTCTGCTTGCGCTGATTTTGATCCTGGCGGGCTGCATTCTTTTGTTTGTAAGTCACCCCTGGTGGTTCCCTGCCGGGGTTGCAGCGGATGCGGCCGCTATCGATCACGATTTCCATCATGCATTCTGGATTTTGGGTGCGCTCTTCATTGCCGCGCAGTTACTGCTCGTGTTGTTTCTGCTTCGCGCGTGGCGCAGGAAAGGCGCGAGCGGCTTCAGTCGAGGTGATTGGCGGCTCGAAATTGCATGGACCATTGCAATCGCCGCCCTGTTCTTCTGGTTCCACGCAAGCGGTGGCCACCTGTGGCGAAATCTGAGGCTTCATGCCGCGCCGTCTGACAGTTTGCAGATTGAGGTGACCGGAGCTCAATTCCAGTGGTATTTCCGCTACCCCGGGCCGGACGGAAAGTTGGGTCGTGTGGATGCGCAGAAGTTCGCGGCACCGGAAGAAGGCAATCCGTTGGGCCTCGATCCTGAAGATACGGCCGGCAAGGACGATATTGTGTCTGCGCAGCTGGTTCTGCCGGTCAACCGTGACGTGCTGCTTCAACTGCGCTCCCAGGATGTAATTCACAGCCTGTTTATTCCCGCGATGCGATTCAAGCAAGACGCCGTGCCCGGAAGCGTGATCCCAATGCATCTGCGACCCACGTCAGTTGGAAACTACGAAATTGCGTGCGCTGAGCTTTGCGGGCTCGGCCACTATCGAATGCGGGCTCTTGTACGCGTGCTCAGCGGCGCCGATTTTGCGGCCTGGTTGAAGGCGCGTTCGAGCCAGGAGTGATGCCAGTGACTCCGAACCCTGCGCCAACGTCCGTCGACATACGTGCTGGTGCTTCCAGCCGAAGTTTTGTGCGTCGCTGGATCTTCAGCACGGATCACAAAGCCATTGGACTGCAATACTTTTTTCTGTCGTTGATGGCTGTTCTGGTGGGGACTTTACTCTCCTTGCTGATGAGAATTCACCTGGTATGGCCGCATGCGACGATTCCCCTCATTGGACAGGTCAAGCCCGAGCAGTATCTGGGCTATCTCACGATTCATGGCACATTGATGGTTTTTTTCGTTCTCTCAACGGTCCCGCAGAGTGGATTTGGAACGTATTTTCTCCCGCTCCAGATCGGGGCGTCAGAAACGGCTTTGCCCCGCCTCACTGCGGCGGGTTTCTGGACGACTTTTGTTTCCTTTATTGTCCTCATGATTGCCTTGTTTGCTCCCGGGGGCGCTTCGCTTGCCGGCTGGACGCAATACCCGCCGCTGAGCGCGATCGCCGCTTCTGGCCCGGGGCAGGGGCTCGGGACTGATTTGTGGCTGATCAGTATCGGGCTGTTTTGTCTGGGCACACTGATGAGTGCGGCGAATTTTTTGATTACCACGGTGAGTTGCCGCGCACCAGGCATGACGTGGATGCGCTTACCCCTTACCTGTTGGACCTGGTTCATCACCTCAATCCTGGTTCTGCTGGCTTTCGGCATCCTGCTGGTTGCGGCGGTCATGCTCTTGATGGATCGTCACGCCGGTACGAACTTCTTTGTGCCTGCAGGCCTGATTGTGAGCGGCAAACCAGTCATCGATCATCAGGGCGGATCGCCGCTGATGTGGCAGCACCTGTTCTGGTTTTTTGGACACCCGGAGGTTTACATCGCCATTCTTCCGGGAATGGGAGTGACATCCCACCTGCTCTCCACCTTCTCGCGAAAACCGGTTTTTGGCTACAAAGCCATGGTCGGAGCGACGATCGCGATTGGCGCAATGGGCTTTATGGTCTGGGGCCATCATATGTTCGTGAGTGGAATGAATCCGTATACAGGAATGGCCTTTTCCGGACTCACCACTGCGATTGCGGTTCCCTCGGCCATCAAGGTCTTTAATTGGCTAGGGACAATTTACGGCGGGAAAATCCGCTTCACCACGCCTCTGCTGTTTTCGATTGGATTCGTTTCACTGTTCATTACAGGTGGGCTCACTGGGCCGCTTCTCGCGCAACCGGCTCTCGATATCTATCTGCACGACACGTACTTTGTGGTTGCGCATTTCCACCTGATCATGGCCATGGCGGGACTCTTTGCCATCTTTGCCGCCACGCATTTCTGGTTTCCCAAGATGTTCGGTCGCATGATGAGCGAGCGACTCGGAGCCATTCACTTCTGGATCACCTTTCTAGGTGCCTACGCGATTTTCGTCCCCATGCACTTGCTGGGAGCGGCGGGCCATCCTCGACGCTACTCGGAATTAAACGGCGTACAATACGTGGCAGCCATGGTCCCCCTGCAGCGCTTCATTACGCTGGCCGCCATCGTCACCATTGCCGGTCAAGCGGTGTTCCTCTGGAACTTCTTCCGCAGCATGTTCAAAGGCCAACACAGCGTGGCTAATCCCTGGGATTGCACCAGCCTGGAGTGGACACTTCCCTCACCCGCGCCGGTCTCTGGATTCGGGAATGAAAGCCCAGCAGTTCACCATGGTGCCTATGAGTACAGCCTTCCCAGTCAGGCTGCGGATTTCGTGATGCAGAATGCGCCGGACAGCGGTGAAGCTGGAAAATCCATCTGATGTGTTATGCCAATCACCCGCGAACAGGTTGACGTCCGACGCAAGGCAGAGGAAAAACCCAGGCTTGGCGGCGGCGGACCGGGCAAGATCCCATTCCGGCGCGGCTTCGGCGGGGGCGACGACGGCGACAACGGCCATCGTGATCCGTGGCCGTCGCGAACCAGCAGGCTCCAGCGTGGCCGGATAGCAATGTTCTTTTGCATCATCTCGGTAAGCACGATTTTCATCGCGCTAAGCGGACTCGTGCTCTGGCGACACAGCAGCGGCGGCGTTTACGATCCGGCACATCACGTAACTGTGAGTGATTGGCGGCCGCTGAACCTGCCATACGGCCAATTGTGGTTGAATTCTCTGGTGCTCCTGGGCAGCAGTGCAACGCTGGAGTTGACGCGGCGATCGCTACGCAAGAAGTCAGAATTCCACATGCTCGGCGTGGAAGCCCCTCGCGACAAGCGTGAGGTGCCATGGCTGGGTTTCACGGTACTGCTGGGATTCTTGTTCCTCGCAGGTCAGGTGGTGGTTTGGAACCACTTCCGCGATGTTGGGCTGTACGAAGGTTCCAATCCGAACAGATCGTTTTTTTACATCCTGACGGCGGGCCACGCATTGCACTTGATCGTCGGGCTGGTTGCGCTACTTTGTGCTGCCGCGTGGGCATACACAAGACGGAAGTTTGAGTCCCGCCTGGTGGTGGTTGAAATCACGAGCCTGTACTGGCATTTTATGGGTGCGCTGTGGATGTATATCTTCGGATTGCTCTATCTGGTTCGGGAGTGAGCCGGCCTATTCCTGCGATGGTTCCTGTTTTTTGACCCGCACCACCGTGATCTTGCTGAAGCCTTCGTCAAAAACCGGTGCTTTGAGCTTCGCAGCCATGCGCTGAACTACCTCTTCCTTCACCTGACGCTCCCGTTTGCGATTGCGCTCCAAACAAACCTCAAGTGGGACATCAAAGAACACGGCGTGAACTTCATAACCAAAGCCTTTAGCCATCTTGATCCACTGCCGTCGCTCGTGTGACGAAAGATTGCTGGCGTCCACATAGTTCCAGGGCATACGAGCAATCAGGCGGGCGCGAAGAAGCGATCGGAGAGTCGAAAAAACCAACCCCTGGTAGCGCTGCTCAGTGATGTCATCGAAGAGAATCGAGCGCAGCATGTCGCTTGAAAGCGGAGTAACGCCGCGGCGCTTGAACCACGTTGTCTTACCCGAGCCGGGTAAACCGATGGCAAGAACAACCACACCCTTGGGCGGACGTGCGCTCTTCCCGGCCTGGACGGGCCGCTGCTCGGGAGGCGGCACCGAGGGTGACTCGGGTTGAACTTCCGTCTCCACTCGTTCCTGAGGTGGCGCAACGTCCTCAATAGCGGCCGACGAGTCGCTCGCGGCCGAATCCTCCGGGTCTTCACCGTAGGACGGAACCAGCGGCTCGGGATGATGTTCATCGACCGGAGGCTTCTGCTGGCCTACTCTTCCGGTGGCTTCGGCTTCGTTTTCCTGTTTCTTTTTACGGCGCCTCATGCGCTCGCGCATCCAGTTGCGCATGACTCGTGTGTAACACAGGGAATGAACAACTTGCAAGCAATGGTGCCATACGCGCCACTCTCTGCGTTGCCGCGGTTCCAATGCACATGGAGGGCTGCTCAAAGGCCAGCTATTTGCATCTTAAGCGATACGCCGCCTCGTCATTTTCTTTGGGACCCTGGAGAAGTTACATGAATCGCAAGTGGACTCCACTAGCATTGGCGATCGTGCTTTCGATTGCCGTTATTGCACAAAAGAAGCCCGCAGCTGAGCATAAGCACGCCGAGGCTGAACGTATCGTGAAAGGCCCAGTCGTGGAAGGCGTGGGCGATTCCACCGCCGTGATCGCATGGACTACAAATACCGGCGGCAGCTCAGTCGTCCATTACGGAACTGACAAAGATAACCTGAGCCAGACGGCTGAGTCCCCCTACGCGGATAATGACAAGACATCAGCGCAGAACCATCGCGTTCACCTGAAGAACTTGAAGCCAGGTGCGACCTACTATTTCCGGGTCAACTCCGGACAGGGCGAAGGTACCGGAACGGAGGCCGGCAGCGCAGAGGGTACCTTTACGACGAAAGGAAATTCCTCCAGCGCACACGGGGGTGGGCATGGCGAAGCCGGAGAAAAGCGTGAGGGACCAGTTCGCATCACCAACGGTCCCAAAGTGGAAGGCACCGGCCCTAATTGGGCAGTGATCGCGTGGACCACGAATGCTGCCAGCGGCTCAGTTATCCGGTACGGCACAGACCGGAACAGCTTGACCCAGACCGCGCAGTCACCGTATTCGGACAAGGAAGGCGCGTCCGCTCAGAACCATCGTGTGCGGGTCAACAATCTAAAACCCAATACGACGTACTACTTTGTGGCAGATTCCGCCCACGGTGAGGATACCGGGACAGAGGCGAAGAGCCCGGTTGAGGAATTCAAAACCAAGGCCAAGTAAACCGAAACCACAGAGCGCGGCCCGGGCAAGCAACCCGGTCGCGCTCATTTATTCGTCCCATCTTCGCTTTAATCTCAGGTAAGAGCTCTTCCCGCACACTTTGTTGCGAATTTTGTGCATTTCTTTGTTGCGTCTGAAAGCAAAGTTGCTATAATTCCGGCCCGCTACCCTCCCCCAAGCCACTCAGAGTCCAGGCAGGAGTCCCTGCTGCTGTGGTGAGGTCAAAGGTGCACGCACAGCAGTCCGGTGCAAAGACGACTGCCGGCGTTTCTTTCGGATTCGGGTGTGCCCGGCTTGAGCGTTCCTGCCCACATCCAAGGTTCAGTCCGAGAGAAACGATCCAGCACGTCGAGCACATTCAAGTGAAGGTTAATGGTCAAGCGGAGGCCGTTGCCTCGCATGACTTGCAGGCAGGCACAAAGAACACTGCCACGCAGGCGATGCGAAGGCCGCACCTCCCCAAACACACATGACGCAAAGAGCGCCGGCGCCCCATTTCCAAGACAATGAGGAAGAGATTCGTATTGCAGGAAAACGAACCTCCTTATGAACAAGGAATAAGGCGGCCACTGGGACCCGACCGGCCCAAACGAACACACAAGAGCGGGAAGCCGTGAAGACCAGCCAGACGCCCAAGTAACCAAAATTCTCGATCTCTCAATCCAATGCCGCGGCCAGGACCGCGGCATTTTTGTGCCTGCTCCGCCAACTTAACAAGGGGGCGTTTGCTCATCGTGAGGGTGCTAATAGGTTTTCCGCCTGAGCGCATAATTAGAAGAGCCATTATCTGATCAAAAAAGTGCCGGAAGCGGTTGTCGGATTGGGGCCGATCTGTTCGTCGTAAGGGTGAGCGCCCAACAGAGGAGAAGATCCGAGATGAAGTACCTGGTTTCCGTGATAGACAACAACGCCGGCCTCGCCACGCCGGCCGAGATGGCTGCCATAGACGTGTTCAACGCGCGGCTCCAAGCTAACGGTCACTGGGTCTTCGCCGGCGGCCTCGGGACGCCCAGCACGGCCACTGTGATCGACAACCGAGGTGGCGAAGCGGTGCTCACTGACGGGCCATTCCTGGAATCAAAGGAGTACATCGCCGGTTTATGGATCATCGAGGCGCCTGACCTCGACGTCGCGCTCAAACTCGCTGCCGATGGGTCGCAGGCGTGCAATCGCAAGGTGGAGGTGCGGCCATTCCTAACCGGCCCAGCGTGATCGAGATTGAGGAAGCCATCACGCAGGCTCACCGCGAGGAGTGGGCACGCGTGGTCGCCGCGATGGCCAAACGTTTCGGTAACCTCGACATGGCCGAGGAAGCGTCGGCCGAAGCGTTTGCGACCGCCATTGTGAGGTGGCCGGTGGACGGCGTACCGGCAAATCCCGGCGCATGGCTGACCACCACGGCCAAGCGCAAAGCTATCGACCGGATTCGCCGTGAGAACAAGCGCGACGACAAGCAGAAGGAGGCTCAGATTTTGTACAGCAATGATCAGTCCGAGCCTCTCGAGGCCATCGAGGATGAGCGGCTCCGGCTGATTTTCACCTGCTGTCATCCCGCGCTCTCGATGGAGGCACGTGTGGCGCTGACGCTGCGCATGGTCGGCGGGCTAACCATGGCTGAGATCGCCCGTGCCTTTCTGGTGCAGGAAACCACCATGGGGCAACGGATCACGCGCGCGAAGGCAAAGATCCGGGTGGCTCGTATCCCTTATCGCACGCCGTCGGCGGAGGAGCTTCCGGCACGAGTTTCCGGAGTACTGGCTGTTTTCTTCCTCGTCTTCAACGAGGGCTACCTGGCGAGTGGCCCGGACCAGGACCCCATACGTCCTGGCCTGACCGGTGAAGCGATCCGCCTTACTCGGCTCATCCGCGCCCTTTTGCCCGACGACGGTGAGGTGACCGGCCTGCTGGCTCTGATGCTTCTCACGGAGGCGCGCCGCACGGCCCGGGTTTCGGCGAGCGGCGAACTGGTACCGCTCGGCGAGCAGGACCGAGGGGCATGGAATGCAGCGCTGATCGCCGAGGGGCATCAACTGGTCTGCGAGCGCCTGGCTGCCGACGCCGCTCCCGGTCGCTACCAAATTCTGGCGGCGATCAACGCCGTGCATACCTCCGCCAAACATGTACGGGATACCGACTGGTCGCAGGTCGTCGCACTCTATGACCAACTCGTCCGCCTCGACCCTTCGCCGGTGATCGCCTTGAACCGGGCCGTCGCGGTGGCCGAGGTTGACGGTCCGGAGGTGGCGCTGGCGACAGTCGACGGTCTTGACGACAGGCTGGCTGGCTATCACGCTTACCATGCAACCCGCGCCGAACTGCTGCGCCGGCTGGGATTGAGTCAGAAATCGCGTGCGGCGTATGACAAAGCCATTGAACTGGCGGGCAATATCGCCGAGACCGCTTACCTGACACGCCGCCGCGATGACCTCGGGGCAGCTTAACTTAAACCAGCTGATCCAGCACGCGTTGTGCCGCGTCAGTTGCTAAATCGCTGGAGATGCAAGGTTTCGCATTGCCAGCTATGGTGCTAGCATTGCCAAAGTGTTGGAGGTAACCGAACATGGCATTCGTGCGCGATTTGAGAGTTGCGGTCCATTCTTTGCGTCGGACTCCCGGCTTGGCAGTTACCGTGATACTCACGCTGGCGCTGGGCATCGGCGCCAACTCCGCCATCTTCACGCTGGTGCGTGGCGTACTTCTCAAGCCACTGGTCAATCGTGACGAAGCCCGGCTGATCTATGTCCGCCAGAGCGCTCCTGGACTGGACGAGGAAAACACCACCTTTTCTGTGCCCGAGCTCCAGGACCTGAAGGGTAGCGTGAAGAGTGTTGGTTCGTTCGGCGACTTTTCCGCGATGGGCTTCACCATGGTGGGGCTGGGTGAACCGCGTACCATTCAAGGTGGCGTCGTTAGTGGAACCTTTTTTGAAGTCATGGGTTTGCATCCCGTGCTGGGACGTCTTATCGGCCCGCAAGACGATGGCCCGAATGCCGCCGGCGTGGTAGTTCTCACCTATCGGTTCTGGAACAACAGTCTCAATCGCGATCCCAACGTGATCGGCAAACAAGTCCGCCTGGGCAGCATTGGCGATCGCACGGCGACGATCATTGGCGTGCTCGAACCGTGCGTGCCCTACCCGCAAGAGACGGAGATCATCTCCAACATTGTCACGAGTCCGCACCATCTTTCCGCCACTATGGTGACGGGGCGTGTCCACCGGATGACCGAACTGTTTGGCCGGCTGGCCCCCGGAGCCAGCGTCGACCAGGCGCGCACGGAGTTGCGCACGGCGCACTCGGCCATGATTCAGAAGTATCCTGAAGCGTATTCAAAACAAGCGAACTTCCAGATAGGAGTGAAGCCGTTTCGGGATGAAGTCACCTCCGGCGCCAGGACCATTCTCCTGGTGCTGCTCGCGGCTTCAGGATTGCTGTTCATCATCGCCTGCTGCAACGTTGCCAACCTGATTCTGGCGCGGACCGTTCAGCGGGAAAATGAGCTGGCCATCCGCACCGCCTTGGGCGCAAACCGAGGCGCTCTGCGCCGCATGCTGCTGGCGGAAAGCCTGATCATCTGTGGAGCGGGTGCTGCGCTGGGCGTACTCAGCGCGCAGCCACTGGTCACGGTTCTGGCGCGCTATGCCTCGCGTTTCTCGGTGCGCGCCCTGGATCTGACTGTCGATTCCAGCATGCTGTGGGTCGGGGCGGGACTGGCGATCGTGGCTGCGGTGGTCCTGGCCTTTGTTCCGCGGCTGCCCTCGGGCGATAATACCCACGGGCTGAGTTTGGCCACGGGCGGCGTGCGGATTACCGGCAGCACCACGCGGCGGCAGCGTATCTTCGCGGTCACGCAGATCGCTCTCTCCTTCGTGCTTCTCGCAGGATCCAGCAGCCTGGTTATGACGCTGATTGAGCTGCGCCGGGCGCAGACCGGGCTGGACACAGAACGCGTACTCTCCATCAGTGTTCCGCCGATGTCCTACGGCAAATCACAAGAACAAGTCCTCGAGTTCTACAAGGAGGCGATGCGGCGCATCAGCGCTCTACCCAGCGTCAATTCAGTGTCCTTCGGCAATGTGGTTCCCTGGCGTGATGGCCGGAGTTTCGGCCTGCAGTTTGCCGGGGATGGCCATCCTCATCAAGCAGGCGTCGAGGATCCGCGCGCCCGGTGGCGCACCATTTCCCCGGGATTCTTTGCGTCATTGGGAGTTCCTATCCTCGACGGACGTGATTTCGACGCTCGTGATACCAAAACATCGGAACCTGTGGTCATCGTGAGTCAATCGCTGGCCCGAACCATGTTCCCCAAGGGGGATGCCGTGGGCCACCATATTTACTGGAGCGATCCCGTTCTCGAGTTCATTTCCGGAGATGGCGCGGAAAAGGCACGTGTCAAGTCGCCGCACCGCATCATTGGCGTCACTCCCGATATCGATGACGAGCACATTATTCCGCGGCCTACACTCACGGTTTACAACACGTTTGAAGATGGCCCCATGTTCGGCGCCGATCTCTTCATTCACACCAGCGGCGATCCTAACGCTCTGATCACGCCGGCCACGCACATCATCCGCGAGCTCTCCACGGATCAACCGGTTGAACACGCTGCTACGCTCAAGGACGTCCGCACCCAGGTGCTCACGCCCGATCGCCTGAACTCGGTGGTATTCGGCGTGTTCGCCGCGGTTGCTCTTGCGATTGCCGTGGTCGGTGTCGCCGGAGTGCTGGCGTTCTCAGTCAGCGCACGCACGCGTGAATTTGGAATCCGGTTGGCGCTGGGATCGCAGCCACGGCAGCTGCTTCAGGGTGTGATCGCACAGGGTGCCGTGATGGCCTCTCTCGGTGTCCTGGCCGGCGCGGCCCTCGGTTTCGCCATGGCACGCGTAGGCGCCAGGTATTTCGCAGACCTCAGAATGCCGGGCGCATTGCCCATCATCGTATCAGCCGCGCTGCTGATGATCGTTGCTATTGTCGCCTCAATGCTTCCAGCTGCTCGTGCTGCGCGCGTGAACGCGGTGGAAGCGTTGCGCGCGGAGTAGCCAGATCCAAAGGCGCTGCCTGCCTGTTTTCGGGACGGGCCCGAGTTGCGGCCCGTCCCGACCAGTTGTGCCTTACCGTTAAAACCGGCCGGTCGTGTTCCGCGCTATAGACGCAACGGGAGAGCGCCCGCACTCCATTTCATGCTCAGCTAAGAGCCGAACCGAAGCGCAACGCGTTTGCCCGTGCAAGATTCTCTCTGCTAACCTGATTAGTTTGTTCCCTGGCATGAGACTCACAGGCAACCTTTGCGCGGAAAAAGCCCCCGAACATCAATTCAGGATTTTTTGGAGGAACGATGGCAATCAAAGTAGGTATCAACGGCTTTGGCCGCATCGGCCGCAACGTGCTGCGTACGGCAATCGACAATCCGAATTTCGAATTCGTCGCGGTCAACGACCTTACCAGTCCGGCAACGCTGGCGCACCTGCTCAAGTATGATTCGATTCTTGGCAATCTTAAGCACGATATAAAAGCCAGCGGTGATTCCATCACCATCAATGGCAAGGCGATCAAGGTTTTTTCAGAGAAAGACCCAGCCGCGCTGAACTGGGAAAGCGTGGGCGCACAGGTGGTGATCGAGTCAACCGGTAAGTTCACCGAAGCAGAAAAGGCCAAGGCACACCTGCGCGGCCCGGTGAAGAAGGTCATCATTTCCGCGCCGGCAAAGAATGAAGATATAACGATCGTACTGGGTGTGAACGAAAACAAATACGATCCCACCAAGCACCACATCATCTCCAATGCTTCCTGTACCACGAACTGCCTGGCGCCGGTAGCGAAGGTCATCCACGACACTTTCAAGATTCAGAGCGGGACCATGACCACGATCCATTCCTACACGAATGATCAGGTGATTCTTGATTTTCCGCACAAGGACCTTCGCCGGGCCCGCGCCGCAGCCATCTCCATGATTCCGACCTCCACCGGCGCAGCGAAGGCTCTACATCTGGTGATCCCTGACCTCAAAGGGAAGTTGGACGGCTTCGCCATGCGCGTTCCGACCCCGAACGTTTCCGTGGTTGATCTGGTGGCCTTCGTGGAAAAAGGCACGACGGCAGAAGAGGTCAATAGAGCGTTGCAGGCGGCCGCCAACGGTCCCATGAAAGGAATACTTGGGTACGAGACCGAAGAGCTCGTTTCCATGGATTATCGCGGTGACGACCGCTCGTCAATTGTTGATTCCCCGCTGACCCGCGTTGTGGCCGGCAACTGCGTGAAGGTAATTGCCTGGTACGACAATGAATGGGGTTATTCATGCCGGGTACGTGACTTGATTGAGTTCATCGCGAAAAAAGGGCTGTAAGCCGGAAGAACGGGTGAGATATGGCCAAGCTATCGATTCAAGACCTCAATCTGGACGGCCAGCGGGTTTTCGTGCGTGTGGACTTCAATGTCCCTCTTTCGGAAGATGGACGAGTGACGGACGACACGCGCATTCGTGAGACGCTGCCGACGATTGAGTATGCGTTGCGTAAGGGCGCACGGCTGATCCTGGCTTCGCACCTCGGCCGTCCCAAAGGCAGGCCAGTGGCGAAAATGAGTCTTAAGCCAGCGGCGGAGCGATTGCGCATGCTGTTGGATCAGGAGCTTGGCCGCAGCTGCAATGTAGGGTTTGCCCCGGATTGCATAGGTCTGGCTGCGGAAGAGATGGCGTCGCGGCTCGAGAAAGGCCAGACGCTCCTGCTTGAGAACCTGCGATTCCACGCCGAAGAAGAGGCCAATGACGAGAAGTTCTCTCGCGCGCTGGCGAGCCTGGCAGATGTTTATGTCAACGATGCCTTTGGCTCTGCTCATCGGGCTCACGCGTCTACGGCCGGTATTACGAAATTTGTAAGCCGGTCGGCAGCTGGGCTGCTGATGCAAAAAGAGCTTGAGTATCTCGGCAAGGCGACCAGCAATCCAGAAAAGCCCTTCGTGGCGATCATTGGCGGTGCGAAGGTTTCCGACAAGATTGACGTGATACGCAACCTCCTCACTAAAGTCGACGCACTCTTGATCGGCGGAGCCATGGCTTACACGTTCCTGAAGGCGCAAGGCAGGAAAACGGGTAAGTCGCTGGTGGAAGGGGACAAGGTTGAGCTCGCGAAGGAACTGCTAGAGGAAGCAAAGAAGCGGAATGTTCGACTGTTGCTCCCGGCTGACCATGTGACCGCAGAAAAGATCGACGGCGCCGCCAAGACACAGGTTGTAACCACTGACGCTGGCATTCCGGACGGCCAGATGGGTCTGGATATCGGGCCTGAAACCATTACTGCCTTCTCCAAGGAGATTGCTGGAGCAAAGACGATTGTGTGGAACGGGCCGATGGGGGTGTTTGAAACACCGCTGTTTGCCAAAGGCACAATGAAGATTGCCGAAGCAATCGCCGCGAATAGCAAGTCAATTTCGATCGTTGGAGGCGGCGATTCAGTAGCTGCGGTCCATCAGTCAGGAGTGGCTGACAAAATCAGCCACATTTCCACCGGTGGAGGCGCCTCGCTGGAATTCCTGGAAGGCAAGAAGCTGCCCGGCGTAGAAGCGTTGTCAGAAAAGTAATCGGATGAACGAGCCAGCACATTATCTGATCGGCGAAGCCGCCCGAATGGAGCTGGTTCTAGGCAATATCGTGCATGAGACTACTGACGCAATTGTGAACGCCGCCAATTCTTCCCTGCTCGGCGGCGGTGGAGTTGACGGTGCGATCCATGCGGCAGCCGGTCCGACGTTGCTGGATGAGTGCCGGAAAATCCACGATCAGCGCGGCCCCCTGCCCGCGGGACAAGCAGTCGCAACCCGGGCAGGTAACCTGAAAGTCCGTTACGTGATCCACACCGTTGGGCCGGTGTGGTATGGCGGTGAGCGCAACGAACCACAGATCCTCGAGAGCTCCTATTGCAATTCAATTGGAGAAGCTCTCCGGCTGAATTGCACAAGTCTTAGTTTTCCTTCGGTTTCTACAGGAGCATTTGGATATCCGGTGGATCTTGCGGCGCAAGTTGCGGTAAGGACCGTAGCTGATCTTCTCCAGTCGCCTCGTTCGTTGGTGCTGGTCCGGTTTGTGTTGTTTGATCCAAGAACACATAAGGCGTATGCCGCGGCCATGAACAAGCTGCGGCAGAACTACTCCCATCTGAAAATCACATCAGAGGCGAATTGATGCGAAAGAAGGTAATCGCCGCAAACTGGAAGATGTACAAGACGCCGCCATTGGCAAGAGATTTCGTTCCGCCCTTCCAGGCCGAGGTCGGCGCACACACGCGTGATGAGATCGTCTTCTGCCCGCCTTTCGTGTGCATTCCAGCCGTGGTGGAAGCGGTAAAGAATAGCAGCTTTGAGGTGGGTGGCCAGGACATGCACTGGGAAAAAGAAGGCGCTTTCACGGGAGCTGTTTCCGGTCAAATGCTGCAAGCTGCCGGGTGCACGCACGTGATCATCGGCCACTCCGAGCGGCGGCAGTATTTCGGTGAAACCGATGACACCGTCAACTTGAAGCTCAGAGCAGCGCTGGTTGTCGGCCTGAAGCCGATTGTCTGCGTGGGTGAGGTGATCCAGGAGCGCGAGGCAGGGCTGACGGAAGATGTTCTCCGGCGGCAATGCAGTGTGGCCTTTCGGAGGATTGCGGGAGAGTCAGCTCATACCATCATCATCGCCTATGAGCCGGTTTGGGCGATTGGCACCGGAAAAACGGCCACTCCTGAGCTGGCAGGAGACGCGCACCGGGTGATACGCGCTGAAGCGGCAGAAGCATTCGGAGACGAAATCGCAGCAAAGATGAGGATCCTCTATGGAGGCAGCGTTAAACCGGATAATGCCAAGGCGCTGATGACACATCCGGAGATTGATGGAGCTCTCGTGGGCGGCGCCAGCCTGGATCCCAAGTCATTTGCGGCGATTGTGCGCTACTAGACCGAGTTAGCAGAAGATCAGGAGCTCCGCCCCTAAGCACAGGCCAGCGATGAATGAAGCAGCCGAGTTTCCACCGGCAGCCAGAAGCGATGCCAGTCGTTGCCTTGTGGCCGCGAAAGCAACAAAACAAAATCCCCAGCCTGATCAGCCAGTTCAGGGTTTTTCCGCGCCATCGGAAACGTGAAGCGCTGGGTCTCGCCAAGTTGCTGATCGCGCAGGACAGTCACCTCTTCCCTGCCGCGAACCAGACTGTAACGTGCCTCGGGTCCGGAAAGGCTACGTAGAATCGGCTGTAACGCCTGTATGCTGACCACGTACCCGAGTTCCAGCGTTCCGACGGAGTTCCGGGAAACCACCAGGGTGGGTCGATCTCGATCTACCGTACGGGCGAGGTCGGGCGAGAGGACTTTGAGGGTAAAGCCGTTGCACCGGCAACTGAAGGGAAACTTGAGATTGATGCGGTTGGTGGCCGCGAACTCCAGCGCTTCCTGAACGTTGGCAAATCTTTTCATGGCAGCTCCATCGCGCCCGCTGCGCCTGCAACCCTATTCTCATTGAGCCCGAATTAGATGAGGATTGGCAGAAGATTAGATTTTTTAAGAATTCCGGCGTGGCCGAACTTGGCGCATATCAGGCTGATTTATCCTTCTGAGCCGGACGGGACGGTACAGGATCGGACGGCAGAAGCGCGGATGCCGCCTGTTCGCCTGCCTTATCTCCCGCTTCGCGGAAAAGTTTCGCCGCCAGTGCAGCGAGCTCCTGTCCGGAAGCGATGTCGAGCCGCGCAAGGCTCAGCAGCACCTGCGCTTGCCCGCGTTTGTCGCCAAGCTCTTCGTACGAGATGAGCGCAGCCTGAAACTCGGTTCGGGCAGCATTGAAATTGCGAGCTTCAAAATAGAGCCGGCCCAGGCTGGAGTGAGAGGCGGCAGCCACGGCGATGTTGTCTGCTTTCTGCGCAAGCGCAAGTGCGCGACCGTGAAGTTCGAGCGCCCTGCGGCTGTCGCCCAGGTTGACGTGCAGCGACGCAATTCGGTTCAAGATCAGCGCCTGGCGATCGAACTGGTCCTGCTTCTGCCAGATCTCGAGCGCACGCGCATAGCTCTCGATGGCAGATTTCGTATTTCCCATGCCCGCTTCTGCCGCCGCAAGGTTCTCGAATGCCTGAGCTTCCCACGAGAGCGCATTGGCCGAGCGGAAGAAAGATGCCGCGAGCACAAACTGATTGCGGGCTTCTTCGTACGCTTTCTGGCCAAGATGAACGCCGCCCATGTTGTTGAGTGCGACTCCCTGGCCGAAGGTATGGTTCAGCGCGCCGTAGGTACCCAGGGCCATGGCAAACATCTCCAAAGCTCGCTGGGGATCGCGCGCATCAAGGAAAGTGCCTCCTAGATTGACTAGAACTGTGCCTTTCTTTTCGGCATCGTCGAGTGCCGTGAAAAATTCAAGCGCTTTGTGGAAGTATTGCAGGGCATTGGCGGTCTCGCGCTTTTCCTTGAAGTGGCTACCCAGATTATTGAGGACAATTCCCTGCTTCCACGGGTCTCCAGCAGCTTCTGCCTGGCGGAGCTGGTCGCGGAGCTGCTCTAGACTGGGCTTGGCTTCCGGCACAATGCAGTCCTATAACTTGCAATAAAGGGGGTCGGCTGTAAGGCTCTGAGCAATCACAGTCGCTACACTAGTTGGACAAATCATCCACAGAGAGGACAAGGTAAGCAAGAGCAAAGTTCGGGAAGGAAACCCTTCGGCCGTCCGCAGCTTAGAATTTGTTATAATGAGATTTCCTCCTCTCCGATTCAGCGTCATCAAGCGCAAATTGGGAGTTACTGGCCGTACCAGTGCGGAAGTGGTGGAACTGGCAGACACACCATCTTGAGGGGGTGGCGCCGAGAGGCGTGGGGGTTCAAATCCCCCCTTCCGCACCATAATTTGCAAAAGGAATCCAGCACAAGAAATGCTTACAGCTTTAATCACCGTGATCCACGTTATTGTTTGCGCCGTCCTCATCGTAGTGGTGCTCCTGCAGCACGGGAAGAGCGCGGATATCGCCGCCACGTTCGGCGGCATGGGCAGCCAGACAGCTTTCGGCCCCCGTGGAGCGGCCACTGCTCTGTCTCGCCTGACCACCTGGTGCGCCATCATCTTCATGCTGACCTCGATTTCGCTCACGATCTTTGCCAGCCGCAAAGCCGGGGTCAATTCCATCATGCAGAACGTTAAGACCCCGGTAGCACCAGCGCAGAAGTAAGCATCGAGCTCTCAACGACGCGTCTAGTTTGAAACGCCCTCCGAATCGGAGGGCGTTCGCATTGTTGGCAGTCTCATGCAAAGCTAGCGGCCAGCAGCCAGGAGCTAGTAGCATTCTCTTATGATTCACAAGATCCTTGCTGTCGGCCCGCTGCAGTGCAATTGTTCCATCATCGGCGACGAGCAAACGCACGAAGCCATGGTCATCGATCCGGGTGACCAGATCGAAGACATTCTCGCAATCCTGAGAAACGAAAGGCTGACGCTGAAGCAGATTGTGATCACGCACGCCCACATTGATCACGTGGGCGGAGCGATGAAGCTGAAAGCGGCGACTGGCGCGCCAATTCTGCTGAACAAGAACGATCAGGCTCTGCTCAAAATGCTAGACATTCAGGCGGCCTGGATCGGCATGCGTCCGCCGGGCGAGGTGAAAGTGGATGAATCAGCCGACGAAGGCACGGCGGTGAGCGCCGGCGGAATTATCGGCAACGTGATTCACACGCCCGGGCACACGGAAGGAAGTATCTGTCTTTACTTCCCAGAACAGACGACGCTCATTGCGGGAGATACGCTGTTCGCCGGGAGCATCGGCAGAACAGATCTCCCCGGCGGTTCGTTTGAGAAGATCATGCGGTCTCTGCACAACCAGGTTCTTGCGCTACCAGACGAAACGCAAGTGGTGCCCGGACACGGCCCAGTGACGACAATCGGTGAAGAGCGAGAGAGCAACCCTTTCCTGCAAAAGTAACTTAATCGAAATGCAGGTCGTCACTGAAAGATCGATTGACGATTTGGCCATTCACAAGGCATGTAGCACCACGACCATCTTCTGAGGATCGGACATTCTGGGTTGCGTCCACACAAAAAGCTTTGCCCTGAGCCGCCATAGGCTCAGCGATCAGACGAAAACTACCCGCGGGGTGGCCTTCACACGAGCTCAGGGAAAGGCGATAGCCGTTATATGTGCCCGCGGTGATCTGTTTATCAAGTCCCATGGAGACCGCTGGGTCCTGAAGATCAGACCATGAGCAGGTGAAGCCGGCTTCCGGGTGCTGCCGCGCGAAAGCCTGCTCGGCAAAGCCAAGCATCATGAGGACCTGTTCGATAGGAAGCGCGGGACTGGCAACGGAGGGAGCCGCTGCGGCGGAGGCGGTGGCGGTCCCGACAGTGGCATTGTATGTGTACATACCGCCGCCTGCTTGGCCGTCACCGTGTTTGCTGTTCATCAACGCTTTCAAGAATTCGGCACTACCAATGGGAAACTGCAACGTGGTGGAAACCTTGTTGAGGCGCCAGACGTTCTGCTCTTTTTTCAAGCTCACAGTAAATCCGGTGGCGATGAGGCTCCATTCCTGGCGAACCTCCTTGCCGTCGCGGAGCATGTGTGCTGAGAGCTGGAAATTTTCTTCCTCCCCATTCAAGTCGTCACTCTCGATATGCACTTCCAGCTTCTCGTTGGAGCGAGGTTCCTGGTACACGAGCAGCGTGTCACCGGCTTCAAAAGTCTGAATAGCTTTTTGCCCCGAAGCCTGCCTGAGACCGGCGAGGTACATGTTCACCTGCTTGTTTTTCGGATCTGCAAGCAGCGTCCGGACCTCTTCGGTCAGGTGCTTGTTAATGGAATCCGGGGTGGTGATCATCTCGATCAGCGCCTGGCGGGCCGATTGCGGCTTTGGAACATTGGGTTGGGAAAGGCACGTGGCAGATGCGATGAGAACCACACTTGCAGAGAACACTAGACGGCGCAAAGACATGCAGCACCTCAGGAACTTAGGTTACATCGCCTGACACATCGCTCACAAGTGACACGAGTGCTAGTCGGTCAGATAACTGATTTCCGTTCGCCGAATCCTGAAACATGCGAAGGCGAGGATAGCAAGGCTTAGCAGCAGCAATCCGGGGATGGCAAACCACCTCGATACGGGTTCGGGGATCACCGTGAAGAGCGCCATAACACCCACCGGCGGGATCGTGACTGGACAAAGTTGTTTCAGGTAGAAAGTGATGCTGAGCTTCTGTAACAGCGATGGAAGGACGCTGTGGAACGTTTCCCATAGCAGCACGAAGACTCCAGGCAGGATCGGATTCTTAAAAACAAGGCTGAGTGCCAGGAATACGGAACCGTATCCGAGACAGGCCAGGAATGTGACCAGGAGATAACCAGCAAGTTGTCCCAGCCCAGGACCGGCAAAAACATAATTGCGGCCTTGCTGCCCCAGGTGAGCGTAGGTGAAGGCGAAGGAGGCAAACACCGATACTCCAAAGATCGTAGCCGAGGCAATCACGCCAGCGAGAAATTTGCCGGCAATCAGGACCTCACGACGCATGGGCGCCAGAAAGTAATAGTGCAGAGTCTTTTCCACCACTTCACCGCGGTATAGCCAGGTGAATAATCCCATGCAGCCGAAGAAGATTCCGAGTCGCAGGTAGTAGAGCTGGAAAATCGTGGCAAGGACTTCAGTGTCCTGGCTGACGGTGCAGTCGCGTCCTCCAGGGTTATACAGCGCATGAATTCCAAGAATCAAAACAGGCGCAAAGCCCACGAGGTAAATCCAGATACTGCGTCGCATCCAGAGGCTTCTTCTGATCTCGATGCGGAGAATCGCCAGCACCTGCGCAATCCAAAGCTGCCAGGGCAGGTCGTTGAATTTGCGGCGCGCTATGGCAAGAGTGCTCATACAGTGCCACCTCCGCTGCCGATCAGGTATTGATAAACCGAGTTCACGTCGTCATCGGCAGGGGCAACAGCCTCGAGGGAGATAGCTTCTTCGGCGATGATCTTGTTCAGCAGCAGATAGAACTCATCGGCGTCTCGGGTGCGGACCAGGATTCCTTTTCCATCCTTGTTCAGCTTGGCCTCCACGACATGGTCCTGCGAGAACAGGCGCGAGGCGAGCAGGTTGGGCGCATCGCAACGGACCAGGATCTGCATGGGATGTTCTTTCACTTCACTGCGAACACCGTGAATCTGGCCTTCGGCTACCACATAGCCATAACTCATCAGCACCACCTGGTCTGATATGCGGTCTACCTCGTGTAAAACGTGGCTGGAGATGATCACATGCAGTCCCTGCCTGCCGAGAGCTTGAAATAACGCGATTGTTTCTGCACGCGCCATGGGATCCAGACCGTTGAGTGGTTCATCCAAAACAAGCACAGTAGGATGGTGCGCGATGGACTGTGCGAGGCGGATGCGCTGGCGCATGCCTTTGCTATATCCCGCCACTCTGCGATGGGCAGCATCCGTCATCCCGACTCTCTCAATGGCTTCGTACGTCAACTGGTTGGCTTGCGCGGCAGCCAGTCCGCGTAGACGAAGAGACTGATAAATGAACTCGTGTCCGGTTACGCCTTTCGGGAATGAGTCAAACTGAGTGCAGTAGCCCACGTGGCGAAAGAACTCTTCCGGCTGGTCGGGAGTGAGACCAAGCACGGTGATGCTTCCCTGCGTGGGCCGAACCAGACCGGTCATCAAGTTCATGAGCGTCGTCTTGCCGGAGCCGTTCGGTCCTACCAGGCTGGTGACACCCGGCGGGAGTGAGAGATTGACGCGGTTCACGCCCAGGACTTCGCCATAGAACTTGGAAACGTTTTCGAAAACGATCTTGTTGTCGGTTGGGCTCATCCGCGTTCCACCTCGCGCGCCTGCAAGCGCTGGTGCAGAATCCAGACACAGAAAACGCAGACTCCCAGCAGCATTGCCCATGCCGACCACATCGGCACAGCGTCATAGCCGGCGATGTGACGTTCACGTCCCGGCAAGCGGAAGAGTTCTGCCCAGATCATCGCCATCAAGTGCGGAAGGTTCAACAGCTTGCCCCAGTTCGCGCGTAAGACCAGGTCAAAGGCTTCGCCGAGTCCGGGCAGCAGAAAGAGCACCGCAATCAGCAGCCCGGTGGCGGCGATACGCCAGCGCACCCAGACAGCAATCGCCATGGACAAAAGGGAGATAACGGCGATCCATAGCAGCCCGGCAATGATGATTGCACCGGCAATCCAAAGATTCTCCCATCCCCAGCCATTGCCTTGCAGCTCCGCTTGAATCACCCAGAGAACCAGTGCGGGAATCCAGGTTGTGAGCGAGAGCAATCCGGCAAGCGACGAGACCTTGCCCACAAGATACTCCGCCCGCGAGATAGGCCGGCTGAGATAAAGCTGCACAGCGTTGTTGGCGAAGTCCTTGCTGATGGCAGGCGGAGCAGCCCATGCGGCCAGAATGAAGCTCATAAACGCCTGAACGCCCATAAACCCCATGAAGAACGCAGAGTTGATCAGCGGAGTCTTGCCGAACTGGACATTGAAGAGCGCCTGTACCGCGCTGTTGTGGACAACATAGATGAATGTGGCAAAACCCAGAAAAGGCACACCGCAGAGCACCGCATATGCTGTGAAGGGTCTGGAAGTGAACAGAGTGGAGAGGCCATACCGTGACAGCACCGAAAAGCGCGACCACGCCGGCGTTAGCGGTCCACGATATGCCTTGTACGTTCGCTTATAGACGGCCATTGGTGTGTGCCCTGGTCTCCGCGGCTTTGCCGGACATTGCTTTGAGGAAAATGTCTTCCAGTGAGTCCCGACGGTAGTTCATACGACGAATCTGTACGGAATGTTCCCCGGCAATCCGGTAAAGCTGGCGGACCTCGATGTTGTCTGGGAGCACAAGCTTGATCCGGCCAGCGCCGAAGCTGGCGCACTCACAACCAAGGTCGCGAACGGCGGTGAGGAACCCGTTTTCGTTGCTGACCTCCATTTCGAGGAATTTGAGATTGGCCTTGCGTTCTTCTTCGAGGTTGCAGAGCGCGGCAATGCGGCCCTGCTTCAGAATGATTACTTCGTCACAGCATTCTTCGATGTCGCGGAGCAGGTGAGACGAGATGAGCACGGTAACTTCGCCGGTGTCACGGATCTCGCGCACGAGTTGCAGCATGCGCTGGCGAGCTTCAGGGTCGAGGCCGTTCGTCGGCTCGTCGAGCATGATCAGCTGCGGGCCGTGAGCGATGGCCTGAGCGAGCTTGGCGAGCTGCTTCATTCCGAGCGAATACGTTCCGACTTTGCGATAACGAGCCTCGCCGAGACCGACATAAAAGAACGCTTCGTGCGCCCGTTCCATGGCTATGTCGGGAGGGAGCCCGGACAACTCTGCCATGTAGCGCACGAAGCGAACCCCGCTCATGTCTGCGATAAAGGCGTCGCTTTCTGGCATGTAGCCAATGCGAGCCCGCAGATCGCGAAGATGCTGCTGAACGTCCTGGCCGAATATCCTGACGGAGCCGGCCAGCGGTTTGTAAAACCCGAGCAGCGTGTTGATCAGGGTAGATTTGCCGGAGCCGTTGGGCCCCAGCAAACCAATGCACCGTCCGGAAAGAGAGCCGGTGAGCCGGTCAAGGATGATCCGGGTGCCCAGCTGTACCTGCAGGTTATCGAGTTCGATTACGGGCGGCATTATTCCCCTTAGTTCAGGTTATCTGGAGTGCGCTCGGGCGCCTCCAGGTTGAGTCATGCTGAGCAGCGTGGACAGAGTCATGGTGTTCAGGTCCAGCCCGAAGAAGCGGCTGTTGCTGGCCACGCGGATCGCGTCGCGATCGCCATAAGCGCACACTACGCTCGGTTTGCTCTCCGCTGCAAGCTGCTGCAAGGATGAAAGCTGCTGTGGAGTGAGCTGCTGCATCACCGGGCCAACTACAGGGGCCAAGTTCTGGTACAGCACGGCTGAAACATCCGTGTGCTGATCCTGCGGAAGCAGGCTGCGGAATGCCGCGGACTTCGCCAGCGAATTTCCATCCTGGTGAACGGAGATGGCATTCATGACCAGCGCACGAGTCGGCGCCACGATCATGTAGCCATCGACAAAGGCATAGTCGATCTCGGCGGGCTTGGCGGCGTCGACAAAGTGGATGGTGTAGAAGGTGATGCCATTCACCGTTTCCTGACTTTGAGTGACATGGTGCGAGCTGTCTTTCGCGTGACGGTTCACGTCCGCCATCAATTGCTGCAATGTTGATTGCAGGCGGCCAGGATTGGGCACTTCCAAAACCAGCTTCCACGAAGGTGTGGGAAGGATTGGGCCATCGAGTGCGAAGGTGAGTTCGCCACCCAGGGTGTCAGCAAGATCTTCACGGAAGCGGATGTTGAGTTCCGATTCGCCCTTCGCAATCTCTGCCTGTCCGTGTTCACCTGCGATGCCCAGGATGTCATCCAGCATCTGCGAGGGGCTCTTGCTCACGAACGCACCGGCTGCGGATGCGTCTTTCGAAATAAAATCGAGTCCACCAATGGGTGCCGGCGCGGCGAGCCAGGACGCCATGCCGCGACGCGGGCCGTTGAAGGTCAGCTGAGCCTGATTGAGAACCTGGCCGGAGATGTCTTTGCGTTCAGCAACCAGGTACTGGACATCGGCCATTCCGGTGCGCTGGAAGTGATCATTTTGCGGCGTCGCCCCGTGCATGGCCGCATGATGAGCAGCCATGGTCTGGAGGTTTGCTCCGATCAGGAACCCGGCGCCCTGCTGGTACGCTGCGGACATGCGCTGTCCGAAGCCGGTCGCCGCAAAGCCGCCGCTTCCCTGCTGCACAGCCGAGTTGAAACGCTGCAAGGCGCCGAGATCGACGCTGGCAGCCACGAAATCCGGCCGGACGAGAACGAGAAGCTGGTCATGCTTCGGCTGCGACTTCGCCTGCGGCTTCGTCTGCGGTGAGGCTGAAGCAATTTCTGTTTCATCGAACACGTGGATGTGCTCGCCCTGACCTTCGCTGGCTGCTTCCTGCTCGATGAACTGCTTCAAGCCGGGCCGCTGAACCTGGGCTACTGCAAGGGGAGATGCGTTATGGCTATCGAGGGCCACTGAAAAGACGATCTCGTCCCCGACGTACTGGCTCAACTGGTGAACGTAATCAATCAGGCGGGAGTATTCGGACTTCCCTTTTCCCGACTGAACGTGGTCCCACCATTCTTTGAGTATCGGGCTCTCCTGCAACTCCTGCTGGAAGAGCTGATTACCCTGCTGAACGGCGTCACCCAGGTTGGGAATGGCGACATAGAAGGTTGTGTCCTGAGGCAGCAACGGAAGCAGCTTGCTCTGGTAGCGCAACCCCGGCAGCTGCACGGTTGCGAGCTTGTTCTGAAGATGGGCAAACTCGGCCAGCAGAGCCAAGTGTTGATCGACGTTCTGGCTCCAGGCGATTTCTTGTTTTACCGGAACTGCGCCGGCGGCTTCGGTTGAAACCTGGTCGCCAGAGTGGAGAACG